>CAZBQM010000036.1:0-25686 GCA_964494045.1 uncultured Rikenellaceae bacterium
GGCCAGTATAGAACCAACCTTCATTACCTCGCCTTCCTTTCCAATGATCTCTGCAATGATCCCTGCTGACGGAGCCGGGATTTCAGAGTCTACCTTGTCGGTGGCTACCTCCACAAGAGGATCGTCCTCTCTGACAGCAGTTCCGGCTGAGACAAGCCATTTATTTATTGTAGCTTCAATGATACCTTCACCCATTGCGGGTAATAAAATATTCATCCTTGCCATAGATACTCCGTTTTTCAGATGGTCCGTCCTTAAGAAAGTCCGAACTTCCCTTCATTTTAATAAATCTATTACTGTACTAGTAACAACTCTGAACCATATATGTTTAGAATAAACACGTTTTGGTTCAACAAAAAACGAAGTCTGAATGAGGAGCGATCTGAAGTCTATTGCTGATAGGGGTTACGGTTGTTGATGGCCCTTCCAAGAGTAATCTCATCGGTATATTCAAGTTCGTCACCCACAGCCACTCCCCTGGCCAGGGTAGTAAGGAGGACGTCATACCTGCATAATCTCCTGTAAAGGTAGAAGTTGGTGGTGTCGCCTTCCATTGTGGTGCTGAGGGCAAGGATCACTTCCTTTACCCTGCCTTCCCTTACCTTCTCTTCGAGGCTGTCTGTATTAAGATCTGACGGACCTATCCCGTCAATCGGGGAGATGATGCCTCCAAGAACATGGTATACCCCTCTGAATTGCCTGGTATTCTCAATAGCCATCACATCCTGTATGTTCTCAACGACGCACAACAGTGATTTGTCCCTTTTTTCATCACTGCAGATATTACAGATATCGCTGTCAGAAATATTATGACATTGCTTGCAGTAGTGGATCTCAGAATGAAGCCGGGAGATTGCCTCGCCAAATCTTTTCACCTCTTCAGGATCTCTTTTCAGGAGGCTCATCACAAGTCTGAATGCCGTCTTCCGTCCTATACCCGGTAAAGTGGCAAATTCGTTTACCGCATTTTCAAGAAGCCTTGATGAATATTCAGTATAGCCCATAGGATGGATTTTACTGCAAAATTAATTCAATTCCTTCCTTTGAACTAAAATGCCGTGTAATTTTTTGTCTTCCGCTCTTTTTAGTATCCTTGCAGATTATTCGAAAATTATGTCACCTTCTCTGATCCTTGGTATATTCCTGCTTTATACAGCAATTCTTTTTCTGGTAACATGGATAACGACCCGGAAAGCCGACAGCCAGTCATTTTACATAGGCAACAAAGTGTCGCCCTGGTTTGTGGTAGCCTACGGTATGATAGGAGCCTCGCTCTCAGGTGTGACTTTCATGTCGGTTCCCGGATGGGTGAAGGATACGCAGTTCTCATATATGCTTGTGGTTCTTGGTTATCTCTTCGGCTATTTCGTCATCGCCCTGGTCCTTCTCCCTCTTTACTACAAGCTGAAACTTACATCTATATACTCCTATCTCGATCAGAGATTCGGATTCTGGTCATACAAAACAGGGGCCGGCTTTTTCATCCTTTCCAGGATATTGGGAGCTTCCCTTCGAATGTTTCTGGTTATTAATGTACTTCAGCTGTTTGTCTTTGATGCCTGGAATATTCCGTTTTGGGTCAATGTACTTGTTTTTATCACCCTGATTATCCTTTATACTCTCAAGGGAGGAATAAGGACAATAGTATGGACTGATACACTGCAGACTACCTTTATGCTTCTGGCTGTTGTGCTTTCGGTGGTTTACATAAGCCGCGAGATGGGACACTCATTTGGGTCATTGATTAACATGATCTCCGACAGGAATATTTCGCGTATGGTTATCACCGACTGGCATCATGAGAGATTTTTCCTGAAGCAGTTTCTGAGCGGGATGTTCATAACCATTGCGATGACCGGGCTCGACCAGGAGATGATGCAGAAGAACCTGAGCTGCAGGAATCTCAGGGAAGCACAAAAGAACATGTTTACATTCAGCGGTATACTTATATTCGTTAATTTCCTGTTCCTCGTACTCGGAGCCCTGCTTATGGTTTATGCTGCCAGTGTGAATGTTACGGTTCAATCGACCGACGATCTCTTTCCAACCATTGCATTTCAGCATCTCGGGCCGGTTGCCGGAGTGGTTTTCCTTATAGGCCTCATCTCTGCTGCTTTCCCCAGTGCCGACGGTGCCCTTACATCTCTCACAACATCCATAAGCATTGATTTTCTGGGTCTTGATAAGAAAAAGGATATCACGGAAAAAAGAAAGACACGGATCAGGTACATTGTCCATATCTCAATAGCCTTCGTTTTCTTTATAAGCATTCTGCTTTTCAAGGCTTTGAATAACAGCGCTGTGATTGATAACCTGTTTACAATAGCTGGTTATACTTATGGACCCCTTCTTGGTCTTTATTCTTTCGGTCTCTTCTCCGGGAGGAAAGCCAATGACAGAATAACCCCGTTTATTGCAGTTTTGTCGCCGGTGATATGCTATTTTCTGAGCATGAATTCAGAAAGGCTTTTTAATGGCTATAAGTTTGGCTTTGAACTTCTTCTGGTTAACGGGCTAATCACCTATCTTGGTCTGCTGATGTTCAGCTCCGGGAGTGAAAAAGCTGTCAGTGAAAGTTAAAACATTGATCCCGGCCTGGTGATATTCTGCATATCCTGAGATGGTTGCGTACTCTCCGTTCCCGTAGCCGGACTGCTTTCTTTCTTTGTAACCGCCGTGATCGTCCTGAAAGGAATGTTCCAGATCATATAATAGCTTATCCCGGCATTTGCTCCCCTTCCCCCGTCACCATATCCGGGAATATATACCGGCCTGTTGTCTTTTCCACCGCCTCCGGAGATCAGGAACTTAAGTCTTACCGTCCATCCGATGCTGAAGTTACGGAAGAGCTCTGTCCTGACCCCCGGAGCCAGCTCCAGAAAATGACCTGTCATGCTTGATGCCGCAATTGAAGCGTGATGTGTCCCCCAGTAGTTCTCATGACTGAGTTCAGGGGTCTCAGAGCTGAAAAGGCTCAGCCCGTATCTGAGCCCAAGGAGGGCCTGGTATTTGCCGAGAGACACGGTTGGTTTAAGAAGGTTAAAGTCAAGGCCTGCTTTTAAATACAAACCTTTCGACCTGTAGTCATAGTTGTACTGTGAATATCTGAAATCTGAAAATCCTCCTTCAAGTGAATATGCCATCTTTTCATTCCTGTCGACTGAAATAAACCCTCCTGCATCAAGGTTATTTCTGTCGGTCATATAGATTACGGGGCCTGAAACTTCAATACCGGCCTTTATCTTAAGGGGAAATGCCACGGTATCCTGACCCTGTGATACTGCAGACAAAAACAGTAAGGCAATACTAATAATATATGCGGATATTTTCCTCATTTTCTGTTGTTATGTTACTCTTCCTGAAAACGATGGTATCGATGATATTTGATGTCACCGAATAGTAATCCACATCCAAAGTATGGAAGAATGTATATCCGCATTCCTTGGAAATAAAGTGGGGAAAACTGGTATAGCGGAATGAAACTGTATCGTTAACGCCATTGATTCTTAAAACAAATTTGGCTTCCCCTGATGAGGCATCGAGAGGAAGGAGTGCAGGCTGCACATTAGTCTCCCTGTTGTAGATCATCTTCCCTTCCAGGCCTGAGCCCCATACCGTAATGCTGTCGGGCGGCACAACTCTTTTGTCTTCATTCCTGTAAAAGGTAGCCTTAAGGAATGACTCAGTGTCTTCAAAACAGGCACCGGGCGTGCACGATGAAATAATCACAGAGCAAAAAGCTGAAAGGATTAAGGCTGGAAGTGAGGCTCGTCTCATCTTTATTTAAAACCCCAAAATTACAAAAAATAGACTCTCAAACAGGACAGGATCTATAAAAAGAACGAGAGCTGTCTGTCTCTTCAATGATTACAGAATCACATGAGCTTAAAATTCAATCAGAATTTCGGCAGGTTTTTAAGGATTTCGTTTATGCCGCTCTTTATGAGCGACAGAACGCCGGTTTCCTTATCGCCCCCGAAATATATCTCAGAAACTAATTCGCTGTACTTTGAAGCTATAAGGTTTCTGCGAAGCTTAAGGGTAGGAGAGAGTTCACCAGTCTGAGGTGTCCATTCCTCGGTTACGAGCCTGAACCTTTTTATCTGTTCATACTCACCGAGAGATTTATTTACATCCCTTACCTCTTTCGAGAACTGCTCAACGACTTCAGGGAGCTCAATAAGATCACGATTGTCGCGGAACTCGATCCTGTGCTTTGAGCACCAGTCGTGAAGGTAGCCGAAGTTTGGAGATATAAGTGCACTGGCAAACTTCTCGTTTTCTCCGATCACCATTGTCTGTTCGATGAAGAATGATTCCTTCAATCTGTTTTCGATAACCTGGGGGGCGATATATTTTCCTGCCGAAAGCTTAAACATCTCTTTCTTCCTGTCAGTGATACGGAGTAACTTTTCTTTCTCAAATACCCCGATGTCGCCTGTATGGAACCATCCTTCCTTATCGATAACCTCAGCAGTAAGTTCAGGGGCGTTATAATAGCCCATCATTACATTAACACCTTTGCAGAGTATCTCCCCGTCGTCAGCAATCTTTACCTCGACTCCCTCTATAACGGGTCCGACAGTGCCAAAGCCCATCTCGCCTTTACAGATGTCATTCACGGCTATTACCGGAGAAGTCTCTGTAAGTCCGTAACCCTGTATCACAGGCAGCCCGGCAGCCCAGAATATCTTCTCAAGCCTCGGTTGCAGGGCAGCACCGCCGGAGACAATCAACTGAACCTGCCCGCCCAGGGCTTCCTGCCATTTACTGAAAATCAGCCTGCGGGCAATCCCAAGTCTGAAGTTATAGAACGATGAGTTCTCGTTAAGTCGGAACTTAAGTCCAAGTCTTACAGCCCAGAAAAAGATTGATCTCTTCAGCCATGTAAGGTTTTTCCCCTTGTTGATGATATTGTTATAAATCTTTTCAAGAAGCCTGGGTACGGTGTTGAAAATATGAGGCTTAACTTCTTTCATAGCTTCGGAGATGGTTCCCATGTTCTCGACATAGTAGATACTGATACCCTTGTACTGAAAATGATAGTTTACCATCCTCTCATAGACATGGCACAGGGGAAGGAAACTCATCGCCCTGTGGCCGTATCGCAGGTTGTGGACTTTTGATGTGGTAATGGCATTGGTAACCAGATTCCTGTGCGAAAGCATGACTCCTTTTGAGTTTCCCGTCGTACCTGATGTATATATAATGGTAACCATCTCTTCGGGATCGATGCTGTCCCTGACTTTTTTGAGTTCTTCCCTTAACCTGTCAGCATTCTCCCTGCCTTTCTCTATGATTTCGGAATATGGTCTGACTTCCTCAACCGGATCAAAGGAAAAGATTTCTTTCAGAGTCTGAATTTTTCCGGCTATCGGCTTTACTTTATTATATATCGATTTGTTCCCGACGATTATCGCCCTTACTCCTGAATGCCGGAGTATATAATCGTATTCGTCGGTACTTATGGTAGGATATACCGGAACATGTATTATTCCGGCCTGTGCAAGGCCCATGTCAACAATGTTCCATTCGGGTTTGTTGGGGCTTATGGTCGCTACCTTGTCTCCCTTTCGGAAGCCCATTGCCATCAGTCCGTAACTGACAAGATCGACGTACTCCCTGACCTGTTCTGTTGTATAGGCAACCCATTCATTCCCCTGCTTCCCGGCATACATATCCTTTCGAGGGTATTCTTTACAATTGAGATCTATAATGTCAAATGTTCTGCGTATTTCCATTGTAAATTCCGATTAAAAATGTGCAATTCTAATAAATTATTTCGAACAAAAAATTACAAGCAGGAAAAAAAGCAATAATACGCACTTTTAAAACACAATAAATAAGTAAAGTATGAAATTTGTTTTTCATAGAATGTTTAGACCGGAATTAAAAGCAAGTCATCACTTGTAATCCGGTCGAAAAAATCGCATATGATAGAGAAAGCAAAAAAAAACCGGCTTTACAACCGGGGTTTGTCGGGCTTGAACAAGGGTTACCTGAAAAGGATTTCCCTCGCTTTTCTGAGGGCAGCTTCCAGTCCGGCCGCTTTCTTTCCTCCTGCTGTTGCGAGGAAGGATTGTCCGCCTCCTCCACCGTTGATTTCGGAGGAGATTTCTTTTATTATGTTTACTGCGCTCAGGCCTTTCCCTTTTACAAGAGAATCGCTTACAACAACTGTCAGGCTGGCCTTCTCTCCCGAAGAGGAGCCAAGCACGGCAACATAATGACCCTCAAAGTTTCTTATCCTGAAGGCAATGTTTTTAAGAATCTCGGGAGAAGCTCCTTCAACAAGAGAGGAGATGAACTTGATACCTTTTATGTCTTCAGCAGAATTCTTCAACTCATCAGCCCTGGATGAGGCAGCTTCCGCTTCCATTTTCTCAATTGTCTTTTTCAGGGAAGAATTCTCGGCAACAAGTTTCTCAACGCTGTCGGTTACGTTTCCGGTGCTTTTAAGCAGAACAGAAATATCGTCGAGGGCAGTAAGTTTCTGTGAAATATATTCCTCGGCCCTGGCGGCGGTGATGGCTTCTATCCTTCTGACTCCGGCAGCGACAGCTCCTTCAGAGATTATTTTTATTATACCTATCGAGCCTGTGTTATCAACATGAGTACCTCCGCAGAGTTCCACGGATTTGCCAAAGGAGATTACCCTGACCCTATCTCCGTATTTCTCTCCGAAAAGGGCCATGGCACCCATCTTATGGGCATCCTCCATGCTTACCCCATCATTTACATTACGGTTGTGACCTTCCCTTACAAGCCTGTTTGCCAGTTCCTCAACTCTTCTTATCTCCTCACGGCTTGGTTTGCCGAAATGGCTGAAGTCGAACCTTAGGCGGTCAGGAGTCACCAGTGAACCTTTCTGTTCAACATGGGTGCCAAGAACCGATCTGAGGGCAAAATGAAGCAGGTGGGTTGCCGTATGGTTGCAGGCGGTCATCTGTCGTTTCTCAGTATCGACATGGGCTGACAAAGGTTTTGAGGGATCGGTAACCATCCTGTCCGTGATATGGAATATCTGATTGTTTTCCTTCAGGGTATCAAGGACAGTGATCTTTTCTTCTCCGCATGAAAGATAGCCCGTATCTCCGACCTGTCCTCCCGATTCTGCATAGAACGGGGTTCTGTCGAGGACTATCTGGTAACTATGTTTCCCCTTTATCTTTATTTTTCTGAATCTGGTTATCCTTACTTCGTCTTCAGTATGGTCATAGCCCGTAAAAACAGTGCCTTCCGTATCCCTTACAGAAATCCAGTCGCCCGTATCAACAGCAGCATCCTCACGCGATCTTTCTTTCTGGTTCTTCATCTCCTTCTCAAAACCCGACATGTCGATATGCATATCGTTTTCTCTGAGAATAAGTTGAGTCAGATCTGCGGGAAATCCGAAGGTGTCGTAAAGTTCAAATGCAACCTTTCCGGGAAGTATATTCTTATCATCGCTCTTCAGGTCGGCGATCATTTTTTCAATCATCTTCAGTCCTTTCCCGAGGGTTCTGAGAAAGGCACTTTCCTCCTCGTATATTATTTTTGAGATCTGATCAGAGGAGCTGACCAGTTCAGGATATACATCCCCCATGTTTGCTGCCAGAACCGGCACCAGTTTATAGATAAACGGTTCTTCGATCCCAAGGTGGTTATAGCCGTACCTTACTGCCCTTCTGAGTATCCTTCTGATAACATAGCCGGCCTTGTTGTTTGATGGCAGCTGTCCATCGGCGATTGAGAAAGCCACGGCCCGCAGATGATCGGCTACGACCCGCAGAGCAATGTCGTGGTTTTCATTTTCCCCGTACCTGATACCCGTCATGGAGCTTATCTCCCGGATTATGGACTGGAAAATATCTGTGTCATAGTTCGATTTTTTCCCCTGTATAACCATACAGAGTCTTTCGAAGCCCATTCCTGTGTCGACGTGCCTGGCAGGAAGAAGTTCGAGTTTTCCGTCCGACATCCTGTTATATTGTATAAAGACAAGATTCCAGATCTCGATTACCTGCGGATGTCCCTTATTTACAAGGAGGTGTCCGGGAACAGATTTCCTTTCTTCTTCATCCCTTATATCAACGTGAATTTCTGAACAGGGACCGCAGGGACCGGTCTCACCCATTTCCCAGAAGTTGTCTTTTTTCGATCCATCAATAATACGGTTTTCGGGGTGTCTGAAGCATTTTGTCCAGTGATCTGAGGCTTCATCATCTCTTGCGACGTTTTCTTCCCTGCTTCCTTCAAAGACCGTAGCGTAAATTCTGTCTTCATCAATGCCGAGAACACCTGTGAGGAATTCCCATGCCCATTCAATGGCTTCCTTTTTGAAGTAATCTCCAAATGACCAGTTGCCGAGCATTTCAAACATGGTATGGTGATAGGTGTCGTGGCCAACTTCTTCAAGATCATTATGTTTGCCGGAAACCCTGAGGCATTTCTGGGAATTGGCAACCCTTTTCAGGTCACTTGTACGGCCCCCAAGGAAAATATCCTTGAACTGGTTCATTCCTGCGTTCGTGAACATCAGTGTCGGGTCATCCTTTATCACCATCGGGGCAGATGCTACTATCTTATGTCCCTTTGACCTGAAAAAATCAAAAAACAACTGTCTTATCTCCTGCGCCTTCAATTTGTTATCCATAATGTTGAAAAAATGTCTTTTTTTTAAGCTTGTAAAATTACTTTTTTTGATTTAGATTTGTCCACAATCGTTAAAAAAACAGGAAAACTCGTTTCTGTGGATGGGAAGAAAATATGTCTTTGATTTAATAGATCTGCAATACAAGCAGGTGAAGCTCGCCTGGAAAGAAAGACTATGGAAGTTTTTTCTATGGTTTCTCGCCTCGGTTATTGTTGCACTTATTTACGGCACCCTCTTTCAAAAGATGTTCGGGTCGCCGGAGGAAGCTGTGCTTTACCAGGAGCTCGAAAATATGAAGTTACAATATTCCCTGCTCGACAGGCAGATAGATAATTCTCTTGAGGTTCTCCAGAATCTGAGTTATTCGGATGACAACAGTTACAGGCTTATCCTTGATATGGACACTATTACTGAGTCGATGCGTCATTCAGGAGTTGGTGGTGTGAACCGCTATGAAGAGCTTGAAGGTTTTGACTATAGCGATCTGATGATCTCCATGAGGAAGAAGATAGATGAAATCAGGAACAAGTCGAATGTTCAGTATGAGTCATTCAAAGCTGTAAACGAGAGAACTGAAGAGTGGAAAAGGGAAATGGAAAACCTTCCGATGATAAGTCCCGTGTCAGTATCCATCAGACGTGGCGACGGAGTCAGGTTCAGGGAGGTCCATCCGGTTCTTGGTACTCCTCAATGGCACCACGGACAGGATTTCAGTGCCCCATACGGTACCGAAGTCCATGCAACGGGATCAGGTAAGGTTATTGAGGCAGGCTGGAGCAAGAGCGGTTTTGGTACCTATGTGGTAATAGACCATGGTTATGGATACCAGACAACATATGGTCACCTGAGTGCCGTAAAAGTTTCTGTCGGCATGAATGTAAAGAGGGGCGACCTTATAGCCCTTTCGGGTAACTCCGGAACATCAACAGGTGCACATCTGCATTATCAGATAGACCTTTACGGACAACACAAGAATCCTCTGTACTATCTGAATGATGATCTAACTGAGGAAGAGTATAACGAAATGATCGAAACCCTGAGTTCGCACCTTAAATTCAGGTAACACTCCTCTTTTTTTGCGGTCAGTTCCGTCAATAGGTTCATTTCTTATGAATTTATTATCTTTGCGGTTGTATGGCACGTACAAAATACAAGTTTAACCCCGAATCGCTCAGTTTTGACAAGATAAGGCTTGGCATTAAAACCTTAATGCTCAGGTTGTTTGGCTATTTTCTCGGGTCGCTTATTGTTGCTATCCTTTACGGATTTGTCTTTGCCATCTTCTTCGATTCTCCCAAGGAGAAGGTCCTTAAGCGGGAGATTGAACAGATGACCATTCAGTATGAACTCATGCACCGCGAGATGGCAAGCCTGGAAAAGGTCATCGAACATCTTGAGGAAACAGACGATAATCTTTACAGGACCATCTTTGAGGCTGAGCCGGTCCCCGATGCTGTGCGCCATGGTGGTATTGGCGGTGTCAACAGGTATAAGGAACTTGAAGGTTTCGACAATTCGAGCATTGTGGTTGAAACTGCCAGAACACTTGATCAGCTTATGAAGAGGGTTTACATCCAGTCAAAATCATTCGATGATCTTATTGTACTTGCCTCAAACAAGGAAGAAATGCTGAGGTCCATCCCTGCCATTCTGCCAATTGCCAACAAGGATCTGACCAGGGTCGCTTCAGGGTTCGGCCTCAGAATACACCCATATTACAAGATAACAAAATTTCATTCGGGAATGGATTTCACAGCCCCGACCGGTACCGATGTCTATGCAACGGGTAACGGCACTATAGCCGAGGTAAACTCTTCCCAGAGAGGCCTCGGAAAACATATTATCATTGATCATGGATTCGGTTATTGCACCATATATGCCCATCTCAATAACTTTAACGTAAAGGTGGGCCAGAAGGTTGAACGTGGCGATATTATAGGATATGTCGGGAACACAGGTATGTCGGTTGCTCCTCATCTTCATTATGAGGTGAAACTCAACGGAAATTATACCGACCCGGTAAATTATTATTTCAACGATCTTACAGCTGAAGAGTATGAAAAAATGATCGAGGCAGCCTCTAAAACAGGTCAGTCGTTTGACTGATCGTTTCATCATGCTTTTTTGCTGCTTATACCTGTTCCTGATACCTTATTCTTAATAATATGCCTTACAAGGAAAAAAAGATTGAGAAACTCTATTACTCCATTGGAGAAGTGTCTGAGATCCTTGATGTCCCGGTATCAACAGTCCGTTTCTGGGAAAATGAATTCGATATCCTGAAACCACTTAAAAACAAGAAAGGAAACAGGATGTTTACTGCAGCCGACCTTAAAAACCTCAGGATAATCCACCACCTCCTGAAGGAAGAGGGTATGACAATGCTGGGAGTGAAAAAGAAACTTTCCGGGAAATGGGAGGAAACCGAGTATAAATATGAGATTAGCGAATCGCTGCGAAAGATCAGGACCATGCTTCTCGATATGAGAGACAGCATCTGATGGATACCGTTGTCATCCTGACGAGCCTTCAATCCTTGCCTTTCCGGACTCTTGTTAAAGTAATACTGCCTGCCGGAAACAGATATAAAATCCGCTCATGAAGCTAAAGGAACTATGCTCCTGGCTCGAATCCGAAGTACCTTTATCGTTCCAGGAAGACTATGATAACTCAGGACTTCAGACGGGCGATCCCGAAAGAGATATTAAATCAGCCCTTATAAGCTTTGAGATAAATGATGCGGTCCTCGAAGAGGCGATTGCCGGCGGATTCGACCTGGTGATCACACACCATCCATTGATTTTCAAGGGGCTCAGAAACCTTACACCATCCTCATCTTCAGGCCGCCTTGTTATTAAAGCTGTAAAGAATGACCTGGCTGTCTATTCCATGCATACCAACCTCGATGCAGCCGGGAATGGGGTCAGTTTTGTGCTGGCCGGACTCCTGGGCCTTAGTCAACGGACGGTACTGACTCCATTCAGTAACAGGCTCCTTAAGCTGGTTACCTTTGTTCCTGAAGCCTATGCCAGTAAAGTCAGGGAGGCAGTTTTCAATGCCGGAGCCGGCGCAACAGGCAAATACGATATGACATCCTTTTCCTCAGCCGGGCAGGGTAGCTTCCGGGCCGGAAGTGACGCAAAACCTTTCACCGGCACAATCGGCAGTATACATCATGAAAATGAAATACGGTTTGAGACAATACTTCCTTCACACCTGAGGTCAAAGGTTGTCCCAGCATTGCTTGCCTCACATCCCTACGAGGAGGTAGCCTTCGACCTTATCCCTCTTGCAAATGACTATAATGCAGCAGGAATGGGTTGCATTGGCAAACTGGAATCTTCACTCAACGAAAGAGATTTTCTTGTTCTCATCTCCCGGATACTTGGGTCAGAAAGTCTCAGATATTCGGCCCCGACCGGCAGGATGATAAACAGGGTTGCAGTGTGCGGAGGTTCGGGATCGTCACTGATCCCTGACGCTATTGCAGCACGAGCAGATGCCTTTGTGACAGGCGACATCAGGTATCATAATTTTGCCGATGCCGGCAATAACCTGCTTGTTGTTGATGCAGGGCATTACGAGACAGAAAAATTTGCAGTTCAGATAATTTATGATCTGGTTATTAAAAAATTCCCTAACTTTGCACTCCGGTTTTCCGAAATAAATACGAATCCGATAAACTATCTTAAAAATGGAAAAGGTAAAGACACACGAAGCTGACATTTCTGTTGAGGAGAGGCTCAGGGCTCTTTATAGTTTGCAACTTGTTGATTCAGAAATAGACAAGATTAAGACACTCAGGGGAGAACTCCCTCTCGAGGTCCAGGACCTTGAGGATGATATAGCCGGCCTTGAAACACGCCTGGGTAACTTCAGGGAAGAAGTTGTCGTTCTTGATAAATCGGTTCAGAAGAAAAACAGTGAGATCGTGGACGCTCAGGCGCTCATTAAAAAATATGAAGAACAACAGAAAAATGTAAGGAATAACCGTGAGTATGATTCTCTTTCCAAGGAAATAGAATACCAGAACCTCGAGATTGAACTCTTCAATAAGAAGATACGTGAGTTTAACGTTCAGATCGAAGAAAAAAAGGAAGTTATTGCCGAGTCAGAAGCCATTCTCTCTGAACGCAGATCAGATCTTGAGAACAAGAGAAGCGAACTCGATGAAATCATCTCCGATACCCAGAAAGAAGAGCAAGGACTGTACAATAAATCTGAAAAGATTCAGGCTCTCATAGAGGAGAGACTGCTGACAGCATACAAAAGGATCCGCTCCAATGCCAGGAATGGTCTTGCCGTTGTTCCTGTTCAGCGCGATGCCTGCGGAGGCTGTTTTAACCAGATACCCCCCCAGAGGCAGCTTGATATCAGATCAAGGAAGAAAATCATCGTTTGCGAATACTGCGGTCGTATTCTTGTCGATGATGAAATTATAAAAGAGAGTCAGATCTGAGATCAGACCAGGGCTCTCTTCAGGCCAAAGCTCATTCCACCTCTCACCGGAATGAGCTTTTTTTATCCCGGTATACTGTTTCGTCTGATCCTCAGATGTCAATATAATTCCTTAATTTTACTACAGATAACCAACATCAGCCGGTATGGATGTCTCTGAATTCAAGAAACTGGTTGCAGAAGGAATCCCTACGTCGTTGCCTGAATCGCGACCTTATGATACAGGTGTCAGTCATGCTCCTGTGAGAAAAGATATTCTGGATCCGGAGGAGAAGAGAACCGCTCTTCGAAATGCCCTCCGGTATTTTCCGCCTGTATTTCATAAAATTCTGGCTCCCGAGTTCGCGCGCGAACTGAAGGATTATGGCCGGATCTATATGTACAGGTTCAGGCCTTGCTATGAGATAAGGGCCAGGCACCTGGATGAATTTCCACACCGTTCAAGGGCCGCCGCAGCAATCATGCTGATGATATCAAATAACCTCGATCCGTCTGTGGCACAGCATCCCCACGAGCTTATCACCTATGGTGGAAACGGTTCAGTGTTTCAGAACTGGGCCCAGTACAGGCTGGTGATGAAGTATCTTTCAGAAATGACAGATGAACAGACACTTGTAATTTATTCGGGACATCCGCTCGGTCTCTTCCCTTCCCATACAGGTGCCCCCAGGGTTGTGGTCACAAACGGACTTGTAATACCAAACTATTCTTCACCCGACCATCTTGAACGCTTCACCGCCCTTGGAGTTACCCAATATGGACAGATGACAGCCGGCTCATACATGTATATAGGTCCCCAGGGAATAGTTCACGGTACAACTATCACTATAATGAATGCTGCCCGTAAACTTGCTTCAGCCGGCACATCAGGGAAAAAGCTGTTTGTGTCGTCGGGACTCGGCGGTATGTCGGGAGCCCAGCCAAAAGCTGCCAGCATAGCGGGCCTCATATCCGTTGTGGCGGAAGTCAATCCGGCAGCTGTCAGAAAACGCTACGAACAGGGATGGGTCGATGAGGTGATTGAAGGCAGGGAAAACATTATCTCCCGGATAAAGAAAGCCATGGATCTGGATGAAGGAGTGTCATTGGCTTTCCACGGAAATATCGTTGATCTGTGGGAGGCACTTGACATGAGTGATATCCGTGTCGATATAGGCTCAGACCAGACTTCCCTGCATAATCCCTGGTCGGGTGGATATTATCCTGCCGGTGTCTCATTTGAGGAATCAAACCGGTTGATGGCCAGAGAGCCCGATAGATTCCGGGAACTGGTCCGGTCGTCGCTGAGGCGGCAGGTTGAAGCTATTAACCGTCACACCGCCCGCGGCACCTTTTTCTTCGATTATGGTAATGCCTTCCTTCTCGAAGCCTCAAGGGCCGGCGCCGATATCCTTGACAAAACGGGGAAGTTCAGATATCCTTCATATGTTCAGTCAATAATGGGACCGCTGTTTTTCGACTATGGCTTTGGTCCGTTCCGGTGGGTATGCTGTTCCAATTTACAGTCGGATCTTGCTGCCAGTGACAGTATTGCCGCCACTGTACTTGAAGAAATGATGCTGACTGCATCGGGGGAAGTCAGAAGCCAGCTTGCTGATAACCTTCACTGGATAAGGGAGGCCGGAAAGAATAACCTGGTTGTTGGTTCGCAGGCAAGGATATTGTATGCCGATGCCAGGGGAAGAATCCTGATTGCAAGGGCTCTGAACAGGGCGGTAGGAGATGGTGTCCTTTCTGCTCCCGTGGTTATTGGCCGTGACCATCATGATGTTTCGGGAACGGATTCACCTTTCAGGGAGACATCCGATATATACGACGGTTCATCGTTCACAGCCGATATGTCTGTCCAGAATGTAATAGGTGATTCCTTCAGGGGAGCTACCTGGGTATCACTGCATAACGGAGGAGGAGTGGGCTGGGGTGAAGTGATGAACGGCGGCTTCGGGATGCTCCTCGACGGCGCCCCTGACACTGAGAGAAAGATAGATATGATGCTGTACTGGGATGTTCACAATGGTATTACCCGTAGAAGCTGGGCGGGACACAGCGGAGCCAGGCTGACCCTTGAACGGGAGATGCAGGAAAATCCACTGCTGAGAGCCACGGTTCCGTATCAGGCCGACGAAGGTATTATTGAAAAAGCTCTAGGCATCTTTTAGTGGGCATCTCATGCCTGCCTGAGGATGCAGAAGAAAAAGATTATGAAAGGGTAGAAGCGGTGCAGCGTCAGAACTGACGTGTTATCAGGACAGAAGCCAGTGCAACGACACCTTCTTCCCTTCCTGTAAATCCCATCTTTTCTGTGGTGGTGGCCTTGATGCCAACGTCATCCGGTCCGGTACCGGCGATTTCAGAAATCACCGCTTTCATCCCGGGTACAAAGGCCGATATCTTCGGGCTTTCAAGGCATATGGTCGAATCTATGTTGACGACCGAATAACCTTTTTCACGGATAAGCTTTATGGTGCGGCCAAGCAGGATCTTACTGTCGATATCCTTGTAAGCCGGATCGTTGTCGGGGAATTGAAACCCTATATCCCTTAAACCCGCGGCACCAAGGAGCGCGTCACAAATAGCGTGAAGCAGCACATCGCCGTCAGAGTGGGCTATACAACCCCTGCGCGATGGGATATTAACACCTCCGATCCAGAGATTACGTCCTTCTTCAAGGCGGTGGAAGTCGATACCCAGGCCGGTTCTTATGTTCATCCGTTTGACACGGGTTTTTTGACGGCATGGATGTCAAAAGCCAGAGAAAACCTGAGCGTCCTTGCAAGGGGATGGTTCTGTGTCGTTGGCATCAGGTACGAAAAATCGAGGGTGAAGCCCTTGAGTTTAAACCCGGCGCCTGCAGTGAAGTACTTCCGGTTCCCCTTGGTCTCATCTTCAAAGAAATAGCCTGTCCTCAGGGCAAACTGACTGTTGTACCAGTATTCGGCACCTATAGAATATGTCAGTTCCCTCATCTCTTCCCTGAAGCCTCCCGGGGCGTCGGCAAATGACTGAAAGATAGCTAGGGGAACGGCAACATTGGGATCCTTGCCCTTAATAATCTCTCCATCTTCATAAAACGGTGGTGTGGGAACCAGCAGTTTATTGATGTCAACTGTAAGTGTCAGGCTGTTATAAGAATCAAAGTCTATTGAACCGGCTGCTCCAAGTCTCAGGTTCATTGGAATGAAATCGGAAGTCTGGGAGTCTGAATAACTCATCTTTGAACCAATATTGGAGATGTTCAGTCCGAACGACATAAGCCCGTTCTTGCCGAAAGGTGTTATGGGCTTGCGGTAATATCCTGAAATGTCGGCAGCAACTGATATACCCGGTCTTGTTGCTTCTCCTTCAGCATAAAAGCCTCCGGTAAGGTTCGAATAGATGAAACGGAGGGCTATCCCGCCTGAAAGATAGTCGGAGAATAGCCTTGAATATGCAGCGTCAACTGAGAACTCATTCGGACGGAAAGTGAGAAGCTCATTTCCGAAGGTGTCGGTGAATGGCACATCTCCAAGTGAAGAATAAATAAGGCTCGCACTCAGAACCTGTTTGGTGTCGATTCTGTAGTAACCGACAAGTGAAGCAAGGTTAATGTCAGGAACAAGGTTCCTTAACCATGGAGAATATGTAACACCGGCGCCGCTTGAACCATCAATAAAAGCATATTTTGCAGGATTCCAGTGCATGCTGAAAACATCGGGTGTCGTTGCCACACCTGCATCTCCCATAGCTCCGGCTCTTGAATCAGGAGAAATGAGAAGAAAGGGAACAACTGTCTGAATAGCATTCAATTCTCCTCCATCAACCTGCGCTAATGTAACTCCCGGAACCAATACCAATGCTGCAAAAAATATGATTGCCAATACTTTATTCTTCATGCCTGTCCTTGTCTTTTA
Organism: uncultured Rikenellaceae bacterium; assembly: GCA_964494045.1. GTDB lineage: Bacteria > Bacteroidota > Bacteroidia > Bacteroidales > VadinHA17 > LD21. The sequence continues at coordinate 16,984 of CAZBQM010000036.1, forward strand.
GTTTTCCAAATATAAAACAATTTTTCAGGTAAGTTATTGTGTGACTATTGTAAAATGATCATAGTGCCTGAAGCTGAGGTCGTTTCGCCGTCTTCCGTCCTGATGCTGATAAGGTAAGGATAAACGCCTCTTCCTGCCCTGCTTCCATCTTCACAGGTACCGTCCCATTCGATATCAGGCAGCTGATATCCTGCCATAATACCCTGAAGATTTATAATCCTTACAAGGCTGCCCCCAACAGTGAAAATCTTCAGTGTAATGTCAAGCTCTTCTCCGGGTCTGTTAATACCTGCAGTTATCCTGGTAGTTGTCGCAAACGGATTGGGATAGTTGAAGAGCTTGTCAATGACTATCATCCCTCCGTCGCTTACTTTAAAATACAGGGTTTTTTCAGAGGAGTTGCTGAGGTTATCCCATGCTTTTACTGTTACCGAGTGCTGACCTGGTGTGAGGCCGCTCAGGAGGTAAGTGACTTTCCCCTTTCTGAAATCATTGATGTCGGTGACATAGTGGTTGTTAAGAACTATCCTGCCGTCGCGTTGCCCGTCAGGAAATGCAGTAAGGTCGTGTCCGGTCCCGAATCCGGTGGCATTGATACCATTTTTATCACTCAGAATGGCCAGCAGGGTGGGGTTGTTATCCGTGATTCCCCCGTCCCTGAATAAAGTGTCGTTCATAAACAGGGAAATAACTGGGCCGCTTGTGTCAGCTTCTTCGCCTCCGGCATAACCACCAGTAATGATATCAGAATATGAGCCCTTCATCTCAATGCCTTTTCCTCCTGCATAATAACTTATCTTCCCCGGTCCGTAACTGTAGTCAATATCGGCCGGTACCATAAATGAAAACCTGAATCTTCCGTTCCGGGTAATTGTCTGTCCTCTTGCCAGAACCGGCCCCTCACGGAAGAACTCAGCAGGAGTGCCGCCATCGTTGGCAAGTGTCATGGTTTTTACATCCTTGTCGGTAACCGTGTAATATACAGGAAGGTCTGAACCGGAAAATATTTTACCCGACCTGTCCTGTAAATGTCCCGATATTGTTACTACCGATAAGGACCTGATGGTGTCAGGAGTAGAAGAGACCGCCCTGCCATTCACCGAATCCGTTACTGCCACTCCATGCCATGGCCACCCAAGCCTCAGGGCCGGATCACCCAGAAGAATGAAGTTCCTTTTATTGATACCTGTTTCGGTATTGTTCTTGGCTTCCCTTATAATATCTCCGAGTCTTAATGATTCCCCTGTCTCCTCCCTCCTGAATGCTGTATTGAAAATATTCCTGTTGAGCGAGTAGTTGGGAGCGGAATAGGCCAGCCGGGAGGTTGACATCAATGCAATACTTCCTCCTTCCGCTTTCAGAAGCACTTTTTCTCCGGCCGAGGGTCTGTCAATCCTGCTTCCGTCAATAATATTGGTCTCGGCATCGTCGAACCTGCTGAACTCACATGTGGCAGTGACAAACAAGGGCATCTTCGGTCCGTTTCTCCACGATACGATGTCATCTCCGGTGAGTATCCTTTCATGGGCAAGCCCGTTCTCGTTACCGTGACCTGTATAGTTGAAGATAAGACAGCCGGAATTTATTCTGTCGTTGATCGCCCTGTTTACAGCCGGGTAGCTTTCTCCTGTCTCCTTCTTTTCCTCACGGAACGAATCGAGGTATATCTTCTCTATGCTGAAATCGGGATCCTCTGACCTTATGACTGAAGATAATCCTTCCGCATCATTAAGATGGGTGTTGTTATCTTCATCATCGGCAACCACACAGATCCTGGTCTTCCATTCGCCACTGCTGGCCGGGTCAAGATAAGCCCTCGTCTTCGAAACAAGTATACCTGCTTCCGTTGTATCTGAAACGGGAAACCGGCCTATGCCAATATCAACGGTACCATTTACTTCTCCTTCACCTTCTTCAAGAAGACCATAGAAGTCATCAGATGTAAAGGATAATGGATACACGGTTGAATTCTGCGACTGGTAGGTGGGAATGAAATTCGGATTGTAAGGCGGCAATTTCCTGTTGTCAAATGATCCGTCACCGAAAAGAAGCAGGTATTTTAAGGGGTGATCAGTGTCCTTCTGCTTTTCATATTTCATTCTCAGGAAATTTCTTATTGCAGATATATCCTGGATACCGCCTGAGAACTCATTATAGATTTGCTGGGGAGTCACTATCAGTGACGTAAGCCCACTGTTTTCCAGGTGGATGTCAGAAATTCTTTCTGCATATTCAAGGAATATTGGATGTGTAACGATCACCATGTCGGCCGGAGCCGAACCATGAAGATCCTGGTTGGGCTCAGGTGATGACCTTATAAACGGGGATGACAGGCTGCCCGTCGTGAAAGCCACAAAACGCCTTAGCCCGTTTCCCTGCGATCTGAACGAAATTTCACCTTGCCTGATTTCAGTAACCACTGTCCGGGGATCCATCATATTGGTGACATCCCAGACAGTGATGCCGGTATTTATGGTTTTAACCCGGTATTCAGTTATATCTCCTCCGGCAGGAGCCATCCTGTCTGAGAAAAACTCATCCGTCCCGCTGAACCTGTTGACTTTTCTGCCCTGCAGGGTCAGGTAATCGAGCCATCCACGTGCTCCCGCTTCCCCGTTGTTATAGAATCTGAGATCAAATACGGGATCTGATTCGGAAATACTGAATTCAGACCTTAGGACCGATGTCATGGCATAGCTTCCTGTCGACGATGATACGTCTACCCCTGCGACAACCAGGGCCTGACGTATTTCCTGACCCTCATAAAGCCTGAACATGGTAAATCCTGATGCTCTTGCCACTACCCTTATTTCAGCCTTTATGCCTTCTGATACAAGCAGGTCAGTCAGGCCAGGATCTATCCTGAAAGCCGAGGATGAGGATATGGGCTGGAACCATTCGCGTCCTGATTTGATAAGGTTCTCACTCTCAACTTCATGAACAAAAAGAGCATCCGATTCGGAAGATACATAGTTTGTAACTCCATCAGGAACAATACATTCCGCCATAATCTTTGCCGGCATCAGAGACGAACCCAAAAAATACCACGCCGTATCTGAATACTGATGCCTGTTGAAGATATATTCCCCCCCGGCCGGATCATAGGTCCAGCGATGCGGTGACCGCGCGTAGAAGAGAAGATAATCGCCCTCGTTGAATAATCCGTCTGTTCCGGTGTGCAGGTACAGGGGAAGCTCTTCAGGTTCATCAGCGACCTCCGCTTCATTGAACAGGGAAAGCTGGCCGTTGTTATTGCACATGATGACCGGATTTGACGGAAATTCGATTCCCATCTGCTTAAGTCTGTTGTACCCGATCATATAGACTCCATCCTCCGTTATGCCCATTCTGAACCATTTGCCCGAAGAAAGACGGGAATGGCCTGACGACCATTCTTTACCGGTTGAGGAGAGTGGTCCGGAAAATATCAGCAAGAAAAGGAGGATTGCTATTTTTAATGGCCTGGTAATCATTCTATGCAAAGATAAGTAATAGAAGATTTGTTTTTCCTTATTTTGCAGTATGTTAAAAGCCGGGTTGGAAAATAATTATACTGTTGAGGCGTTGATACTTCAGTTGTGAGTGATATACCTAAAAGATATTACCTTGTCATTCTCCTCTTCATGGCTGCAACCGGTATCATGTCGGGACAGCTGACAGATTATGGTCCGGGTTCTCAGACAGTTATGATAAGAAATCCGGGAGCGGCCGGCTGCGGAGGTGACGGAAACTTAAAGATGTCATACCTGAATTTCTATCCTGGCAGTGGATATGGTTTCCACTCAGCATGGTTCTCGTACGATTCTTATTTTGAGCCACTTCACGGCGGTGCCGGCATTTTTCTGGCAGACGATTATCTTGGAGGAATAATGAACGATCTCAGGGGTGGCTTATCCTATGCTTATTTTCTGCAGGCAGGCAGGGATCTGTTTGTCAACGCCGGACTGTCTGCTTCCTTTATAAGAAGGGGTTTCAGTTTAGGCAACGCGGTTCTTCCCGACCAGATAAACCCGGTGTCAGGGACAACAGGTCCTTCTTCTGAAACCCTGTCGGACCGTGCTTATACAGCACTTGATATAGCGGCAGGCTTTGTGTTTTCCACGGGAATCTTTACCGGGGGCATGTCTGTAAATCACCTTACCTCACCCTCCCTGTCAGATTCAGGTTCTGAATTTGAGAGGATAAAAAGAGAACTAACGGCCGATCTGTCGGCTGCATTTAGTTTTAGCCGGAATACTGATTTGAAGATCAGGCCTCTGGCGACAGTGACATACAACGCTGACTGGTTTACTGCAGGAACGGGAGCGGTGCTGTCAGGTAACAGGTTTTCTGTCAATGCGTTGGTTTTGTACAGGACCGAAGAAAATATTGACATGCAGGCCGGATTTTCAGTAAAAAGCGGAAAAATGATGATCTGGTATAATTACCGTTTCAATGGCTGTTCGCATAATGAAATGCTTCCGTCATCACTTCTTCACCAGACCGGCATTAGCTTTAATCTGAACAATATTGAAAAAAGAAATAATATCAGGACAATAATTTTACCTGAAATGTAGTTATATTTGATGTTTAAAGTGGTTTTGCCAGAAATTATTATATTTGAAAGTTTAAAAGTTCTAAAAATTTCAACGAACTATGTATAGATTCAGAGCCTTGCCGGTTGTGTTTTGTGCAGCACTCTTCCTACTTTCCTGCAAGGGCGGGAGCAAAGGTGATTCAAATGTGTCTTCGACCACTGGCTGGAGATACAATGATCCCGATAACGGAGGATTTGAGGTTGCTGTAGGTGCGGAACAACAGACCGGTCCCGGACTTGTACTTATAGAAGGAGGCCGTTTTACTATGGGCCGTGTTCAGCAGGATGTTCACTTTGACTGGAACAATACCCCCCGGACTGTTACTGTTTCATCATTCTACATGGATGAGACTGAGGTCAGGAATGTTGATTACCGTGAGTATCTTTTCTGGCTCAGAAGAGTCTACAAGGATTATCCCGAAGTTTACAGGAGAGCACTGCCCGATACTCTTGTATGGAGAAGTGCAATGGGCTTCAATGATCCCTATGTACAGTACTACTTCAGACATCCGTCATATAACAACTATCCTGTTGTCGGTGTAAGCTGGATACAGGCCAATGACTACTGTCTCTGGAGAACTGACCGTGTCAACGAACAGATTCTGATCGACGACGGAGAACTGAATCCTGATCCCAATCAGCTTAATGAGAAGAATTTCAATACAGATGCATATCTGGCCGGACAGTATGAAGGAGTCGTAAATAACCTTCGTGAAAGCCTCAATCCCAACCAGACTGAAAGAAGAACCAACTTTGAGGATGGTTTGCTTCTTCCGGCTTACCGTCTTCCTACCGAAGCTGAATGGGAATTTGCAGCCTATGCACTCAGAGGCAACACCTTCGAGGAAAGAATCTATGAAAGAAGAATCTTCCCCTGGGACGGACATAACGTCAGAAATGCTGCTAAAAATAGCAGAGGCGAGATGATGGGCAACTTCATCCGTGGAAGAGGCGATATGATGGGAGTGGCAGGTAGCCTTAACGATAACGGAAGTATTACAACCGATGTCAAATCGTATTGGCCGAATGACTATGGTCTTTATTGCATGGCAGGTAATGTCAACGAATGGGTCCAGGATGTATACCGTCCCCTTACCTATGAAGATGTTGACGGATTCAACCCGTTCAGAGGTAACGTGTTCACCGACCTCAGAAGAGATGCCAACGGACAGGTGGTTGCCAAAGACAGGCTTGGACGTCTGTATGTCGACACAGTCAAGGATAGTGATGTTGCAAACCGCTATAACTACCAGAAAGGCGATTACAGAAATTACAGAGACGGAGACCTTCAGTCTTCGATACCTGCAGGCGGCGACTGGACAACCGAAGACAACAAAGCGGGTTCTTCAAGGATGTATTCACAGGAAGAGACAGATTATGTCACCCTCATAAATGACAATGCACGGGTTTACAAGGGCGGTTCCTGGAAAGACAGAGCCTATTGGCTTAATCCTTCCACCAGAAGATTCCTCGACCAGGAAAGCTCACGTGATGATATCGGTTTTAGATGCGCTATGATCAGGGTCGGAAGTCCTTCCGGTTTCTGATGAGGCATATTAATATACTCTGATTTTTTAAGAGACTGCAGAGAGAGTAAGAAAAGAACCAGGAAGCAGACAGAGATTACCTCACCGTATCCCTGTCTGCTTTTTTCTGTTTATAAAGTACTTTAGCCACCCTGCCTTAAAACCACTTATGGAAACAGAAAAGCTTTACAGGTTATTCCGTGAATCTGGCGGCATCACCACCGATACACGGTCAGTGAGAAAAGGTGAAATCTTCTTTGCCCTGTGGGGCGAAAAATATAACGGCAATGAATTTGCTTCAGAGGCCCTTGAAAAAGGTGCTTCATTTGCCGTCATCGATGACCCTGTATATGAATCCGACCGTACCATCCTTGTCGACGACTGTCTTGCCGAACTTCAGAAACTGGCCGCCATACACCGGAAACAACTTGGTGTACCAGTGCTGGCAATAACCGGAACAAATGGCAAAACAACAACGAAAGAGCTTACAGCCTCGGTTCTGTCAAGGAAGTTTAAAGTCCATTATACCAGAGGCAACCATAACAACCATATAGGAGTGCCGCTTACAATACTATCGGCTCCTGATGGTACCGAAATGATGATCATCGAAATGGGGGCAAACCACATTGGCGAAATACGTGCCCTTACCCGCATAGCCGCTCCCGATTATGGAATTATTACAAATATAGGCACCGCCCATATCGAAGGCTTCGGCTCATTCGAAGGAGTCGTAAGGGCTAAATGTGAACTTTTCGAATACCTCAGAGAGGTCAACGGAGTGGCCATCTATGACGATAACAACCCTCTTCTCAGTGAAAAGATATACAAACTGGTAAACAGGGCCGTACCATATTCAGATCCTACAGGTACCGACCTTGTTGTTGAAGCCCTAGAACCGGATATTAACCTGAATCTTACAGTTTTCTATCAGAGCAAAACCTTTAAGGTCCCTACCAACCTCTTCGGAAACTACAACCTGCTGAATATAAAGGCTGCCATTGCAACCGGACTCTTTTTCGGGGTAGAAATAGAAGATGTACTGGAAGCAGTCAGTGGATATATACCCGGGAATAACAGGTCACAGGTCAGGAATACTGAACGGAACACGGTTATTTGCGATTCGTACAATGCCAACCCTGTCAGCATGAGCATGGCTCTGAAAGCTTTCAGCCAGCTTAAGGCAGAATCCAAAACTGTTATTCTCGGAGATATGCTTGAGCTTGGTGAGAAAAGCCGTGAAGAGCATGAGAAGATACTCGGGTATCTGAAGACGGCAGGCTTTACCAATGTCATGCTTGTAGGTGAGGAATTCGGACGATCTGCCGCTGATTTCGGTTTCAGGGCATTTGCTGATACGTCTCAACTTGCTGAGTTCCTTGCAGAAAATGCACTGACAGGTCAGAATATACTTGTAAAGGGATCGAGAGGTATTGCTCTTGAAAAGATCTATGATCTTCTTTAGGGGTGAATCTACCTGGCACCCGTAAACTTAATGTCGGCAATAACTACTTCAGATCTGCTCCCAAGCCTTATCCTTGGACCCCACAGTCCAAAGCCCGACGAGACAATTATATGGGTGTCTCCTTTGTTAAGGTAACCGTGACTGAGCTCATAAATCTTCCTGGTGATGAGGTTCAAAGGCCACATCTGTCCGTGGTGGGTATGACCCGATAACTGAAGGTCGACTCCTTCTTCCTCTGTCTCGTTAAGGTTAAAGGGCTGATGATCCAGAAGGATGACCGGACGCTTGCTGTCGGTCACCGAAACAAGTTCCTTAAGGGACTTTCTTGACCCTTTCCCAAAACCACGAGAATCACGGTCAAGCCGGCCAATGATCTGTATTCCACCGCCAATGGTTATAACCTCGTCCTTGAGCAACCTGATGCCTCTGCTTTCAATATAGGGTATAGTCTTTGAAGCTCCACCTATAAACTCATGGTTACCTGTAATTCCATATAATCCATACCTGGTTTCCGGAGCCTTGAAATACCTGAGAAGATCATCCCTCATAACAGGCCCAATATCACCATCGACAATATCCCCCAACAGAAAAACCACATCGGGTTTCTCTCTTTCAAGAATTCCTGAGAGTATTCTCATGCTTCTTTTCCTGATCACGCTTCCCAGGTGTATGTCGGATACAGCGGCAATCCTCAGGTTACTGACTTCTCCTGCCTCCTTGCCGATATTTATGCTGTAATTCCTGACAACCGGATTTATTGCATTGAAGAAACCGGCTGTTATCAATAAAACTGCGATTCCGGCTGAAAGAATATAGAAAAGTCTTCTTAAGGAAGCGACCTTCTCAGGGTCAATATGACCGGAAAGTCTGATAGTTAAGATGCTAATGTCAGCCAGCACCGTCAGAAGAACTGCATAGAGCAGAAAACCCAGCCAGAAACCTCCTGTAATATTCAGGATATCTGATAAAACCGAACTGTGCCTCGATTCAAGTATTTTACCGGCTATAAAGGAAAGTGAAAGAAGTCCGAAGGAGATGAAGTATATGAGTCTGTACTTTCTGAGTTCAGGAATGCCGGTGTATCCCTTCCAGAACAACCATATGTTAGCTGAAAAGTAAACTATGAAAACGATGGTGAA
>CAZBQM010000037.1:0-25250 GCA_964494045.1 uncultured Rikenellaceae bacterium
GATTATGCAGAATAAGCTCCAGGAACTCACGGATAAAATTTACCAGGAAGGTATCGCCCGGGGAAAAGAAGAAGCTGAAACAATTGTTGCAGGTGCCAGGGCTGAATCAGAGAAGATTCGGAAGAAGGCTGAGGAAGATGCCGCTGCCATTATATCAAAGGCTGAGAAAAATGCTGAAGAGCTTGGAAAAAACACCCTTTCCGAGATCAGGATTTCGTTCCGTCATGCATCGAATGCTCTGAAGCAGGATCTCGAAAACCTTATTTCAAAGAAGGTTATCGAGGACCCCGTGTCTGAAGTTTTTTCAGATACTTCTTTTGTTGCCAGGCTCATTGAGATAACGGCAGGTAAATTTGCCCAGGAAAAGGATGACCAGGGCATGGATGTTTATATTCCGGAAGGAATGACCGGCCAGATTGAACAGTATTTCAAAAAGAAGACCGCAAGTGTATTGTCATCGGGGCTCACACTTCATCCTGTAAAAGCCATGAAGAATGGCTTCGAGGTTAGTCCTGCCGGCAAGGACTACAAGATCAGCGTCACGGAAGATGATTTCTCGGCATACCTTAAGGAGTTTATGAGACCCGGGCTTCTTGATCTGCTTTTTGAAAAAGACAAATGATGTTTAAAAGACACTATTATTATCTGGTGGCGGGGCTCGCCGATCTGATTTTTGATGGCAAAGCCGGCCCGACTATCGGGGAGTTCAGGGAAGAACTGAGGGCGAATCTTCATTCTGCCGACTTCTCACTTGTGTCTCTGCTCTTTCTTCCCCACGACAACAATAATCTCCTTTCATATCTTACCGGCAGTCAGGAGAACTGGGATGAAAACGGAACCTATACCCTTGCTGATTTTGAAGAACAGAAAAGAGTCATAGGTTCGATCCTTAAGGAAAAAGATGTCCTTCCTGCCTATATGGTAGATATAATGGTTGGGTATTACGGATCGGAAGAAGCAATAGAAGAAGGAGTATTAAGGAAGAAACTGGCCGAGGGCTATATTGACATGGCGCTTGGTTCGGGCAATGGGTTTATGAAGCAGTGGATCAGGTTCGATACTGATATTAATAATATATATACCTTCCTTAACGCAAAAAAACTAGGTCTTGATGCCGATAAACACCTTATCGGTAACGACCGTTTCGTAACTGAGCTAAGAGAGTTTTACAGATCGGGCAAGGATTTTGTGATACCGACCGAACCGGAATATGTTCCCACCATCTTCAGGATAGCCATGGAAAGCGAATTCCTTGAGGCAGAAAGGAAGACCGATATGGAAAGATGGAGTTATATTGACTCACTTACTTTCTTCGAGTATTTTACAATCGACCAGGTACTTGGGTATCTTGTAAAGTTCCTGATTGTGAAAAGATGGGAGAGACTCGATCCGGAAACCGGTAAGGAGATGCTTAAAAAGCTTGTTGAGGGAATGGAATCGGATGTGATTGCAGGAAGCCTTAATGAGAAGTAAGTACAGCATGCACTTCAGCTGTTGTAAAATGAAAGAAATATTTGAAAAAAAGTAATATATGCTTACAAAGGGAATTGTACACGGTATAATATCTAACCTGGTCATTGTTGAGGCTAACGGGCCTGTTGCCCAGAATGAGATATGCATGATCATGATGGGAGAAACAAAACTCATGGCTGAAGTTATCAAGGTTAACAGAAACCAGGCTTTTGTCCAGGTCTTTGAGTCAACCAGGGGATTGAAGGTGGGTACTGAAGTTGAGTTCACGGGCAATATGCTTGAGGTTACTCTTGGACCCGGGGTTCTTTCACACAACTATGACGGTCTTCAAAATGATCTTGACAAGTTTGAAGGAGTGTTCCTTAAGAAAGGTGAATACAACTTCCCGCTCGACAGGGATGCAAAATGGGATTTCAAAGCCATTGCTGAACCCGGAGACACAGTTGAGGCCGGATCGTGGCTGGGTGAGGTAACTGAAAACTGGATGCCTCATAAGATCATGGTCCCGTTCAAGTTTAATGGCACCTTTAAAGTAAAATGGGTCGCCGGTCCCGGTCTTTATAAGATTGATGATGTGATTGCCATCCTTATTGGTGAGGATGGACAGGAGACCCGGGTCACCATGGTCCAGAAATGGCCTGTCAAGCTTCCTGTAAAAGCTTACAGGAACAAAACCCGGCCTTTCAGAATAATGGAAACAGGTATCAGGGTCATAGATACTCTTAACCCGATCACTGAAGGAGGGACAGGTTTTATCCCCGGACCTTTCGGTTGCGGAAAGACCGTCCTTCAGCATGCCCTTTCGCGTCAGGCAGAAGCCGATATGGTTATTGTCGCAGCCTGCGGCGAGCGAGCCAATGAGGTTGTTGAGATCTTTACCGAATTCCCCGAGCTTATCGATGCCAGGACCGGGAGGAAACTCATGGAGAGGACAACCATCATAGCCAATACTTCAAATATGCCGGTTGCTGCAAGGGAGGCGTCAGTGTATACCGCAATGACAATTGCCGAATACTACCGTTCAATGGGTCTGAAGATACTTCTTCTGGCTGACTCCACCTCACGTTGGGCCCAGGCACTACGTGAGATGTCGAACAGGATGGAGGAACTTCCCGGACCAGATGCTTTCCCGATGGACCTTCCGGCCATAATTTCAAACTACTATTCAAGGGCAGGTTTTGTCGAGCTTGTTAATGGCAAGACCGGATCTATAACCTTCATCGGTACGGTTTCCCCTGCCGGAGGTAACCTTAAGGAACCGGTGACCGAGTCGACAAAGAAAAGTGCAAGATGTTTCTACGCCCTCTCCCAGCAGAGAGCCGATTCCAAACGTTATCCGGCAATTGACCCCATCGACAGCTATTCAAAATACCTCGAGTATGATGAGGTGAAGAAATATGTCGCTGAAAATATTGCAGCCGACTGGATTGATAATGTCACAAAGGTAAAGGACGTACTTATAAGGGGAAGGGAAGCCCAGGAACAGATAAACATCCTTGGTGATGACGGTGTACCGGTCGATTATCATGTCAGGTTCTGGAAGTCAGAGGTCATCGACTTTATCATTCTTCAACAGGATGGTTTTGATGTTGTTGACCGTATAACACCTCTCGAACGGCAGAAATATATGCTGGGGAAAGTACTTACAATACTCGATGCCGAAATAAAATTCCCGGCCTTTGAGGAGGTACCTGTATGGTTCAAGAAACTGATCAACTTCCTGAAACAGATGAACTACTCAAAATTCAGGTCGGATGAGTTCTGCAAATACGAGCAAGAGGTGGATAATATGTTAACTGAAATATTAAAATCATGACTGAGAAGAGAGCTTTTCAAAAAGTATATACCAAACTGACCAGGATAACAAAGGCAACCTGTTCGGTGAGGGCAACGGGTATCGGATATGATGAACTGGCAACTGTAAACGGACGTCTTGCTCAGGTAGTAAAGATAATAGGAGATGAGGTCACTCTTCAGATCTTTTCAGGGACAGAAGGTATTCCGACAAATGCCGAGCTGATATTCCTTGGTAAGCCCCCGGTTCTGAGGGTCGACGATGATCTGGCCGGGAGGTTCCTGAATGCCTATGGCGAACCAATCGACGGCGGTCCTGCCCTCAGCGGCAAGGAAAGAGAGATTGGCGGACCCTCCGTCAACCCTGTAAGAAGGATGCAGCCCTCACAGCTTATTGCAACCGGTATTGCCGGAATTGACCTTAACAATACGCTTGTTACCGGACAGAAGATTCCGTTTTTTGCCGACCCCGACCAGCCTTTCAACCAGGTGATGGCTACCGTGGCCCTGAGGGCCCAGGCCGACAAGATAATTCTGGGAGGAATGGGCCTTTCCAATGACGATTACCTGTATTACAAGGGAGTTTTTGAAAATGCAGGTGCTCTCGAGAGGATCATCGCCTTCATCAATACAACAGAGAACCCCCCGGTAGAAAGGCTCCTTGTCCCGGACATGGCACTGGCAGCTGCTGAATACTTTGCAGTCGAGAAAAAGGAAAAGATCCTTGTGCTTCTGACCGACATGACTATGTATGCCGATGCTTTGTCTATTGTATCAAACAGGATGGATCAGATACCCTCAAAAGACAATATGCCGGGTTCACTCTACAGCGACCTTGCAAAGATCTATGAGAAAGCAGTTCAGTTCCCCGACGGAGGATCGATCACTATCATTGCCGTTACAACACTTTCGGGCGGCGACATAACACATGCCATCCCCGATAACACCGGATATATCACGGAAGGACAGCTTTTCCTGAGACGCGACGCTGAGATTGGAAAAGTGATTGTAGACCCCTTCAGGTCACTTTCGAGGCTCAAACAACTTGTTATCGGAAAACAGACCAGGGAGGATCATTCGAATGTTATGAACAGTGCGGTAAGGCTCTATGCCGATGCAGCAAACGCCCGTACAAAACACGAGAATGGATTCGACCTGTCTGACTATGACGAGAGAACTCTTAAATTCGCAAAGGAGTATTCAAGGCGACTTCTTGCAATTGACATTAATGTCGACATAAATTCAATGCTCGATACCGGATGGGAACTTTTTGCTGAGAACTTCAGCCCCGAAGAGATTGGTATCAAGGAAGAACTGGTCAGAAAATACTGGCCCCGTAAGAATTAATACCAGGCACAGACGACATGGCTATACGGTTTCAATATAACAAGATATCGCTTCAGAACCTTAACAAGCAGCTCAGGACAAGGACCCGGGCCCTGCCTATCCTTAAGAACAAGGAGTCTGCGCTGAGGATTGAAGTGAAAAATGCCAGGAACATTGCCGAAGAGTATCTGAAGGAACTTCATGTAATTCTTGAACGTTACAATGAGGGAGCAAGACTTTGGGCTGAATTCGACTCCTCCCTGCTTTCAATAAAGGAGATCAGGGTTAAATATGTCAAGATTGCAGGTATAAAGATTCCTGAGTTTGATGACATATCCTTCACCATAAAGGATTTCAGCCTGTTCGATAATCCAAACTGGTTCCCCGAGGGAATAAAGATACTCAAGGACCTGTACACTACTCTTGCAAAGAAAGACCTGGCTCTGAAAAAGATGGATATGCTTAACTATGCAAGGAAGAAGACCACACAGAAGGTAAACCTTTATGAGAAGGTTCAGATTCCGGGCTATGAAGAGGCTATACGAAGGATAAAGAGTTATCTGGAGGATGAGGAGAATCTCATCAAATCGGCGCAGAAGATTATTAAATCGCGGCAGGAAGAACCCTCAAGTGCAGAAGTATGATAACAGAGATCAGAAAATATACCTTTCTCGTTTATCACAGCGACTACGACAGGCTGCTCAGTGCCCTGAGAGAAGCAGGAGTTGTGCATATAGCGCAGAAAAGGAAGATAACGGAAGGTTCCCTGGCTGACAAGGAACTAAAACTCCTCAGGAGATACAGGAGCGCAATAAAACAGATATCTCAGCTTGTTCCCGGTGCTGTTTCTGAAGGATCAGACATCAGACCTGAAGCCGCGCTTGAAGAATTTGAACAGCTTCTGAAAAGTATCGATGAGTCTAAGCAACAGATCGAGGTTCTTAAGCCCGAAGTTGAAAAAGCATCACCATGGGGTGAGTTTGACAGAAACTCAATCGCAAGGCTAGGGGCAGAAGGCTGGGAAGTCTCTCTCTATACCTGCCCGGAGAAGAAATTCGACCACAACTGGGAAGAAAAGTACACTCTTGATGTCATCAGCCGTGTACGTGGAAGACTGTATTTTGCCATTGTTCACAGAAGCGGGGAAGAGCCTGATATACAGGCCGACATCGAAAAGATACCGGGACGTACGGCAGGAATAATTACGGCCGAGATCGAGGCACTTCTTAAAGGTATTGAGGAGAAAACTGCCAGTCTGGAAAAAATGGCACCGGCATGGCTGTTTGCCCTGAAAGCTGGTAACACCTCACTTATCAACAGCGTTGAATACTTTGAAGCCTCCAGCCAGGCCGACAAATATGCTGAAGACAACCTTTATGTTCTTGAAGGATGGGTGCCTGCAACCGATGAGGACAAAGTGACTGAAGTACTTCAGAATGTGGATTGTTTTTCATTTATCTCCCTTCCTGAAGAAGGCGAGAAAATTCCCGTAATACTTAAGAACTCAAAGTTTGCAAAGCTTTTTGAACCCATAGGTAAGCTGTACGCCCTTCCAAATTACAACGAAATAGACCTGACTCCCTTATTCGCTCCCTTCTTTATGCTTTTCTTCGGGATGTGCCTGGGAGACGCAGGATACGGATTAATCTTCATACTGGGAGGATTCCTTCTGAGAAAAAAGGTTAAAAAGGAATTCCGTCCTTTTCTCAGGCTTGCCCGGTACTTTGGCCTGGCGACCGTTATAATGGGACTTGTATCAGGTACCTTCTTCGGAATGAGCCTTATCGATTCGGGTTATACCATCTCACAACAGTCAGTGGTAAAGATGCAGGATGCCGGGATGCCCCCCAATGTAATCAACATGCTTGATGATGTTAAGGGAGAAACCTTCGGCTCCAGAAAGGCTTTTTCAAAAGAGGTGAGCGCAGCTATCGGTGAGACACAATTCAACGAATACAGGAATACCATACTTAAAAGTGCCGATTCTG
Source organism: uncultured Rikenellaceae bacterium (assembly GCA_964494045.1). GTDB lineage: Bacteria > Bacteroidota > Bacteroidia > Bacteroidales > VadinHA17 > LD21. The sequence continues at coordinate 6,582 of CAZBQM010000037.1, forward strand.
GTTTTCCTTTTATTAGCTCATTCCGGCATCTTATGCTCGAACCTATAAGCCTGTTTTACCTGGCGCTTATTATCGGAGGGTTCCAGATCATTTTCGGGATGGTTGTTAAAATATTCAATATCTCCAAAACCCGTGGTTTCAAATACAGCCTTTCAACCATAGGCTGGGTCCTTTTGATTATCACACTCGTGGTGTTCAAGGGAGGTGCCATGCTTGGTTATCTGGATGCAGAGGGGACGAAACTGTTTTCCCAAATATTTATGGGCATTGCTGCCATACTGATCCTTTTCTTCAACTCACCGGGTAAAAACCTGTTTGCCCAGGCCGGACTTGGTGTATGGGATGCCTATGGTATGGTTACGGGAATATTCGGAGATCTCCTTTCGTATATCAGGCTTTTTGCCCTTGGGATATCGTCGTCAATACTAGGCTTTGTATTCAACGATATTTCATTACAGATGGCTTCAATTCCTCTTGTGGGCTGGCTTCTGTGTGTCATAATGCTTATTGTGGGTCACTCTCTGAATATAGGACTTGCCACCCTTGGCAGCTTTGTACATCCGATGAGGCTGACTTTTGTAGAGTTTTATAAGAATGCCGGTTTCAGCGGCGGTGGAATTGAATATAAACCTTTCAAAATAAAACAGTAATCAATAACTTAAGAAAATAACTATGGAAACAACAACTCTTATGGCTGGTGCAGGAAGCTTACCTGTTATTATTGCATATATTGGATTGGCTGCAATGGTCATCCTTAGCGGTATAGGAAGTTCGATCGGGGTGGTTATGGGTGGCAATGCCACTCTCGGAGCCCTTAAAAAGAATCCTGATGCTTTCGGTAACTACATGCTTCTCAGTGCTCTCCCCGGCACCCAGGGTCTTTATGGCTTTGGTGGCTTTTTTATCATGAACAGCAGTGGTGTAATAAGTATGGAGATGACTATTCTCCAGGGTATCGCTATCCTGGCAGCCGGTCTTATTCTTGGATTTGTCGGGCTTTTTTCTGCCATACAACAGGGTAAGGTTTGTGCAAACGGTATTGCATCCATTGGGGCCGGAAACGACGTCTTCGGTAATACAATGATCCTTGCCGTGTTCCCGGAACTCTATGCAATCATTGCATTTGCTGCAACCTTCCTTATCAGTAATTCAATCTGACGGCCCAGGTACACAAAGTTACTTAAACAGAGTGCCCCGGGGATAATGTAACTTCTCCGGGGCATTCCGTTTTTTACAAGCTTATTTATTACTATGTTAAACAAATGCATGATGAATACTGATATTTATAACAGGATTTTTTTATAATTTTGTCATCTTTATTTAGATTAAATTCAACCAACAAAACGGTTTTTTGATTGTTGTACTTTTGATAAATTAAATACTTGCAGTGAATCCAGTGGAAAAGGAGCAGGAAAAGATACTGAATAATGTGACCTCGGGGGAATACAAGTATGGTTTCTATACTGATATTGAGACCGAACGTATATCCAAAGGGCTTAATGAGAATATTATCAGGACGATCTCTGAAAAGAAGGGTGAACCCGAATGGCTCCTGGAGTTCCGCCTTAAGGCCTTCAGACATTGGCAGGGTCTTAAAATACCGCGCTGGTCTAATCTTAAGTTGCCGGAGATCGATTTCCAGGATATCATATATTATGCTGCTCCGAAGCAGAAAGTAGTTCCTGGCTCTATCAACGAAATCGATCCTGAACTGAAGAAAACCTTTGACAAGCTTGGTATCCCCCTCGAAGAGCAGAAACATCTTTCCGGTGTGGCAGTCGATGCTGTTATGGACAGTGTCAGTGTCAAGACCACCTTCCGTGAGACCCTGGCAGAGATGGGAATCATCTTCTGTTCCTTCAGCGAAGCTGTAAAGGAATATCCCGACCTTGTGAAGCGTTACCTTGGAACAGTGGTTCCCTATACAGATAATTTCTTCGCCTCACTGAACTCGGCTGTGTTCAGCGACGGTTCTTTCTGCTATATACCCAAAGGGGTAAGATGCCCGATGGAACTGTCAACATATTTCAGGATCAACTCGGCCAACACCGGTCAGTTTGAACGTACACTGCTGGTTGCCGACGAAGAGAGTTATGTAAGCTACCTTGAAGGCTGCACCGCTCCCATGAGAGACGAAAACCAGCTCCATGCTGCCATCGTTGAGATTATAGCCGAGAAAAATGCTGAAGTGAAATATTCGACTGTACAGAACTGGTATCCAGGCGACAAGGAAGGTAAAGGCGGTATCTTTAATTTTGTGACAAAACGCGGAATCTGCAGGGGAGAGAATTCAAAGATATCATGGACCCAGGTAGAGACAGGCTCGGCAATCACATGGAAATATCCTTCGTGCATACTCAAGGGTGATAATTCAACAGGCGAGTTTTACTCTGTAGCCGTCACCAATAATTATCAGCAGGCAGACACGGGCACCAAGATGATCCATATAGGAAAGAACACCAAAAGCACCATCGTCTCCAAGGGCATCTCTGCCGGATTCGGACAGAACAGCTACAGGGGACTTGTAAAGGTACTCAGGAATGCAACGAACGCCAGGAATTTTTCACAGTGTGATTCACTGCTCCTGGGCGATAAATGCGGCGCACATACCTTTCCCTATCTTGAGGTCGGCAACCAGACCGCTATTGTGGAACACGAAGCAACAACATCGAGGATAGGAGAGGACCAGATATTTTACTGCAATCAGAGAGGAATTTCTACTGAGGATGCCATAGGACTGATTGTCAACGGTTACGCGAAGGAAATTTTAAATAAGCTTCCGATGGAATTTGCCGTGGAAGCTCAGAAGCTTCTTCAGATAAGTCTTGAAGGAAGTGTAGGTTAATAAAATACATTAGTCAATATCAGATATTATGCTTGTTATCAGGAATCTTAAAGCATCCATTGAGGGAAAAAATATTCTAAAGGGAATCGACCTTGAGATAGGAACCGGGGAGGTACATGCAATAATGGGACCCAACGGCTCAGGGAAAAGCACTCTTGCATCGGTACTTGCCGGAAGGAATTTTGCCACGGTAACCGAAGGCAGTATTACCTATTGCGGCAACAACCTGCTTGATATGTCTCCCGAAGACAGGTCAAAGGAAGGGATATTCCTTGGCTTCCAGTATCCGATCGAAATACCGGGTGTAAGCATGGTCAACTTTATGAAGAGTGCCGTGAACGAACATCGCAAACACAGGGGCCTGCCACCTTTGTCGGCTTCCGATTTCCTTAAGCTGATGAGAGAGAAAAAGGAACTCGTTGAAATTGATTCCAAGCTGACAAACCGTTCGGTAAACGAAGGCTTTTCAGGAGGAGAAAAGAAGAAGAATGAGATCTTCCAGATGGCCATGCTTGAGCCAAAACTGGCAATTCTTGATGAGACAGATTCAGGGCTCGATATTGATGCCCTCCGTGTCGTGGCCACCGGCGTTAACAGGCTTAAGAAGCCTGAAAACTCCACAATAGTCATAACGCATTACCAGCGATTGCTCGATTATATCGTCCCTGATTTCGTTCACGTCCTTTACGACGGACGTATTGTAAGGAGCGCAGGCAGGGAACTTGCCCTTGAACTTGAGGAGAAGGGTTACGACTGGATTAAGAAAGAGGTTGAAAACCAGGGCTGAGATGAGTGGTAATTCTGAAATAACTGATAGATATTCGGGTCTGTTCGATGGGAACATTGGTCAGATAGAGGAGAGATCGTCTGCTTTGATCAACTCGTTCAGAAGACCGGCTATGGAAAGGTTCAGACAGCTGGGAATTCCCGACAGGAAAAATGAGACCTATAAATATGCCAACCTGGATCTTTTCTTCAGGCATGAATACAAGGGTATTTTTATGCCGGGAGAAGATGATTTTTTAAGAGCCGAGAAGTTCAGGTGCGATGTAGCCAGCCTTGATTCCCACGGGATAGTGCTCTACAACGGATTCTATCCGACAATCAACGGTAAGCTGCGTCAGCTGCCTGGAGGTGTGTGGGTCGGAAGTCTTTCTGAGGCTTCCGTCAGATTCCCCGACATTGTTGCAAAACACTACTGCAAATATGCTAAGAGTGAGACAGACGGTCTTGTTGATCTGAACTCGGCCATGGCATCCGACGGTATCTTTGTTCACGTGCCCGCAGGACTTGTTCTTAATAAACCGGTCCAGATAGTGAACCTGGTCGATTCAGACGACGACATCTTTAACCAGCACCGCAACCTTATCGTTGTGGAAGAAAATGCGGAAGCCACCCTTATAATCTGCGACCATACACTCTCTCCAAAGAAGTTCCTTACCAATGCAGTAACAGAGGTTTACGTGGGAGAGAATGCCGCTTTTGATATCATAAGGGTTCAGAACGAACATAACAACGCATGCAAGATAACCCATACCTTTATTCACCAGGAAAAGAGCAGCAGGGTCTCTTCAAACAACATAACGCTTCACGGAGGACTTGTCAGGAACAATACTCATCATTTTCTTGGAGGAGAAGGCGCTGAGGCATACTCATACGGTCTTTACCTGGCCGATAAATGGCAGCATGTCGACAATTACGTAAATGTCGAACATGCATTTCCCGACTGTACCAGCAACCAGCTCTTCAAGGGTGTCATTGACGAAATGGCAACCGGCGCTTTTAACGGAAGGATCTACGTGGCTCCCGGAGCGCACGGCACCCTTGCTTACCAGAAGAATAGCAGTATCCTTCTGACCGATGATGCCAGGATGGATACCAAACCCCAGCTCGAAATCTATGCCGATGATGTGAAATGCAGCCATGGAGCCACAATTGGCCAGCTTGATGAAGATGCTCTTTTCTATCTCAGATCGAGAGGTATAGACAAGCATGAGGCACGGCTGATGCTTATGTTCGGTTTTACCCACGAAGTAATTCAGAATATAAGGGTGAAAGCACTCAGAGAAAGGATGGATAATCTTGTCATGCAGAGGCTCAGGGGAGAATTGTCGCGTTGCGCGAGTTGTATGGTTAAATGCATGTAATTGCCTTATATTATGAAAGATATTTCTGAAATCAGGGCCGATTTCCCCCTGCTTCAGCGCAGGGTCTACGGAAAACCCCTGATCTATTTTGATAACGGGGCCACAACACAGAAACCCCTGTGCGTACTTGATGCCGTCAGGGAGGTGTATACCTCGTATAACGGAAACGTTCACAGGGGAGTTCATGCCATGAGCGATCTTACCTCCGAGGCCTTCGAGGATGCAAGGGAAAAAGTAAGGCTCTTTATCAATGCTGCAAAACACGAGGAGATAATCTTTACCTCCGGCACCACAGGATCTATTAATACAGTTGCATTCTCTTTTAGTGAGAGATATGTTCACGAGGGAGATGAAATCATTGTAAGCCACCTCGAACATCATGCCAACATAGTACCCTGGCAGATGATGTGCGATAGAAAAGGAGCCCGGCTGAAAGTCATCCCTGTTGATGACAGGGGAGAGATCATCTTCAGTGAATATCTTAAACTGATAAGTCCCAAAACCAGACTGGTGGCAGTTGCCCAGGCTTCAAATGCACTTGGCACGGTTGTCCCTGTCGGGAAGATCATTGAAGCGGCCCATGCAGAAGGAATACCGGTTCTGGTCGACGGGGCCCAGGGGATCCAGCATGGTATTACCGATGTTCAGAAGTTGGACTGTGACTTCTACGCTTTCTCGGGCCACAAGATATACGGCCCGACAGGGACGGGAATACTTTACGGTAAGGAAAAATGGCTTGAAGAACTGCCTCCCTGCCAGGGTGGTGGTGATATGGTAGGGAAGGTGACATTTGAAAAAACTACCTATAACTCTCTTCCATTCAAGTTTGAAGCAGGAACGATGAACTATGCCGGGGCCATCGGACTTGGACGCGCCCTCGATTATGTAAATGAAACAGGAAGGCAGAAAATAGCCGACAGGGAAAAGATGCTGCTGAACTACGCTACCGGACAACTTTCAGCTATAAACAAACTGAAGATATACGGGACCTCCGATGATAAGATATCAACCATCTCCTTCCTCCTCGACGGTATCCACCAGTACGACACGGGAACCATTCTTGACAAGCTTGGAATTGCCGTCCGCACCGGAACACACTGTGCACAACCGATTATGGACCGTTTCGGAATTGACGGGACGGTAAGGGTATCAATGTGCTTCTACAATACAACCGAAGAGATTGACAGCCTGACAAACGGAATTGAAAAAGTAATAAGCATGTTCTCATAGATCCGTTATGACAATAAATGACACTCAGGATATTATTATAGAGGAGTTTTCAGCCTTTGAGGACTGGATGGACAAGTATGACCTTCTTATCAGTCTGGGTAAGGATCTGCCTGCCATCGACCCGAAATATAAAACAAATGATTTCCTTATTGAAGGATGCCAGTCAAGGGTGTGGCTGCATCCCGATTTCGACGGGGAGAAGATCTCCTTCACAGCCGACAGCGATGCCATAATCACAAAAGGCATCGTCGCCCTGCTTATAAGGGTGATGTCGGATAAGTCACCTGATGAAATTATAGGAGCCGATCTTTATTTTATCGACAGGATAGGACTGAGACAGAACCTGTCGCCAACCCGTTCAAACGGTTTGCTTGCGATGGTCCGTCAGATAAAACTGTATGCAATGGCGTATAAGGCAAAAAGTAACCAGCTTAACCATGGATCCTTCTGAACAACTGGAAATCGAAACACGGATCGGTCAGGTGCTTAAAAGCATTTATGATCCGGAAATCCCGGTCAATATCTATGATCTGGGACTTATTTACGAGATAAATGTCGATGACGATCATGTGGCTCATATTACCATGACCCTTACAGCTCCAAACTGCCCGATGGCCGAGGACCTTCTCGAGGAAGTAAGGTATAAGATAGGAGGGACAAGGGGAGTGAAGGAATGCGACCTCAAACTTACTTTTAACCCACCATGGGATAAAAGTATGCTAAGCGAAGAAGCAAAGCTTGAACTTGGCTTCCTCTGATTTCCAATGGATACCTCCATTCAACGATCGCTGACCCTGAAAATCAGGCAGAAAGCCTTCGAAACAGGCTTTGATCTCTGCGGCTTTGCAAAGGCAGGAAAGCTGCCTCTTCACATGCAGAAGATGTCGGAATGGTGCTCAGCCGGAATGAACGGATCGATGAGTTACCTGTGCAGAAACCTGACGGCCCGCTCAGATCCTTCCCTGCTTCTGCCTGAAGCTGCTTCAGTAATAGTCACCGGCCTCAGTTATTCAACAGCCGTGAAACAGGGCGGTGACGGTCAGCCTTCAATTTCAAGATATGCCTATGGAAAGGACTATCACGAGGTAGTGAAGGGTAAACTTAAAAACATCATCTCTTTCATAAAGTCTGAAGAACCCTCTGTACTCGCAAGGGCTTTCGTTGATTCAGCACCGGTCCTTGAAAAAGCATGGGCCCAGAGGGCAGGACTTGGCTGGCAGGGACGACACTCCATCATCATCAATAAGGATATCGGATCATTCTTCTTCATAGGTGTAATACTTACTGACCTGGTTCTCGATTATGATGCTCCTTATCCTGAAGACCATTGCCAGAACTGCAGGAAATGCATAACAGGCTGCCCCACCGGAGCTATCAACGAAGACCGGACAATAGATGCACGCCGCTGTATCGCCTTTCTGACAATAGAGGACGACAATCCTGTTCCGGAAGATATCAGAAGCAAAATGGACGGCAGGATCTTTGGCTGCGATATGTGCCAGGAACTGTGCCCCTGGAACCGGAATAAGCCCGGAAACAAAACACCCGAATTCAGGATTTCGGAAGAACTGGCTTCCATGTCAGCTGAAGATTGGAAGAACCTTGATGCAGAACGCTTTGACGGCCTTTTCAGACAGTCGCCTGTCAGACGGGGAGGACTTTCAAGACTGAAGAAAAACATTGATGCCGCATTTCCCGTCCGGGGAAATAAGGACAGGAAGGATTGAAGCAGCCGGTTCCTTAAAACTTCAGCAAGTCAGGTTCAATGATCACTGATTACTGTTACAACTATTTCCCTTACCTGCCTCGGACCATCAAATTCACAAAGGAAAATATTCTGCCAGGTTGACAGTCCCGGTTTGCCCTCCGTCACAGGTATACATTCTGAAGCACCTACCAGTCCCGATTTCAGATGTGAGTCCCCGTTGTTATCCTGGTGATCATGCTCCCATATTCCTGAAGGTATCAGCCTGTTGAGCAGGGTTATCACATCGTTCTGAACCGACTGGTCCCAGTTCTCCTGTATCATAATACCTGCCGTTGAACCTTTGGCGTAGACGGACACTATACCTGTTACAATGCGGCTTTCCGATACAACCGAGGCGACTTCCTCAGTTATATCATAAAGCCCGTATTTCCTGTCAGTCCTTATCCTGATTGTTTTCTGCATGTCGTAAACTGCTGATCACTGGTAAATTTACCTATTATTGCTGAGAATGACCAGGCAGACAGCGGATATGACTCATATATTTACCGGCATCATCTGTTATAATCCTTAAGGATATTCATGAGTTTCTGCCGGGTGAAGAATATCCTGCTTTTTACCGTACCTATTTTCAACCCAAGCTTTTCGGCTATCTCATGATATTTGTACCCGTCGAGATGCATCCTGAAAGGAACCTTGAACTCATCACTCAGAGAATCTATGGCCCTTTCTATTTCTCCTTCGGCATAATTCGATTCGGGAGAAACAAAACCCTTGTCGTGGGGCATATTCAGGTAATACAGGTCCTGTGTTCCGTCAATGATAGTGTTCTCTTTCACATTCCTCCTGTAGTTGTTTATAAAGGTGTTCTTCATTATTGTGAACACCCAGGCCTTCAAATTTGTATAATCAACAAATTTATCCTTGTAGGTGATGGCCTTCAGATAGGTATCCTGAACAAGGTCGAGGGCAGTGTCCCTGTCAGAGGTAAGACTCATGGCAAACCTTTGAAGATTGCCCTTCATTTCTATCAGGTTGTTGTTGAATTCATATGTTGTCATAGGTCTTAATTTTTATGTTTGTTGAAACAAATTTATACTAACAGAAAAAGATAAACAAATCTTAATATCTTCAAATCCTTATATTCTAAGGTTTTTTTAAATAGATAATTTTTGAACGTACAGTAAATGAGTGTGATATGATTGTTTTTCCAACTTTTATATAAATAGCGATGTTACCCGACATTCCGGATAAGGGCTTTCTTCTGATCAAAACCGGGAGAAGAAAAGACCTGGATCAGCAGTGGAGTAATAATTTGCATGGATCATAAAATCAAAGAGATAGATTAATTTTACCACAGGTCGTTTATTATTATCTGAACGAGGCAATTAATATCCTCATCTTTTGTATTTTTAATGAAAATATGGATGGAATTCAACATAAGGCTTAGCCAGTACTGCTTTCTGAGGGGCTGAAAAGTTGGATTGTATCAGGTGTGGCATGACAGGAAAAGGATAAATATGGATTTCCGGACGCTTATAAGGGTTGATTCTTCAAAGGAGAAGATAGGTTACAGAGACAGTGTTCTCTTTGTGGGATCGTGTTTTGCGGGATCGGTAGGGACGAAGATGACGGAAGGCAGAATGCAGGTAATGATTAATCCTGCCGGTACGGTGTACAATCCGGTATCGGTCTCTTCCGTGATTGAACTCATTATGTCCAAAAAGGAGCTTGGAGAAAAGGATCTGTCATTCCATGAGGGCGAATACATAAGTTTTCTGCATAATACCGGATTTACCTCCGAAGACCCTGCCGGCCTGCTCGGGATGATAAATGACCGTACAAGGGTTGCCGGAGATTTTATAGCGAAGGCAAGGTTCCTTTTTATTACTTTCGGTACTGCCAGGGTGTACAGGCGCAGGGATAACGGTATGATAGTATCGAACTGTCACAGATTCCCTTCGTCATTCTTTATTAACGAGCTTCTGAAGCCCGAAGATATAATAAGCTTGTGGAGAAGGACACTCGATGACATCCATCAGGATTTTCCCTCGTTAAAAGTCGTTTTTACAATAAGTCCGGTCAGACATTGGAAAGACGGGGCTCATGGCAACCAGGTAAGCAAGTCGGTTCTGTTCCTGGCGGTCGAGGAGCTGCTTTCACATCCTGCTGTTTGGGGCTATTTTCCGGCCTATGAGCTGGTTATGGATGATCTGAGAGACTACAGGTTCTACGACAGCGACATGCTCCATCTTACCACGACAGCTGTCGATTATGTATGGGATGCGTTTACAGGCTGTTTCTTCGAAAACGCGACCCTTGCTGTCTGGAAGGAAGTGGCAGCAGTAAGCAAGGCCAGGCAGCACAGGTTCACCGATGCTTCCCGGTCGGGGATAAGGACCTTTGCAGAGACGATGCTTGCGAAAATCGCTGACTTGCGGAAAAAGGAACCCCTGGCTGATCTTTCAGCCGATGAGGACTATTTCCGTTCACTGATCTGAAAAAATATATTTCCTGTTTATTATCAACTGAACAATAATCTGACGGTCTTTGTTATGTGCATAAACATTTACCAGAATGAAGAGAATGTTTATTGCAATATCATTGGTTCTGCCGGTATTTTTTTCTTTGTCAGCGCAGCAAAATTCAGGGATAATCAAAGGAAGGGTTTACAATGCCACTACCAACGAAGGTATTCCCTTTGCCACGGTTCAGATATGGGGTACCACAAGCGGGGCCATAACCGACAATGAGGGTAACTATACCTTTACGGGTGTCAAACCCGGTTATGTTGAGATCCGTGCCTCATCCATAGGATACAAACCCTATCTTTCGGGAGCCGTGATGGTCACCAACAGCAACCATGTCTTTCTTGACCTTCCCCTTGAGGAAGCCGACATAAGCCTGGGGGAGGTGGTGGTAAAGGCATCACCTTTTACAAAGAAGATAGAGATCCCCGTGTCGGTAAGGATAATAGGAATTGATGAGATAGAAAGAAATCCCGGAGGTAACAGGGATATCTCGAAGGTGATTCAGTCATTCCCGGGAGTAGCCTCAACACCTGCCTTCAGAAATGACGTGATAGTAAGGGGAGGGGGACCGAATGAAAACAGGTTTTACATAGATAACATAGAGATTCCCTATCTCAACCATTTCTCAACCCAGGGAGCTTCCGGTGGTCCCATAGGTATCCTGAATGTTGATTTTGTCCAGTCTGTTGATTTTATTTCAGGAGCTTTTCCGGCCTCCAAAGGCAATGCTCTTAGTTCGGTTCTGAACTTCACCTTCGTCGACGGTAACAGGGAACACATGAAGTACAGGCTTACCCTGGGGGCATCGGATCTGGGTATTACTGCCGACGGACCGGCAGGAGAGAGAAGCTCTTTCCTTGTATCATTACGCCGGTCTTACCTCCAGTTTCTCTTTTCAGCTCTTGATCTTCCCTTCCTCCCCGCCTATACTGATTTTCAGTACAAATACAGGTTCAGGATAGATGAAAAGAATGAACTTATCTTCCTGGGCCTTGGAGCAAAGGATGATTTCAGCCTGAATCTTAAGGCAAACGAAACGGAATACCAGAGATATCTTCTCGATTATATTCCGGTACAGGAGCAATACAGTTATATGACGGGAGTCGTTTACAAGCATTACAGGAGCAACGGTTATGACACCTGGGTTCTGAGCCGGAACTACCTTAATAATTCTCAGTACAAGTACAGGGATAACATTGAGACTGAAGGTAATAAGATCCTTGACTATCTCTCGGGAGAAGGAGAGACAAAAGCCAGATATGAAAGAATAATCACCTCTGCCGGAGGTTTCAGGGTTAATTACGGAGCAGGATATGAATATGCACACTACAGGAATTCAACATACAGATTGCTGTTCAGCAACGGAGCAGAATCAGCTCTTGATTATGACACAAACCTGAAGTTCGGAAAATACTCTATTTTCGGACAGTTAAGCAGGTCATTTCTTGATCAAAGACTGAGCCTGTCGATGGGACTGCGTACTGATATGGCATCATATTCGGCCTCGATGAAGAATCCCCTGAACCAGGTCTCTCCGAGGCTTTCTGCCTCTTTTGCGCTCAGTCAGAAGTTTAACCTGAACTTCAACACCGGAAGGTTTTACCAGCTTCCACCATATACCGCACTTGGTTATGCCGATGCTTCAGGCAGATATGTCAACAGGGACAACAACCTTAAGTATATCAGGGCCGATCATTTTGTGACCGGGCTAGAGTATCTTCCCGTTGAAAACATTCAGTTTTCCATGGAGGGCTTCCTCAAGAGTTACAGAAATTACCCCTTTTCTGTCCGCGACGGAGTACCTTTATCAAGCAAGAGTGCCGACTATGGCATCTTTGGCGATGAAGAACTGCTTTCAAAGTCGGAAGGCCGTGCATACGGGGTCGAACTTCTCGGGCGGCTGAGAGAGTTCAGGGGGACCAACCTTGTATTCTCCTATACATATGTCAGGAGCGAGTTCAGGGGATCTTCCGGGGAATGGATACCCTCATCGTGGGATAACCGCCATCTGTTTAACCTTACGGCAACAAAAAATCTTGGCCGTAACTGGGAGTTAGGAGTGAAGTGGAGATTTGTCGGCGGAGCCCCTTATACCCCGTTCGATCTTGACAGGTCATCACTGAAGGCTGCCTGGGATCTCCAGGGCAGAGGTTATCCTGACTACACACGCTTCAATACTGAAAGGCTGAAGTCATTTCATCAGCTTGATATCAGGATTGATAAACAGTATTTTTTTAAAGGCTGGTCTCTTATGTTTTACGCCGATGTCCAGAATGTATATAACCACAAGGCCGACCAGCCGTCAATACTGGTAAGGGATACAGATGGCACCGGGGTGCCACTTTCTGATCCTGCCGATCCTTCAAGATATCTCCTTAAGTTTCTTGAAAGTGAATCAGGGACTATACTGCCGACAGTCGGAATAATCATTGACCTTTAGTATCTGCATGAGATGGACAGACTGTTACTGCCAGGCCTTTCTCCCGTCACCGGCAGATAACCAGCACGGTTGCTGCCAGTGTAAAAGCAATTCCTGTTTCCCGGTATCCCGGGAAAGGCAGGGATTGTTTTTTTGTTGTGAAAAGGGTAATGATGCAGTGCCAGGTTCATGTTTTTTCCTTTGATCCTGCCATTTTGACCATGGAAGGCAGGATCTTCAGGAATTCCCTGGGATTATGTGTAATTATCATGTTCTCAGGAATCTTTCTTACCTTTTCGTCAGGGAAGTCGGCAAGTATGATCTTTTTAATGAGGAGGGCTTTCCCTATGTTGCTGAAATAGATGAGTTTTTTTCCGGCAAAATCGAATGATGATGAGTTGAGAACCAGGAAATCGAAAGGTTTAATATTGTAGATCTCAAGAACCTCTGAGTCGGGTAGAATGCCTCCGGTGTAGATCAGGTCGAACCCCCTCTTTTTAAGGGAATATTTATAAAAGAGGAAATTATTGTCGGAACAGTTCTCAAGAGTGTTGACCATGGCTACAACAGGTGCTTTCCCGTTTTTGTGCACATTGAGGCTGCTATCCCCGGAGATTATAATTTCCCTGATGGTATTCCTGACAAACTGTTCCTGTGCCCTTGAAAGGCTTCCGGTCTGCCATAGGATCCTCGATTTTTCAAGGAGAGGGTAGAGGTAACGGCAGTAGGCATCTTCGAACGGAAGACTACCGGTGTAACTGTTAAGTGCCTCCCTGAATTGTAATTCGCTGAATTTCATTGCTGACAACAGGACATTCCCCGGACTGAAGTCGTGGTCGGTATAAACCTGTTTGTTGCTGACTGCCATTACTTCTGATACAAGCCGGTCGTAATCCATTCCGGCAATTCTGGATATTTTAAATCCGTTCCTGTTAAGGTACGACACATTCAGGATCTTTTTCAGTTCTGACTCATTATAAGTTCTTATATTGGAGTCGGTTCTGTCGGGTTCGAGAATACCGTACCTCTTCTCCCAGATCCTGATGGTATGAGCCTTGATCCCTGAAAAATTCTCAAGGTCCCTGATCGAAAATTTATTTGAACCTTCCTGCATGGCAATAATGATAAATCCGGCAATCCTGTAAGCTCTATCTTTATAACAATCAAAATGGATGATTGTTGACCTTAGTGCAGTATATCAGATTCCAAATCCTGACTGCAACCTGCGATCAGGTAAAGAAGATAAAACCGGATTATTGGCTCAGTCTGAGCCTTCAACCATTATTTTCCTTACGACCCTGGTGCCGTTATCGAAAAGGATCGTAACAAGGTAAATGCCTCTAATAGGCGGATTATCAAAAACAACCTTTATTGTATAGTCGGGATTGTTGAATTTTTCCCTGAATATATCCTGTCCGATCATGTTGGTGATCCTGACGTATGAGATCTCCCGGTCGCTACTAATGGTAAAACTGTTGTTCCTGACGGGAACCGGATAGATGTTGATCCTGGCTGGGGTAGTCTCCCTTACGTATTCTTTCCTTCGCTGGTCAGATACAGCTATAACGGAATCCTTCTGAGCTGAAAGATTTAGTGCAAATAATATACCTAGAACAAGGAGTAGACTTCTTTTCATAGGATCCGTTTAGTTTTCACCTAACAAAAATTATGCTAAAGATAAAGAAATTATTTGAAATGGCTCAAAAATATATTTGCTTTTTCAAGATCTTCAGGAGTATCGATACCTATACTCTGCCAGTCGGTAAGGGCCGTTCTGATCCTGAAACCGTTTTCAATCCATCTGTTCTGTTCGAGAGATTCGGCTGTTTCAAGGCAACCCGCAGGAAGTTTTGTTAGGGTCCTGAGCACATTACTTCTGAAGGCGTAGATGCCGAGATGTTTGAAGTATCTGTGCCGTGCTGCCCAGTCGGTTTGCTTATGGTCGCGCAGGTATGGTATTGCTGCCCTGCTGAAATAGATTGCATTACCCTCAAGGTCGGTTACAACTTTGGGATGGTTGGGATTAAAGATATCCTCATCGGGGGAGCATTCTCTTATCAGGGTGGCAATCATCACTTCCCTGTCGTCAAAAAGGGAAGTAAGCATATTTATCTGACCCGGCCTGATGAAAGGTTCATCGCCCTGGATATTTACTATGATGTCGAAGACGAGTCCCCTTTCAGCGGCAAGTATCTCCATTGCCTCGGAGCAACGGTCGGTTCCGCTTCTGTGAGCCGGTGATGTCATTACTGCTTCTCCTCCGAAGTCCCTGACGGCATCATAGATCCGCGGGTCGTCGGTGGCGACGAAGACTTTGTCAAGTGCTTCTGAAGACTGTTCATAAACCCGCCTGATAACACTCTTGTCACCGATCATTGCAAGAGGTTTGCCCGGGAATCTTGTCGAAGCGTAGCGTGCAGGAATAATGCCTGCGATACTGGATTCTGCTGCTTTGTTCATGCCACGAATTTACTAAAATAGGATTTCCCATTGTTTTAAAAATGTCTTAAATTCGCAACATCTTAAAATATTGAATGAAAGATATTCAGAGTATAAAGCAAAGATTCGGTATTATAGGAAATTATCCCGACCTCGACAGGGCCATTGACATAGCCGTACAGGTTGCCCATACGGATCTCTCAGTGCTTATTACCGGGGAGAGCGGGACCGGGAAGGAATCTTTTCCACAGATAATCCACAGCTTCAGCACAAGGAAGCATGGGCAATATATCCCTGTCAACTGCGGTGCCATTCCCGAGGGAACCATTGACTCGGAGCTGTTTGGTCATGAGAAGGGCTCATTCACCGGAGCAACCGAAAGCAGGAAAGGTTATTTTGAGGTGGCCGACGGGGGAACCATATTTCTTGATGAGGTGGCCGAACTTCCGCTGTCGACCCAGGTGAGGCTGCTCAGGGTCCTCGAGACGGGTGAGTTCATCAGGGTGGGATCATCAAAGGTCCAGAAGACAAATGTCAGGGTTATTGCAGCCAGCAATGTCGATATACCCAGGGCAGTGCGTGAGGATAAATTCAGGGAAGACCTTTTTTACAGGCTGAATACCGTACCAATAAGAATTCCTTCGCTGAAGGAGAGAGGAGAGGATATATACCTGCTTTTCAGGAAGTTTGCCGGTGATTTTGCCGAGAAGTACAGGATGCCTTCCATAAGACTTACAAACGAGGCAAAGAACCTTCTACTTAGCTATACCTGGCCAGGCAATGTAAGGCAGCTCAAGAACATAACGGAACAGATTTCGATAATAGAACAGGAGCGGGAGATAAACACCGAGACCCTCAGAAACTACCTCCCCGATTATACCGGAGCTAAACTGCCTGCTATATTAAACCGCCAGGAAGACAAGTCTTTTTCATCGGAAAGAGAGATACTTTACAAGATCCTTTTCGATATGAAAAGCGATATGAACGACCTTAAGAAACTCGTCTTCGACCTTATAAGGCACGGGGATACGGGGGTGGGTTTTCAGGAGACCAATTCGAGGGTTATCAGGAATCTCTTTCACGATACCCCGGTCGACAAGAATGTTGCTGCTGAAGAAGCCGGAGATAAAAATGTCCCGGGCTTCAAGACGGTTCTTCACGGAAGGGATAACATCCAGGATACGGAGGAGATTGTTGAAGAATCACTTTCCCTGGCCGGAAAGGAGATAGAAATGATCAGGAAAGCCCTTGAAAAACATAGTGGGAAAAGAAAACTTGCAGCTCAGGAACTGGGAATTTCTGAAAGAACCCTGTACAGGAAAATCAAGGAATATGATATTGAAAACTGAAAGAAGGAATAGAAAAACCGGAATTCCGGCGGTGATATTACTTATTGTGCTGGCCGCATCTTTATCCCAGGGCTGCAAGATGACAGTCAAGTATTCCTTTTCGGGTGCAGTAACCTCTCCTGAGGTTAAAACAATATCTGTTTCTCAATTCCAGAACAGGGCAAGTCTTGTGCAGCCCGGACTAAGCCAGCTGATTACCGAAGCCCTGACTGACAAGTGCAAGGCACAGACAGGACTGAGTTTTACAAGTGAGACAGGCGATGTGAGTTTTGAAGGTGAGATAACTGACTATAACACCAGGCCACTGACAGTATCAGCCGATGCTTCTGCAGCCATGAACAGGTTTACAATATCTGTAAGGGTGAAGTACACCAATGCCTATGACCCCGATCTTAGTTTTGAATCGAGTTTTTCAAGATACCAGGACTATGACAGCTCCCTTGACCTGAGCCAGGTTGAAGGAGAGTTATCGGAGGATATCGTTGAAATGCTGGTGGAAGATATCTTTAACAAAGCATTTGTTAACTGGTAGACAATGAACCGGAACGAGTTTATTGAGATTCTTGAGGAAAGAAAGACCAGTGACCGGCAACTGCTTGCCGAGATCAATGAGCTGGTCACGCTCTTCCCTTATTTCCAGTGCGGGCATCTGCTTCTGCTCAGGACTCTTAACAGGATGTCGGACGTAAGATTCGAGACCCAGTTACGGTCATCGGCCCTTTACATTGCCGACAGGGAAGTGTTGTATAATATCATTAATACCCCGTTACTGCCTCCCGAAGAAAAAGTTAAGGAAACTGAAGCTCCTTTACAGGCTGAGGACGACCCTGGCCAGAATGAACACCATCAAACCGTTATTGATGATGCCAGGAACAGCGATGACCTTATATGTGAAATTGAAAAGGAATCGGACGATAGCCACAGGAAAGGTTCAGGAGAAGTGGCGGCTGAAGTGGTGAGCAGGCCTATTCTTACAGGCGATGACTTTGAGGAGGAGGACCAGTTCGACAGTACAATCCTTCAGCTCGAGGACGAGCCGGAACAGGGAGGGGAGTCTGTCGTTTACATGGATCCGGGTATCTCAGTTCCCGATAAACCTGAACTCCTTGAGCTTGAAAACGGAATCGCGGGAGAAGCTGTTGAAAAGGAAAATGATGAAGGAATCTCAGATTCCCCATACAGAATTGAAGAAAAAGATCTTGACAGGAAAAAGACACAGTCGGATCTGATCGACAGGTTTATCATGACCAATCCCAGGATAGAACCTGTAAGGGATAAGTCAGATGCTCCGCGCGAAGATATTGCCAGGCCTTTTACTGAAGACCAGGGCTCTTTTATAACTGAAACACTTGCCAGGATTTACCTTAACCAGGGCTATTATTCAAAGGCAATTGATATTTATGAGAAATTGAGTTTGAAATTTCCGGAAAAAAGTAGTTACTTTGCAGCTCAAATTGAGAAGATAAAGGAATTAATAAAATAATAATCAGATGGGTATTTATATTTTCGTATCGGTGCTGGTTTTGATAGCCTGTGTTTTGCAGATACTTATTGTCCTTGTACAGAATTCAAAAGGAGGTGGTCTGGCTGCCAACTTCACTTCTGCAGGACAGTCCATGGGTGTAAGGAAAACAGCTGATTTCCTCGAGAAATCTACCTGGACTCTGGCCGGAGCCATTCTTGTTCTCTGCCTTGTTGCAACTGCCTCCATCCCAAGAGGACAGGGAGGAGAACGTTCAAGGATTGAATCATCCATTCAGAATGCTGTTGATCCGACTGCCATACCCACCCTGCCTACAGTAGTTCCCGAATCCGCCGGGACAACCTCGTCTGAGCCCGCTGAATAATCAAGCTTATAAAAATATTTTTCAAGTGTCAGTTTGTCACATACTGACACTTTTTTTGTCTTTATGACATATTTGTCTGTTTGGCATAAATTATGCAAAGGGGAAGGGTCAGATTTGATGTTTAACTTTAAAACTAGATAGAAATGGCACAATTGAA
>CAZBQM010000038.1:0-24837 GCA_964494045.1 uncultured Rikenellaceae bacterium
GTCAATATTAAAATTACGATTTTAATACTTACTCGGGCTTATGCTTTTTAAACATTGGTCTAACCCCCTAAGAAACTAGACTAAGAGTACTGTTAAAAATTGTACTTTTATGTTGATGGTAAGAAGCATTCACAAAAGGACTCCCCAAGAAAAAGAAAGGATACTATTGGATATCCAGGAACTTGGGTTGATTATTGGTTGTCGCAAATATGGACTTTCCAAGACTTTGTACTACGATTGGCTCAATAAGTATAATGCTTCCGGACTCGAGGGTCTTGAGGACCGTCGGGGTAAAAATATGGATGCGTATACAAAGAGGCTTGAAAAAGAAAACCGTGTTTTAAAAGAGCTTCTGGCAGAAAAAGAGCTTGAAGGAAAACTCAAGGACGAACTTTTAAAAAAAAAGTTTGGTCCTCAAGTGAAAAAAGAGAAGTAATCTGCAGGTATGTAGCAAAGGGTATAAGGGTAGCTGATGCTGTAAAAATAGCAACCATGAAGAAAAGCACTTATTACTACAAACCAAATGGGAGACCCAAAGGGAAACGTCCTTCAACCCATACTATGTATAAGGAAATGATGGTTCCCAACCAGAATGTAGTGAATGAAATTATTAAGCTGATTGAGCCTGAATATCATGATTATGGATATCAGCTATCAACTGATCTTCTGAAACAAAAAGAATACATTATCAATCACAAAAAAGTATACAGGCTAATGGATGAGAACAACCTTTTAAACCCTTCCATAAAGAGATCTGTTGCCTTGAAAAGATCATTTGTAAAGTATACGGTTCCTCCATTGGAAAGTCCTTTTAAAACCATAGAAGCCGATATCAAATATGTATACATACATCAAGAAAACAGAAATGCCTTTCTGATAACATTTTTGTGTACGTTTTGCCGGTATGCACCCGTCTGGGATCTTCAGTATACAATGAAAAGCAAAGAAATTGCTGAACTTGTTTTTGATCTTATACACGACCCTGAAGTAAAAAGATATGTTCAGGAACAGAAGATAAAAATCCTCATAAGGACAGATAATGGTCCTCAGTTTATTGCAAAAGCACTTGCTGATGTATTAAACTCACTGAGTATTGATCATGAGTTCATCCATCCGGGGACTCCTCAGCAAAATGCACATATTGAATCCTTTCATAATACAGTTACAAGACTGGTTTGCAACAGGAATATCTTCAGTAATATCGGGCATGCCAGGGGAATTTTTAAGCAGTTTTACTATGCTTATAATGAAACCAGGGCTATGAAATGTCTTCTGAGTTATCCTCCAAAAGTATTTTTAAAACTCTGGGAATCAAATGTTATAGAAATAAAGAAAAACAAAAAGAATAAGGAAATATTTTTCTTCAGAGAGAAGCCTCATCCTTTTCCAGAACTTGGCTCCTCGCCTGAAGATTTGAATCGGGTAAACAAATTTAATATATTTGAATCATCAGTTCTAAACCCTATGGAAATTAGTCCAGTTTAAAGGGGGTTATATCAAACATAGGATCTTTTGTCTTTTATCTTTTGTCTTTTGTCTTTTGTCTTTTGTCTTTTGTCTTTTATCTTTTATCTTTTATCTTTTATCTTTTATCTTTTATCTTTTATCTTAAACTTCCCTTATCATGTACACCAACGGCACCAGGACTCCTCTCGGAAACTACGGCAAATTCAGACTTATCAGGCATCTGACCGAAGGAGTGGAACCCCTGAACCGGACCAGTGTCGGGAAATCAGGAGATGATGCTTCCATCATTGATTCCGGATCATCTCTGACGCTTGTCTCGACCGACCTTCTGCTCGAGGGTATTCATTTCAACCTGGTTTATACTCCCCTGAAACATCTTGGCTACAAGGCTGTGATAAGGGCAATTTCGGATATTTATGCCATGAACGGCACTCCGGGGCAGGTACTGGCTGCCATTGGCGTGAGTTCCAGGTTTTCCGTCGAACAGCTCGAGGAATTATATGAAGGAATGCTGATGGCATGCAAACGCTATGAGGTTGATCTTGCCGGAGGCGACATGACCAGTTCGGTTACCGGCCTCACAATAGGGATGACATCTGTGGGGACAGTTGAAAAGGACAGGGTAATAAGGCGCGACGGAGCCAAACCAAATGATCTCATTTGTGTAACCGGTGACTTTGGTGCCTCATATTTGGGCCTTCAGCTACTTGAAAGGGAGAGGAAGCTGTTTGATAAAGACAGTTCATTCAAACCTGATTTAAGCGGACATGAATATATAGTAGGGCGTCAGCTGAAACCCGAGTTCCCAAGTAAGGTAATTGACACTCTGAGAGCTGAGGGAATTCGTCCCACTTCCATGATAGATGTCTCCGACGGCCTGGCCTCCGACCTTATCCATATCTGCAGGTTATCGGAAACTGGCTGCAGGATCTGGTACGATAGGATCCCTGTTGATACTGAAACGGCGCTGATGGCTGAAGAGTTCGGTATTGATCCGGTTACCGCGGCCCTTAACGGAGGAGAGGACAGTGAACTGCTGTTCACGGCAGACCTGGCCGATACGGAAAAGATCCGGAAGATCCCGGGAGTAAGTATAATAGGCCACATGACCTCTTCCGGTCAGGCCTATGCTCTTGTTAACGAAGCTGGTACTGAGGCTGAACTAAAGGCTCCGGGATGGGAAGGGAGCTGATCCGCCTACCTTTTCGGACCTCTTATTACTCCCCGTTCTGATCCTTTGATGAAGCTTATAATATAATCCCTTTCAGGCGATTGTATGAATTCACTTCCCACTTTTTCGAGGGCAGCAGTATTATTCAGGCCGTTCTGATAGATCACCCTGTAGATATTGTGAATGTTGTCGATCATTTCTTTGGTGAATCCTCTTCTTGTCAGACCCACCGAGTTGATTCCCATATAGACCAGCGGTTCACGGTCGGCTTTCAGATAGGGAGGAACATCCATTCTGACCCTTGTACCTCCACCGATGATCACATGACCTCCGATCCTGACAAACTGGTGTACCAGTGCACCTCCGCTCAGTATGGCCCAGTCATCAACCTTTACTTCTCCGGCCAGCCCGATGGAATTACCGAGTATACAGTTATTCCCTACCCTGCAGTCATGTCCCACATGGGCATAGGCCATTACCAGGCAGTTTTCACCTACAACTGTCTCCCCTGTGGCAGCGGTACCACGGTTAATGGTAGCTGCTTCTCTTACAGTAGTGTTGTCGCCGATCCGGGCTGTGGTGTCTTCACCTCTGAACTTAAGGTCCTGGGGAATTCCTGAGATAACCGCTGACGGGAAGATTCTGCAATTACTGCCAATCCTGGCTCCCGGCATGATAGTCGCATTCGGACCAATCCAGGTGCCTTTTCCGATAACAACATTCTCACCAATATAAGCAAATGGCTCAACAGTCACATCTTCAGCAATTATAGCCGCAGGATGAATATATGCAAGGTTTGAGATCATTTCAGAGGATCATTTATTTTTAACAATCTGGGCTGTCATTTCACCTTCGGCAACGAGATGATTACCCACAAATGCCTGTCCGTACATAATCACTATTCCCCTGCGGATAGGTTCCATCAGTTCCATTTTGAGTATCAGTGTATCACCCGGCACCACTTTATGTTTAAATTTCAGCTTGTCGATCTTCAGAAAATATGTCGAATACTTTTCCGGCTCTTCAACGGTGCTGAGGATCAGAAGGCCTCCCGTCTGTGCAAGGGCTTCGGCAATCAACACTCCGGGCATAACCGGTTCATCCGGGAAATGTCCCTGGAAGAAAAGTTCATCATAAGTAACGTTTTTTATCCCCAGCACCGAAGTCTCGTCCAGGGACATAACCTTGTCGACCAAAAGGAAAGGATAGCGGTGCGGTAGTCTTTTCTTGATATCTTCCAGCCGGTAAACCGGGGGCTGGGAGGGATCATAAACGGGGATATTCTTTTTTGAGTGTGTTTTTTTTATCTCCTGCCTGATAAGCTTTGCAAGCCTGGTGTTGGCAAGATGTCCAGGTCGGGTTGCAACAACCTTACCCATAACAGGCTGTCCCACAAGTGCAAGATCACCCAGGATGTCCAGAAGCTTATGCCTGGCAGGTTCATTCGGGTATCTGAGCTCTGTGTTATTCAGTATTCCTGCGGTATGTTTGCTTATCCCGGGTCTGTTAAACATGGTGGCGATTCTGTCGATCTCCGACTGTTCCACTTCCCTGTCAAGGATAACAACTGCGTTGTCAAGGTCCCCTCCCTTGATAAGACCCAGTTTATGAAGGGGTTCAAGTTCATGAAAGAAAACAAAGGTTCTGCTCCTCGAGATCTCCTCCTCAAAGTCGTCGATCGAATCGAGGATCGCATACTGGTTACCCAGTATCTTTGAATTGTAGTCGATGAGGACGTTTATGCTCAGATGATCATCGGGATAAATAATAAGGTCGACTCCATGTTCCTCATCAGAATAAGCTATCTTCTGTTTAACGACAAAGTAGTTCCTTTCCTCTTTAAGTTCAACAGTACCAACCTCTTTTATAGCTTCAGTGAACTTCCATGCAGCTCCACCCATAATGGGAGCTTCGGGGCCGTCGAGTTCAATAAAGGCATTGTCGACACGAAGGCCGTGCAAAGCTGCAAGAGCATGTTCTATAGTTGATACGGAGGCATTATTCTGACAGAGTGTGGTTCCCCTCGATGTATCGGTAACATTATCGGCAATAGCATCAATCACAGGCCTGCCCGGGAGATCGACCCTGCAGAATTTATATCCATGGTTCGCCGGAGCAGGCTTAAAAGTTATTGTGACATTCACTCCGGTATGCAATCCTTTGCCCTGAAGGCTGACTTCCTTTGCAAGAGTTCTTTGTTTCTCACTCATTAAAAATCCAGTTTTTCATTATTTTCCGGGTACAAAAAAAATAAAAAAATACGGATGAGCCAATAATAAAACTTTATATCCGGCTGATAATTATTAAAAAACCTTAAACGGGATCAACCCTTTTTAAGTTTTTCAATCTCTTTGACCATTTCATCGACTTTAAGTTTCAGGTCAGGCAGTTTCCTGAAGATGACGGATGACCTGAGAAAATCCTTATGGTCCATGGCCGGATAGCCCAGGAGAACCGAGTTTTCTTTCCTGACATCGCCCGGCACCCCCGACTGGGCACCGATCTTTGTTCCGTCGGCTATCTTCAGATGTCCGGCAATTCCTACCTGGCCCGCGAACATGCAGTTCCTTCCCACTTTTGTCGAGCCTGCTATCCCGGTCTGTCCGGCCATAACGGTATTCTCGCCGATCTCAACATTGTGACCTATCTGGATAAGGTTGTCAATCTTTACTCCTTTCCTTATAAAAGTTGATCCCATTGTCGCCCTGTCAATGGCAACATTTGCACCGATCTCGACGTTATTTTCGATGACAACGTTTCCAAGCTGGGGTATCTTCATAAACTCGCTGTCCGACTGGGGTGCGAAGCCAAAACCGTCACTGCCTATCACAGTTCCGGCATGAATGGTGCAGTTGTCGCCTATTATACACTCGTGATAGATCTTCACACCTGCATATATGAAACAGTTGTCTCCCACCCTGGTACCATCCCCTATATAAACATGCGGATATACTGAACAGTTATCGCCAAGGCAACAATTCTCCCCTATATAGGCATAGGCTCCGATATAGATATTACTACCCAGTCTGGCAGAGGCTTCGATGACAGCCGTGGGATGAATTCCCTTCTTCCTGGGGCGTGCCTGGTCGACAAGGCGGAGCAGAGATGCAAAGGCTTCATAGGCATCATCAACCCTGATAAGGGTTGCCTCTATCCTGTCAGAAGGTTTAAAATCTTTGCTTACAAGCACTATGGATGATTTCGTGGTATATATGTATGGCTCGTACTTCGGATTTGCCAGAAAAGAAAGCGCACCCTCTGATCCTTCTTCGATCTTGGCGATCGTATTCACTTTTACTTCCGGGTTCCCCTCGATTTCCCCCCTGAGGAAACCGGCAATTGTTGTTGCATTGAATTCCATTGGTATGTATTTTATATTATCTGCACTCTTTGGGATAACAAAGAAAATATTTAGTAATCCTTTCAGATAAGAATCTGTGATCAAACATATCTGAAACTTGCGAAATACCGGCCGTTGAGCCGTTCTTCAGAAGCACCAGCACTTCGGTGGATTCAGGTGTATAGGCCATGTTGGAAACCGAATCCGAGAAGACATAGTATCCGGAAAACTGTCTGTCAATTCCCAGGTTGGTAACTGTTTTCTCCTTCAGACTCTGGATCCTTTCATCTGAGAACGGTTCATTCTGAAGTTCTATTGCAAACAGGTTCCTTTTTACAAGTCTTCCGGCCAGGTCTGACAAAATCCTGTCAGGGTCATCAGCCCAGTATTTGGCCGATGAAAGGATATCGGAATCGTCGAGCCTTGTAAAATTCGAAATGATAAGGTCGGCCGGAAGTTCTCCGCTACCCTCTGGTCGGGCAGCATTGATCCTGTTGCTCAGGAAAAACCTGAGAGCCGGAGTGGCATAGACGTCACAACCTGAAGAAACAAGTTCCTTGGCCCGCTTAAGAACATTCACAAGAAGACTTTCCGAGGCAAGGACCGTCTTATGCATATATACCTGCCAGTACATAAGCCTTCTGGCAATAAGCAGTTTTTCAAGGGAATAAATACCCTTTTCATCAATAACCAGGGAATCATCAACAACGTTGAGCATCCTGATTATCCTGTCGGACCCAACCGAACCTTCGATCACACCGGTAAAGAAAGAGTCGCGACGAAGATAGTCGAGCCTGTCCATATCCATCTGACCCGAAACCAGTTCATGCAGGAACTTCCGCCTGTAGGTACCGGTGAAGATCTCAATAGCCATGCTTAGCCGGTTATCCATGCAGCTGTTCAGACTTCTCATCAGCTGCAACGAGATCATCTCATGACTTATTCCTTCAATAATTGAATTCTCGAGCGCGTGTGAGAACGGACCATGTCCTATGTCGTGAAGAAGAATGGCCGCGATGGCTGCCTCCTCTTCTTCCGGACTTATTCGTATTCCCTTTTCCCTTAGTGTGTTAATGGCCAGTTCCATCAGGTGAAACGCACCCAGGCAATGCTGAAACCTTGTGTGACAGGCACCGGGATAAACAAAACTTGTCAGACCAAGCTGCCTTATATTCCTCAGCCTCTGGAACCACGGGTGTTCTATCAGTCCGTAGATAAGATCTCCGGGAACGGCAATAAAACCATATACCGGATCGTTGATGATTTTTCTTTTATTTATATTATATGCCACCTCAGATAATATAATTCACAAAAATAGGAATTAGTTTTACATTGTAACCAACCGGTTTTTCACCGGTATATAAACTACCCCTGACAAATATGTTGTAAAACATATTAAATATATGCGATAATTGAAATTTACATCGTCTTTAGTACGTCCAAAAGATTTGTAAAGCTAACCGGCTAATTGAAAAACTCCGCCTGAAATGAAAATTGAAATTCAGGATTTAAATCAGATATACCCTAACGGCAACCATGCCCTTAAGAATATTAATCTAAACTTCGGAACAGGAATGTTTGGTCTCCTCGGTCCTAATGGTGCAGGGAAATCGAGTCTGATGAGGATAATGGTGACCCTTATGCAACAGACATCGGGGAATATTCTGATAAACGGAATGGATATCCGGAAGTACCGTAAGGAAATCAGGAAGATGCTTGGTTACCTTCCCCAGGACTTCAGGTTCTTTTCTGCCCTCAGGACCTGGGAGTTCCTCGATTATTCGGGAGCCCTGGCCGGTATGAAGAATAAAAAGGAAAGACTTGCCGAGGTCGACAGGCTCCTTGACCAGGTCGGGTTGCTCGAAGTTCGCGACAGACAGGCAAACAGGCTGTCGGGTGGTATGAAAAGAAGGCTTGGGATTGCCCAGGCTTTGATCGGAAATCCAAGGCTGGTAATCGTAGACGAACCTACAACCGGACTTGATCCCGACGAAAGGATCAGGTTCAGGAACATATTGTCGCAACTCAGTCAGAATGATGTCACAATCATCCTCTCGACCCATATTGTGGGAGACATATCCTCAACATGCCAGAGCATGGCCCTTCTGAACCGTGGAGAGCTTGTTTTTTCGGGTTCTCCTGAAAAACTGATCGACCTTGCCCGGGGACATGTATTCAGGCTCATGCTGAGCCAGGAACAATATGATAGAGTCAAGCTCGATTATAATGTCATCTCGACCATACCGGTAGAAGAAGGCTGGGAAGTACAGGTAGTGGCTGACGAAGCACCAGCTTTCTCACCCGAAGCTGTTACCCCCGATATCGAGCATGCCTATGTATATTTTATGGAACACCAACTTCATGCTGACATTACTGAATAACGTTTCTGTTCATGGGATTTATTCATAACATACATACAGTATCAAAATATGAGGCAAGAACCCTGAGGAGAAGCTGGTTCTTCAGACTCTTCACCCTCGGGTCACTGTTCATATTCTCCATCATGAACCTTGGTCTCTTCTCCCCCATTGGTGATGAATCGTGGGAATTTGTAGCCTTTCCGGCCTCCATTCCTATGGTTAACCTTTATATACTCAACCTGGCACAGTCGGTCCTTGTGATTTTCCTGGCTTCCGACTTCATCAGGAGGGATAAGAAACTCGACACCAACGAAGTCCTCTATACAAGACCTGTCTCAAACTTTGAATATATTATAGGAAAAAGCTGGGGTATCCTCCGCCTTTTCATAGGTTTCGACATAGTCATTCTGATGATAGGTCTGCTGATGAACCTGATTTCGGGAACCATGGATGTAGATCTTGCTTCCTATCTTGAGTACCTGTTCATCATCTGTGTACCGACAATTGTTTTCAGCCTGGGACTGGCATTTATGATGATGTCGCTGATTAAAAACCAGGCCGTCACTTTTATATTACTGCTTGGCTTTGCCGCTACCGATGTCTTCTGGCTCTGGCACAGGATGGGGATGATCTTCGATTACATGGCATTCGGTCTTCCCATGTTGAAATCAACCATTATCGGGTTTGACGATCCCGCCTTCATCGTCTGCCACCGTTTCCTTTTCTTTTCCCTTGGCATAGCCTTTATTATGGCTACCATTCTGCTTTTCAACCGGCTACCTCAATCAAAGGTACATATGGCACTGACAACCGTACTTCTGGTTATCTTCCTGGCCGCCGGCTCACTTTGTGCATACAAAACCTATTCCGTCTATGAAGGTAGGATAAGGGATAAGAAAACCGTTCTGGCAACAAATAAGAAATACGAGAATGAACAGTTCGCCAGTATCAAAAGAACCTCCATCCAGCTTGAACATAATGGTGAAAGCATTGATGTAAAGGTGAACATGACCTTTAAAAATGAAAACGAATCAGCACTCGACAGGTATATCTTTTCTCTAAATCCTTCACTCGATATAAAGAAGGTAAGTTCATCGGGCAGGGACCTTAAGTTTGAAAGGGACTTCAACATAATCGATATCAGGCCCGGCAGTTCTCTTGCACCAGGTGATACCGATTCTCTCGAAATAGAGTATGAAGGCACTATAAATGAATCCTTCTGTTATCCCGAACATACCGGCAACATCAGTGACGATGAGTACAGGATCGAGATGCTCAGCGTCGGCAAACGACAGGCCTTCATCACTGATAAATATATGCTTCTGACTCCGGAGACATACTGGTATCCGGTAGCCGGACTGAATTATTATCCATCCAACCCGGCAAGGGGAAGTGTTGATTTTATCACTTTTACTCTCAGGGCAAGAACCTCAGTCCCCGGTATGGTGATAGTCTCACAGGGGAAGATGGAAAAGGATGGAGATACTTTCTGTTACTCACCTTCATCACCGCTCACAGGACTGACCGTCGCTGCCGGGGATTACCGTTCTGAGAGCCTGACAGTCGATTCGGTCGAATACATTACATGGTTCTATCCCGGTCACGACTACTATAAAAAAGACCTGAGCCTGCTGGGTGATACACTGAGCTACCTTGTGACGGGATTGATGAGGGAACTTGAGACCAATTTCTCGACCACTTACCCATTCAAAACTCTTAGTCTGGTCGAAGTACCCGTACAGTTCCATTCCAATCCTAAAAAAAACACCCAGACAAGGGCCGAGACACAACCCTCAATGGTTCTCCTCCCCGAGAAATTGTCGACTCTCGATCAGGCTGGATTCAGCAAATCATTTGCACGAATGAAAAGAAACAACCTTCGGAATAACCAGGTTGTTACTGATAAGGAACTGCAGGTAAGGATGTTCAACGCATTCATCAGGAACCTGTTCATCACTGTACAGAACTACAGGTATTCAAACGGTGTCCTTTCAGATGAAAATACCAGGTACCTGCTTGGCCCAAGTTTCTACTATTTTAAAAACCATTTCTGGTCAGCTGAATATCCTGGAATAAACGCAGTCTTCGAATCACATCTTCAGAAACTTGAGAACAGCAATCAGGATAACATGATCTTAAATCAGGAGAATATTTCAGACAATGACAGAGCCAACATAATCCTCCGTGACATGAGTTTCAGGGAACTTCTAATGAAAAATCCCGGTAACGATACGCTTAAGGCAGTACTTACTGTCAAGGGGGATTATCTCCTCAGCCTTCTCAGATCAAAGGCCGGGATAAATGAATTTAACGACTGGTTCAGACCTTATGTTGAATCAAACAGGTTCCGGAGAATAGAGGTGAAGGAACTCAGCAACGCTATAAAGGAAAAGTTCGGATTTGATTTCTATCCCTTGCTCGACAACTGGTACAACGGGAAAGAACAACCCGGATTCATCATATCGGATGTAAAGGCGTCTGGAATAGTAATAAATGACAGGGTCCGTTTTCTGCTTTCTTTTGTCGCTTCAAATCCCGGACCTGTTGCAGGACTTTTCAATGTAGCAATCCGGACAGGGTCAGAAGAAGGCGGACAGAACTTCTCAATCAGGACAGGCGGCCAGGTTATTTCAATACAGGAGAGGGGAATGGAAACCGGCAATATCTCAAGGATAGTCCTTCTCTCTCCCTTTGAAGCAAAGAAGGTGAGTCTGATCACTGATGCCGAGCCAAGGGAGCTTCTTATAAACACCCTCTTCTCCACGAATCTTCCCGGGGAACTCAGTCTTCAGGTCGGCGAAGTCCGCAGGACAAAAGAATCACCGGGACCTGTGGCCGAAGGAGAAGTGATAACAGAGTTACCTGTATTCGAAGACCCATCAGAAATAATTGTCGACAATGAGGATCCCGGGTTTAACCCCGGGCCACCACTTCCTGTAAGCCCTCTTCGCAGGCTTCTGAAGGTAAGCAGGAATCATAAGGAAGAATACAAACAGGTAAGTCTGCTGGACCTTCCTGCCAACTGGCAGCCGGTGATAAACTCATCATTCTACGGGAAGTATATCAGATCTGCAGTCTATACAAGGGCCGGTACCGGCGACAGATCGGTCAGTTGGACTGGCAGGATGAGAGGCCCGGGTTACTATGAGGTCTACTGCTACATAGGAAAAGGTACCGACAAAATGGTTGTAACCTACGGCGGAAGGTCCTCTGATCAGGGTACTGGTCCCTACCGTGATCATCACTACAGAATAAGTTATGACCAGGGAGCTGAAGAGATAATACTCGATCACGATGTGATGGAAGACGGGTGGAACCTCCTGGGGCGTTACTATATCTCCTCCGACAGTGCGACCGTGGAACTGTCAAACAAGTCGGAAGGACGACTGGTTACAGGTGATGCTGTTAAATGGGTGAAAACTGACCTGAAATAAATATGGAAAGCTACCGACCTGAAATATCAGCACGACCTGAAGTTATCAAAGATCAGACCTGCCGACAGATAAACATGAGAAGTAAATTACCGGAAACGACACTTTATATACACAGCCAGTATATGACCTTAAAATACTAAAATCCCTGAACATGAAATACACTGTCATAACAGCCTTATTTGTTGCAATGCTATTTATATACGGCACCTCTGCAGGGTATGCTCAGCAGGGCATGACTCTGGAGCAGGCTCTGGATATAGCTGAATCAAACAGTCCGGCCATGAAGAAGACCAGATTAAACCTGGTGAGAAGCCAGGAGAATCTGAATGCCCAGAATGCCGCTCTTAAGTCAAATTTTTCACTAACAGTAAACCCACTGAGTTACAGTCACAACAGAGAATTCATCGATCTCATTTCGAGCTGGAACTCAACAAAAACCACTGAGAGCTATGGTCTTCTTACTGTTTCGCAGCCTATAAAACTTACAGATGCCAGGATCTCTCTGGTTAACAGGTTTGGTTACAACGATTCGTACAGTGAGTTCAACGATTACGCATCGAAGGGCTTTAGTAACCGGCTTTCACTTAACCTCGATCAGCCTCTTTTTACATATAACCGGACCAAGCTCCAGCTGAAGGAACTCGAACTTGCCCTTGAAAATTCCAGGCTGAACTATGCCATCCAGAGGCTTGCTCTCGAAAACCAGGTAACACAGGCATTCTATTATGTCTACCAGCAACAGCAGAGCCTCGACATAGCCATGCAGGCATTCAAAAATATGCAACAGAACTATGAAGTCTCGAAAAACAAGGTGGATGCAGGCATCTCAGCAAAGGAAGAGATGTACCAGGCCGAACTCAACATGGCCACAACAAAGTCGGACTTTGAGAATAAACAGGTCTCCCTTGATAATGCAAAGGATGAGTTTAAGTTGCTTATCGGGATGAGCCTGTACGATGATGTCATTGTTCTTCCCGGCATAGCTGTCGATACCATCGATGTTGACATCGCATTTGCTATCGATCACGGACTAAAGAACAGGATGGAACTAAGACAGAGCTCCATAAACATTGAAACGGCACAGTTTGAACTGATCCAGACCAAATCGCTGAATGAATTCAAGGGAAGCCTTGGTCTTTCAGTCGGACTTTTCGGCGATAACGAAAACCTTGGAAATGTATATTCCAATCCCACTGACAATGAAAGCGTGGCCCTCTCTTTTACCGTACCCTTATGGGACTGGGGAGAAAAAAAATCGAGGATCAAGGCAACTGAGGCAGGCATCGAAAACGCAAATCTGGATCTCGAAGATGAACAGAATAACATAATTCTGGGTATCAGAAAGATATGTAGAAACCTTCTTAACCTTCAGAACCAGATTGGTATTGCTGAACAATCGGTTACAAATGCCAGGTTATCATATGAACTGAGTCTTGAAAAATACAGGAATGGTGATATGACCGGTCTGGATCTAAACATGTACCAGAACCAGCTGTCGGAATCGCAACTCTCTTATACAAATGCACTTATCTCGTACAAACTTGAGCTGCTTAACCTTAAGATACAGACTTTGTATGATTTCGAAAAAAAGGAAGCTGTAGCTCCCCTGACCAACATTGAATGAAAAATATAAACCCATTAACAATGAAAAAGTATCCTAACATAATTTTTATAGCTCTGCTGGTTTTGATGTCGTGCCGTAACCAGAACCAGAATCTCACTGCTGACATTGAGATACCCGTTTCGGTTGAAGAGGTAAGTCTCAAACCTATCGAGGAATTGGTCAGTACCACAGGAACGGTTTTCCCGAAGGGTGAAATCGAACTGAAATCGAGGATAGCTGCTGAATACTACCCTGAAAACAATCCCCGGACAGGCAGGGTTTGGCAAATGGGCGACAGGATCATGGCCGGAGAAGTGATTGCCAGGCTGGAGGACAGGGAATATGTCAACTCAGTAAAACTCGAGACGACAAAACTCAACCTGGAGCTGATGGAAAGTGAACTTAAAAAGCAGGAATCCCTGTATGAAAAGGGAGGAGTGACGCTTAAGGAACTGAAAACGGCAAGCATCAACTATGAGAATGCCAGGACAAACCTTGAAACGGCAAAACTTCAGATGGAAAAGATGAAGGTTGTCTCACCCATTGACGGGGTCATTGTCGATCTTCCCTATTATACCCGCGGAACACAGATAGAAACCGGATTACTGATATGCAAAATCATGGACTACAAGGTGATGTATATGGATGTCCAGCTCCCTGAGAAATACATCTCATCCATAAAACAGGGACAACCTGTGAAACTCACCAACTATAACCTTCCCGGCGATACAATCACAGGACAGATCACCCAGCTGTCTCCTGCAATAAATGCCGATACAAGGACTTTCAAGGGGAACATCTCCGTTGAAAACCAGGACTATCTTCTCAGACCGGGAATGTTTGTAAATGCCGATATCATCATCAGCCGTAAAGATTCGGCTGTTGTCATACCAAGGGATATCATACTCTCGCGCCAGAAAGGGAAGACCATTTTTGTGATCGACAGGGGTGTTGCCTCTGAAAGAATAATAGAGACAGGACTTGAAAACATGTCGGATGTTGAGGTTGTTCGCGGACTGTCAGAAAAGGAACGCGTTGTGACCAGCGGATTTGAGACCCTTGGTGACAGGTCGAAAGTAAAAATAGTAAAATAATGTACAGGATTGCACAGTTTGCTGTCAGATACCCGGTTACGGTACTGATGCTGGTCCTTGGAATTCTTCTTCTGGGATTGATTTCCTTCGGTAAACTGGGAAGCGACCTCTTTCCCGACCTGAATAATCCAAAGATCTTTATTGAACTGACAGCCGGTGAAAAGCCGCCGGAAGAGATCGAAAAAAACTATGTCGATCCAATCGAGTCGCTTTCAATGCGTCAGAGTGATGTCATCCAGGTTTCATCAGTCTCAAAAACCGGATCGGCCCAGATCATAGTAGAATACGACTGGAACAAGGATATGGACGAAGCCTTTCTCGACCTGCAGAAAGAACTCAGCTCCTTCAGTCAGAATTCCGACCTCAATGACTTCTCAATCTCACAGTTCGATCCCAATGCTTCACCGGTTATGATTATCGGCCTTAGGAACGACAGGATAACCAACATGGAAGAACTCAGGAAAACTGCTGAGAACTACATCCGGAACGAACTGGTCAGGATTGAAGGAATTGCCGACGTCAGGCTGACAGGAGAGGAAGAAAGTGAAGCCGTTATAGAAACAAGCCGTTACATACTCGATTCCTACGGACTCACCACTGACGGTATTGCAGCTCAGATTGCCAACTATAACAGGAATGTTTCGGGAGGATCCATTGTTGATATGGGCCTGCAATATGTGGTAAAGGGTGTCAGTGTCATTGAAGATATCCGCGACCTTGAGAATATTATTGTTGGGTTCAGAAATCAGTCAGTCAATAACCCGCAACAGGCTATGGCCCGGGCCGGAACCTCTTCTTCTCCTTCACAGAGCATCCCTGTTTATCTCAGGGATGTTGCTAAAATAAGGTTCGAAAATAAGGACCCTGAAACAATAGTGTCGATAAACGGGCAGCGCTGTATAGGTTTGTCAATATATAAGGAACCGAAGTTCAACACCATTGAAGCTGTTAAAAGTCTCGACAAATCCATTGCCGGGTTAAAAAAAGCACTTCCGGGTTATGAATTTATCAAGGTTCAGGATCAGGGTGAATATATACACGGAGCCATAACAGAGGTCCGTGACACTCTTTTTGTTGGAATCCTTCTTGCAGTCTTCATTCTCTTTATCTTCCTGCGGAGGATAGGCCTTACCATGGTGATAAGTCTGGCTATTCCCATCTCAATAGTTGCCACATTCAACCTGATGTATTTCAATCATCTCACGCTCAATATAATGACTCTGGGAGGCCTTGCCCTTGGAGCCGGGATGCTTGTCGACAACTCCATTGTTGTACTCGAAAACATCTCGAGGAACTTTGAAACGGGCTTATCACTTAAAGAATCAGTAATAAAGGGAACGGGAGAAGTAGGTGCGGCAATAACCTCCTCGACCTTAACCACCATTGTTGTATTTCTGCCAATCGTCTACCTTCACGGGGCTTCCGGCGAATTGTTCAAGGATCAGGCCCTTACTGTGGCATTCTCGCTGATCTCTTCACTGGCCGTCGCCCTCCTTGTCATCCCGACACTTGTCTCTACCCTTTTCAGGGATAAAACGAAGAAATCAGAAATGGGTTCACCGGTCCGTCTCAACTGGTACAGCGGCCTGCTTGGCAAAGTTCTCGACAGGAAAGGCCTTGTGATTCTGCTTTCAATGGTACTTCTGGCATTCTGCGGATTACTCGTCCCTCAACTTGGAAGTGAATTCATGCCCCGTTCCGAATCAAACGGGTTCACCATCGAATTAAAGCTTCCCGAAGGGACAAGCCTTGAAAGAACCCGTAATACTGTCGTGAGGACTGAACAAATAATAAAAGAGATCCTGGGTGAAGGGGCATCACTTGTCTATTCACAGTCGGGAGAACTTGATGTGTCGTCAGTCAACGGCAACGCATCCGGCTCAGGAAGCAACTACGCCAGTCTTAAAGTACTTCTGGCCGAAGATTATCAGGGAAGTACCGATGATGCAATCAGCATCATTGAGAAATACCTCCGCGACATTCCTGGTCTCGAAGTATCCTTTGCGCGCGATGAGACGACCCTGCAGTCGTCACTGGGTACTTCGGGAGCACCCTTTGCACTCGAAATATCGGGCGATGACTATGATGAACTGGAAAGAATCGCCGGAGAAGCCGGGACCATACTTGCCGGCAATCCTGACCTCTATAATCTCACTTACTCACTCGATGAGGGAACCCCTGAGGTTAACATCGCCGTCGACAGATTCAAGACAAGCTACCATAATATCACAGTCGAAAATGTCATAGGCCAGGTAAAACACTATCTTTCAGGCTCAGTCGCCGGGAACTTCGAATACGGCGGTGAAATGAAGGATATCACTATCAGGCTGGGCGACCTTACCGTCAATCAGCTTAAAGACCTGCCGGTGAACACTGGTTCTGTAAGTGTCCCGCTGAGTGAGCTTGCAAGTATCACCAGGGTAATCAGTCCGAGGGAGATAACAAGAAGGAACCAGATGAGAACCTGCTATGTCTATGCCATGGTAAGGGAAGATGCTCCTTTCAATAAGGTCGTGGAAGATGCGGAGAAAACCCTTGAAAGCATCACACTCCCTACCGGTTACAAGATGGGATTTACAGGAGATGAACTCAAGAGAAAGGAATCAATGTCAAATCTGTCGTTTGCGCTCATACTCTCAGTTGTTCTTGTATTCATGGTCCTTGCATCCCAATTTGAATCGGTTATACAGCCTTTTATTATCATGCTTACCCTGCCTCTGGCCGGAGCCGGTACCATCCTTACCTTTTTCATTCTTGGCAGGCCACTTAATATGATGGCATATATAGGAATCATCATGCTGGGAGGTATCGCGGTGAACAATGCCATTCTTCTGGTCGACAGGATCAACCAGCTCAGGGGAGAAGGTCTTGGAAAAAGAGAGGCTATAATAGGTGCAGGTACCCAAAGGATAAGACCAATACTGATGACCAGTCTTACCACTATCCTGGCCCTGCTGCCCCTGACTGTAGGAATCGGGGAAAGCGCTTCACTCAGATCGCCCATGGCACTTGCCGTGGTTGGAGGACTATTCTCCTCTACCCTTCTCACCCTGATAGTGATACCATGTGTGTACTGGTTTTTTGACAACCTTGGAGAATTCCTTTCAGGCGGAAGGAAAAAAGACAGAGCCTTGTACAGAACTGATCCTGAAGCCAGATGAACTTTATTATAAAAAGAAAGGTTCTTATCTCGATGTTTTTCATCGGGTTGACGATGCTGGGTTACATCTCGTACACCCGGTTACCTGTTGAACTATTTCCCAATGCCCAGCTTCCGACTCTTATCGTTCAGGCAGGAAGTATGCAGGAGATGGACCCGTCTCATATTGAGAGCCAGGTGATAGTACCCCTCGAAGGAGCTATCGGCACCCTGGAAAACATCGAGAAAATAGAATCAAATGTCTCCTCAAGCTACGGGACAATTTTTATCTACTATAACCAGAAAGCCGACCTTAAGTATGCATACCTGAAACTTGAGGAGAAAATCGATCAGGTAAAAAGATCATTGCCTCCCGAATTCATCGTAAACGTAATAAGGATAGACCTTAAACAGCTTACCAATCAGTTCATGGAGCTTCAGGTCAGAGGTGAAGGTGGCAGCGACAGGATAAGGAACCTGGCTGAACGCGAGATCAGGCCCGGACTTGAGAATATAGAAGGCATAGCAGGAGTTCAGATATATGGTGGACAGGAAAATTCAATAGAGGTCAGGCTCGACCCGAGGGCGGCAAAAGCCCATGGCGTAACACCGGTTCAGGTAAGAAATATTCTTAATAACAACACAGGTGTAAAAACCTTTGTGGGGAAAGTGACTGAAGGATCTGATGAGCTCTTTGTCAATGTTTCATCCGAATACACGGATGTCAGCGAAATCGGCAACCTTACTGTCAAACAGGACGGGCCAGTGCTTCTTAAGGATGTCGCTGAGATTTTCTTCGGGGTTAAGGAACAGGAGTCACACAGCAGGGTCAATGGCATGGATGCTGTAACCATGACCCTTGTAAATGACAACCAGTCAAACCTCATTGATCTTTCTCACGATGTGCTGGATGAGATAAAAATTCTCAACGAGAAACTTGCATCATCAGGGATCACTGTTGTGGTTACCAACAACAATGCTGAAGTGATGGAAAAGAATATCGACCAGATAATTAACCTGGCTGTCACAGGAGGATTGCTGGCCGTGTTAATTCTCTGGTTTTTCCTGAGGAACTTCAGACTGGTATTCATTATTGCAGTTTCGATCCCTGTGTCGGTCTATTCAGCATTTAACTTTTTCTATGCCGCCAATATCACCATAAACAGTCTGACCCTGGTTGGAATGGCCCTTGCCATAGGAATGCTTGTCGACAACTCGGTTGTGGTGCTTGAAAACATTTACCGTCTGTCGGGCTACGGAGAAAGTCCGGGTGACGCCGTGAAAAAAGGGACAAAAGAGATCTGGCGTTCGGTCTTTGCTTCTACCCTGACCACTGTAATCGTTTTTCTTCCCTTTGTCTTCTCATCCAATTTCCTGGTAAAGATCATTGGTAAAAATATAGGCGTTTCTATTATATCAACACTGCTAATCTCGCTGTTGGTTGCCACAACCTTCATTCCGATGGCAACATACTCACTTCTGTCTGCAGTGAATGACATGAAGTCGGATGTGTTTAAGAGGCTTTCGGTTCATGACCGGTTTATCCAGATATATTACCTCGTTCTGAAGAGTTGCATGAGAAAGCCTGCCGCAACCATTATCGGAACACTTGTGGTCTTTTTCACTGCCCTTCTTCTGAGCCTTGCACTCAGTATCGGATCGACTGAGGAAGTTGAAACCCCGACTTTCAGACTCAATGTAACCATGCCTGGAGGATCAACCCTCGAAAAGACAGATGCGGTTGTGTATGATATTGAATCAAGACTTGCAGGCCTGCCTGAAAAAGAGGATATAATAAGCCGTATTGAGGAAGACAGGGCCATCATTACAGTAACACTGGCCAGGGAATGGGACAAACACAGCAAACGTTCCCTGCCTGAGATAAAAAGTGACATCCTTCAGAAGAGCCGGCAGGTCACCTCAGCCGATATAAATATGGACGAACTCAATACAAGCGGAGGATATTCAGGAGAAGGCGGATCAGGTGAATCATATAATCCGGGTTCCGATTTTATGAACCTCCTTGGTATCGGCTCAAAAAGGGAAAGCATCGTTATCAAGGGACAGGATTTCGGACAGATGAAGAATCTGGCGGAAGATATAGTTTCAAATATTTCACGCCTTTCGACAATACAGAATACAAACTCCAATGTAAGGGACGACAGGCCGGAGGTAAACCTCTTTTTCAACATGGACCTCCTGGGCAGGAATAATATCACAATGGCCGACCTGGCCTCCTCTCTTGCCTCTTTCAGCAGGGAATATTCGTCAGGAGCAACATTCAGACATGGAGACGAAAGTTATGATATCGTCATAAAATACTCAGGAGATGACAACAAGGTTAAGGAGAAAAGCCTCACCGACCTACGGAATCTCGAGGTAAAGGGAAGCACAGGTGCGGTAATGGATCTCAGTGAAGTTTCCGATATAATCCTCTCTTATGGAATGGGAAATATCCACCGCGAGAACCAGGAGAAAAGAATCACGGTGACATATAACTTCACTGAGGAGGTGCAAAGTTCGAGAGAACTTCTTGAAGGAGCAAGGCTGGAACTCGAATCAGTGGTAGCCGGAATCAGCATACCATCAGGTATAGGTGTGGAGGTTATCCATGATGAGAATGAACTTAAGGACTTCTACTATCTGATAGGCATCTCCTTCGTTCTTATATATATGATCCTGGCTTCCGTTTTTGAATCGCTGGTCACTCCGGTAGTCCTGATGTTCAGTATACCCCTTGCAGCCCTCGGCTCACTGATAGCACTTATCCTCACGGGCAATTCCCTTCTTAACGCCAATACACTTACCGGATTCCTGATACTTCTCGGTATAGTCGTCAATAACGGGATCATCCTGATCGACTATACCACTATTCTCAGGAAAAGAGGATACAGGAGACAAAGAGCCCTGATGATTGCCGGCATGGCCAGGCTGAGGCCAATAATGATTACAGCGGCTACCACCATCATTGCCATGTTCCCGCTGGCCATGGGACAGGCAGAATATGTATCAGTCATCGGCTCGGCATTTGCAATAACAGTTATCGGCGGACTTACCCTCAGTACACTGCTGACCCTTGTGTTTATTCCCACTTTTTATTCGGGACTTGAAAATGCAATTGAATGGTTCAATAGCCTCAGCTGGAAAAACAAGATAATCCAGGCTATTGTCTTTATCTTCATTATCTTCATTATCTATACCAATGTTGAACGTTTTGTATGGAAACTGATTACCACCCTCCTGGCCCTCATTATCGTACCAGCCGCCACATGGTTCATAATGAACAGCCTGAGAAAGGCTCGTGAGACTGTAATACCTGAAGATGAACCACTCAACATCAGGATTCAAAGCCTTGTTAAGATCTACGACCGCGGCAGCCGCTGGAAACGTGAATGGGAAGCCGGAAAAAGGATAAGAAAAAGGCTTGGCCTCGAACCTTCCTTCAACTCGCTGAAAGATCTTCAGGGAATGGTATGGCAACTCCCACTGCTGGCCTTCCTTGTATATTTTACATACTTCTATCTTGATAGAGGCTTCTGGATATTCTTCTTCAGTGTTGTAATATGGTTCTTCACCCTGTCAGTATGGACTTCTTTCAGAAAACTTATACTGAATCTGAACAGGGAAAGAAAAGGCAGGCTGGTTACCAGGCTTACTGCCCTTGCAGATACCGCCATTTTCTGGTTTATTCCATTTTTCAACCTGGTATGGTTCTGGATTCTCTGGACCAACAAGGCGGTTATCATTTTTATAGCAGCTCTATGGTTCACTGCAATGTTCATATACAGAACAGGGCAGAAACTAAGCCAGGAAAACACTGATATTTACCGGCTTGAAGGCAGATTCAGAAGATTACGTAAAACTGTATTTAAAATTGTTGAAGCTGTTCCTCTTATCGGGAAGCCCAAAAAACCTTTCAAGGCATTAAGCTGCGTCTCCATTGACATAGGTAGCGGGATGTTTGGATTACTCGGACCAAACGGAGCCGGAAAAACAACCCTGATGAGGATCATCTGCGGAATTCTGGAGCAGAGTTACGGAAAAGTATGGATAAACGGTATTGACACTGCCAGAAAGAGAGAAGAGCTTCAGGGACTGATTGGTTACCTGCCACAGGAGTTCGGAACATATGAAAACATGACGGCACACGAATATCTTCACTACCAGGGTATGCTGAAAAATATCACTGATGCCCGGATCAGGGAAGAGAGAGTAAGCTATGTACTTGAAGCGGTTCATATGACTGAACACAGGCACAGGAAAATAGCATCCTTCTCCGGAGGGATGAAACAGAGGATTGGCATAGCCCAGATACTCCTTCATCTGCCAAGGATACTTGTTGTTGATGAACCCACTGCCGGACTGGATCCGAGGGAAAGGATAAGATTCAGGAATCTTCTGGTTGAACTGAGTCGCGAAAGGATTGTAATCTTTTCAACCCATATAATTGAAGATATCTCAAGTTCCTGCAACCATGTGGCAGTACTCGACAAAGGGAAGCTGAAATATCTCGGAAAACCTATTGACATGACAAAGGAAGCTGAAGGTCATGTATGGCAATTCTCCGTCGCGGCCGACCAATTCCAGGCACTCGTCGAAAATCATCTTGTTGTCCATCATATGACGGTGGGAGACATGGTTAAGGTCAGAGTAATCTCGGAAACATCACCATGGGAAGGAGCCATAAGACCTGCACCCAACCTCGAAGATGCCTATCTGTGGCTGTTAAGAGGTAAAAACAACCACCGATCTGAAAATAACAATAAACAAGCGGCCATATGAATAAGAGCAGCAGGCTTTATAACATTGCCGATCTGGTTTACAGGATGATCAGCTATAACCTGAAGATCATTTTCGCCAATAAATTTTACTGGTTTCTTGCCGGTTCCTTGTTCTTCTACCTTGGGATATCAGTGATTTATGTACTTGAGAACGAAGTGTCACGGGCCTCCGACCTCTATGAGGTCTTCATTATCTCAGGCCTTCTGCTTGTCTTCTATCCTTCTGTTTTCGGCATCCAGAATGACCAGGATGCCAGGACCCTTGAGATACTTTTCGGTATCCCTGATTACAGGTATAAGGTATGGCTCATAAGGATATTCATGATCTTCCTCATGGCATTTGTCATCATGATCTTCTTCACCTGGCTCTCTTCACTCATCATTGTGGATTTTCAGTTCCTCAGAATGAGCCTGCAGGTTATGGTCCCGGTACTTTTTCTCGGAATGATGGCATTCATGCTATCGACGGTTATACGTAACGGAAACGGCACTGCCGTGGTGATGATCATATTCGCATTTTTCTTTCTGATACTCAGCGATCCGCTCAGGAAAAGCCAGTGGAATATCTTTCTCAATCCCTTCAACACTCCCTATGATGTGAATGAGACAACATGGGCAATCATAACACTCAGGAACAGGATAATACAAATAAGTGCCACCCTGCTGTGCCTGCTGTCAGCCCTCTACTTCCTTCAGAAACGTGAGAAGTTCATGTAAGACACCTTAATTTTGTCTGTTTTCAGACCGGATTTTATTCAAAGGGATGATCCCTGCTGAAGTCGGGCTGGTAGTTCCGGTAGCTGTCGAGGTCCTGTGTCCACCCGTTCCTGAAACCCAGCAATTCCATGGTTTTTACAACAAGCTCATATTCCGACGCATACAATGTACGACCCAGTTCCGGATCGGGCTTTACCAGCGGCGTCGGGTGATACTGCGACATAAGAGAGATAGTAACCCCTGTTGACAGTTCAGCGGCTATTGATCTGAGCACTTCACAGCTTTCAGGTGCATGGCCGGGAAGAACCAGGTGCCTGATAAGAAGACCGTTTCCGGCTCTTCCCTCAGAGTCTGTCGACAGAACTGAACCTTTCTGGTAGTACATCTCCTTAAGAGCTTCCAGCACGATCTGAGGATAGTCAGGAGCCCCCGAAAGGGTACCAGCCAGCGATGGGCTAACATACTTGTAGTCGGGGAGCCAGACATCTATGAGCCCGTCAAGACTTCTGATAGTTTCCCTTTTGTCGTATCCATTTGTATTGTAAACCGTTACCGGGGAATAACCAAGACTCCTGAGGGCTCTGATTATTGCCTTTACCTGAGGTAGCACATGTGATGGTGAAACAAAGCCGACAGCTCTGATCCCTGAGTCGAGATGATCAGTTATTGTTTTCATAATGGCGGCGAAACCATGGATACGCCCCGACCCCTGATCACTTCCCGGCCTGCTGATCTCATGATTCTGACAATAGATGCATCTCAGGTTGCATCCCGAAAAGAAAATATTGCATATTCCATCCCGACCGCTTATAGCAGGTTCTTCACCCTTGTGAATACAAACGGAGGCGATATTCATTCCTGCATCTGCTCCGCAATACCCGCTTCCACCTTCAAATCTGTCAACCCGGCATTCCCTCGGACAAAGTGTACATTCCGAAAGTAACCTCTTCTCCTCACCTGTATAAAACTCCCTGATATCATCCATCCCGGTAATATTACGGCAGTCGGCCCGCCAGTCAGCAAAGGTATTCATGAATTACTATTTCCTGCAGCACAACAGAGATAATTACCCTATCTTTCATCATTTTAATCTCCATCAGATTTGTTATTTACAAATTTTTATTTAACTTTGCAACCGAAATGAGGGGTATTTGAGACCTAGGGGACCAGAGTCCCCTATTTTATTATTGGTTTATAAACATGATGAATAAGAGCAGCATAGAGGAGGTGGTAAAGGACTTCATGGCAGGAAGCGGTTTATTCCTTGTATCTGTCAAGGTAAGCAGCTCGAACAGGATCACTGTTCTTGCCGACAGAAATGAAGGGATTACCATTGACGACTGTGTTGCCATTCACAGGCACATAGAGAGTTGCTTTGACAGGGATAT
The DNA here is from genome assembly GCA_964494045.1 of uncultured Rikenellaceae bacterium. GTDB lineage: Bacteria > Bacteroidota > Bacteroidia > Bacteroidales > VadinHA17 > LD21. The sequence goes on from CAZBQM010000038.1 coordinate 24,495, forward strand.
TGAGGATTATGAACTGCAGGTATCTTCTCCCGGCGCCGATACACCCTTTATGGTTATTGAACAATACCGTAAAAATGAGGGAAAGATAATCAGGATGACCGATAATGAAGGTGAGAGTTATACCGGGCTTCTTAAGAACGTCACAGACGGCGGCTTTGAGCTTGAAGTTGAGTTCAGGGTCAAAGGCCGGCAGAAAGAGGTAAAGGATCTCTCTTTCAACTTTGAGCAGGTGAAATCTGCAAAGTCAGTAATTTCAATAAAATAAATTATAACAAGGTACATACCAGATGGAAAATGTTAATTTGATCGACACCTTTTCGGAATTCAAGGAGCTGAAGAATAT
>CAZBQM010000039.1:0-24529 GCA_964494045.1 uncultured Rikenellaceae bacterium
ACAAAATAAGCCAGCTGGAGACCCTGAGACAGAAGATCCGGCATAACCTTGAAAATACCCTGGGACTGACAATCAAGGTGACCCTTGTCGAACCCAAGATCCTGGGCAGAAGCGAAGGCAAGGCAAAACGTGTTATAGATAAAAGAAAATTTTAAACGAAGGTTAAAACATGAGGGGCATTCCTGTTTCTCCGGAAATAATAAAAGAGAGTCTGCAAAGTACAGGTCTGATGTCGGCCGGTAAAGCTTCCATCAGGGAGATAGTCCAACTTGTCAACAGACTCGAATCCAACACCGGGATCAGATATGTCAGGATGGAGATGGGGGTTCCCGGACTACCATGCCCTCAGATTGCGATCGAAGCAGAGACGGCCGCACTGAAAGATGGCGTTGCCTCGGATTATCCGAATATTCTTGGGATTCCTGAACTTAAAAAGGAAGCCTCGAGGTTTATCAGGCTCTTCCTTGATGTGGATATCAACCCCTCGGGATGCATCCCCACAGTGGGATCAATGATGGGGTCGATGATAGGCTTCCTTGTAGCCAACCGTAATGATCATCTGAAGGAAGGTACCCTCTTTATAGATCCTGGATTCCCTGTCCAGAAACAACAGGTCAGAATGCTTGGCCAGAACTTCTGGTCATTCGATGTATATAACCACAGGGGTAAGAAGTTGAGAGATAAGCTCGAATCATATCTCGCCACAGGCAAGGTGTCTTCGCTGCTGTATTCAAACCCGAACAATCCGACATGGATTTGCCTTACCCCTGACGAACTGTCGGTCATTGGTGAACTATGCAGAAAATATGATGTTATAGTGATGGAGGATCTGGCTTATTTCGGGATGGATTTCAGAAAAGACTACTCGGTCCCCGGAAAAGCTCCGTTCCAGCCCACTGTTGCCCATTATACCGACGACTACATGCTGCTGATATCCAGCTCCAAGATCTTCAGTTACGCCGGCCAGAGAATTGGCATCATGGCAATATCTGATCATCTGTTCAAGCGCAGATATCCCGACCTTCTCCGGTATTATTCAACGGATCTGTTCGGCCATGCAGCGGTATTCGGTGCACTTTACGGGTTGTCAGCAGGGGTTACCCATTCCGTCCAGTTCGGTTTTACCGCCCTTCTGAAGGCGGTCAATGACGGAACCTACTGCTATCGCGATGAGATAAAGGAATACGGAGAGAAAGCCACTATCATGAAGAAGCTCTTCTTAGCAAACGGTTTTACTATTACCTATGAAAAGGATCTTGATGAGAATATAGCCGATGGATTCTATTTTACTGTTTCCTACCCCGGAATGACAGGAACAGAATTACTGGAGGAGCTGTTGTTTTATGGTATCAGTGCTATCTCACTCGACATTACAGGAAGTGAAAGAGAAGGGTTGAGAGCCTGTGTTTCGATGGTGCAGAGGGAACAGTTCCCTGACCTCGGGGAACGGCTGGTAAAATTCAGGGAGGATCATCCTCTGAAGTAATGCTTAATGAGAAAATTATGGCTAAAGTAAAAGGAAGTATAGTAGTTAATATCGAAAGATGCAAGGGATGTGAGGTTTGTATGGTTTCCTGTCCTACCGGCACCATTGCGATGGCAGCGGAAGTGAACGGCAAAGGTTATCATTATGCTTTCCCCGCCAATCCCGATCTGTGTATAGGATGTGCAAACTGTGCCGTTGTTTGTCCCGATGGAGTGATAACTGTTTATAAAACAAAAATATAGCCTGGTATGGAACGGGAATTGAGGTTGATGAAAGGGAATGAGGCCGTGGCTGAGGCGGCTATCCGTGCAGGGGCCGATGCCTATTTCGGGTATCCTATTACCCCTCAGAGTGAAATACTTGAATATCTTATGGCTGCTGACCCTCAGAAGACCACTGGAATGGTGGTTCTTCAGGCAGAAAGCGAAATAGCAGCCATCAACATGGTTTACGGAGGTGCAGCCTGCGGGAAAAAGGTGATGACAACTTCATCGTCGCCCGGAATAAGCCTTAAGCAGGAGGGAATAACCTATATAGCCGGTTCCGAATTGCCCTGTCTTATTGTTAACGTGGTCCGGGGAGGCCCCGGCCTGGGCACAATTCAACCTTCTCAGTCTGATTATTTTCAGGCCACCAAGGGAGGAGGACACGGCGACTACCATCTGATTGTGCTTGCACCGTCGTCTGTTCAGGAGATGGCCGACTTTGTAGGACTGGGTTTTGATCTGGCATTCAAATACAGGAACCCCGTTATGATGCTGTCAGACGGGGCTATCGGCCAGATGATGGAAAAAGTCTACCTGAACCCTCAGCAGGCAAGATCGACTGAAGTCCACGACTGGGCAACCACCGGAAAACCTCAGGGAAGGAAGAGAAATATAATCACTTCCCTTGAACTCGATCCGGATGCACAGGAGCGATTTAATGAGAAACTCGTTGTAAAATATGACCTCATCAGGAAGGATGAGGTTAGGTTCGAGGAATTTCGTTGTGATGATGCCGAATATCTTATGGTAGCCTATGGTACCAGTGCAAGAGTGTGTCAGAAGGCTGTGCAGCTTTGCAGGAATGAAGGGATCAGGGCCGGATTGCTTCGCCCCATAACCCTTTTCCCCTTCCCGTCAGCAAGGATAAAAGAGCTTGCCTCACAGGTTAAGGGTATTCTTGCAGTTGAGATGAGTGCAGGACAGATGGTTGAGGATGTGATGCTTGCAGCTGAAGGCAGGGTGCCTGTCAGACATTATGGCAGGATGGGAGGTGTCGTTCATACTCCCGACGAGGTGGTGGAGAATCTGAAATTGAAAATTATAGGAGGTTGAATCATGTCAGGGAATACCGGGATAAATGAAATAATAAAACCTGAAAATCTGGTTTATAAAAGGACTGAACTGATGACCGACAATATCCTGTCGTACTGTCCGGGATGCGGACATGGCACGGCTCACAGGATTCTTGCTGAAGTGATTGAGGAAGAAGGCCTTCAGTCAAAGACCGTCGGTGTTTCACCTGTTGGATGTTCAGTGTTTCTTTACAACTATATTGACATCGACTGGCAGGAAGCTGCACACGGAAGAGCACCTGCTGTGGCAACGGCAATAAAAAGACTGCTTCCCGACAGGTTCGTCTTTACATACCAGGGCGATGGTGACCTTGCTGCGATAGGAACGGCGGAGACCATTCATACCTGCAACAGGGGTGAGAATATCCTTATAATATTTATCAACAACGGAATATACGGAATGACGGGTGGCCAGATGGCTCCAACCACTCTTCCGGGTATGAAATCGTCAACCTCACCTTTCGGGAGAGATGTAAGAACCATGGGATCTCCTCTTAAAATGGCCGACATAGTAGCTACACTTCCAGGGACCTATTACGTAACACGGCACAGCGTGCATTCACCGGCTAATGTGAGAAAGGCAAAAAAAGCCATCAGAAAGGCTGTCGGATACCAGAAAGAGAACAGAGGTACCTGTTTTATAGAGATTGTTTCAAACTGTCCCTCAGGCTGGAAAATGACTCCCGTCGAAGCCAATAAATGGATGGAGGAAAATATGTTTCCTTATTATCCCCTTGGTGATATAAAGGTTCCGGTTGAAGAAACAGATAAATAATTTGTTCATTAGAGATGACAGAAGAAATATTAATAGCAGGATTCGGAGGACAGGGTGTCCTTTCTATGGGGAAGATAATGGCCTACTCTGCTGTCGCCCAGAATCTGGAAGTCAGCTGGATGCCGTCGTACGGACCCGAGATGAGAGGTGGTACAGCCAACGTGGTAGTCATTATAAGCGACGAAAGGATTAGCTCTCCGATAATAAGGAGCTTCGATACAGCAATTATCCTGAACCAGCAGTCGCTCGAAAAATTTGAAAACTCAGTAAAACCCGGAGGCGTACTTATTTATGACACCAACGGCATCACCAGGCATCCTTCGAGAAAGGACATAAGCATTTACCGCATCGATGCCACCGAAGAATCGGTAAGGTTGAACAGCACAAGGACATATAATATGATCCCCCTGGGTGCCTTCCTGAAGGTGAAGCCTGTACTGGAATACAAAAACGTGATGAAGGGGCTTGAGAAATCACTGCCTGAGAGATATCACAACCTTATTCCTGCCAATGAGATATCTCTCAGAAGAGGTATGGAGATTCTTGAAAAGGTTGACTGAACAGGTGCCGGATAAACGTCTGCCTACTTCCTGTAAAAATTCATATCGAGGATGTACTTCCATACAGGAGGATGGAGAAAATACGACATGTCTTTACCGGCTTTTATCCCATCCCTTATAAAAGTGCCCGAGATCTCTGTCTCAGGGGCATCAACCCAGGTGATTGATGACCTGGAGAGAATCAGATCGAGGGTCTGATTTTTCCTTTTCCTGACCCCCTGACGGGGATATACATACATGGGATAGCGGCCTGCCAGCTCCAAAGCATTTTTCCATTTATCAAGGGTGTACAGGTTGTCTTCGCCCATAATAAGGACAAAACTGAAGTGGGGATACTGCTCACTCAGCCTGGTCAGGGTATCTATTGTAAATGACGGGGCAGGAAGCCTGAACTCGATATCGCAGGCCATCATGCTTTCATTTTCGCCGATCGCCAGTTCTACAAGATACAGCCTGTGATGATCGGCCAGCAGCGTGTCTTTTTTCTTAAGAGGATTAAGCGGGCTGACTACAAACCAGATACGGTCGAGATCTGTAAACTCTTTCATATATCCCGCCACGACCATATGCCCGATATGAACCGGGTTAAAGGAACCAAAGTAAAGTCCTACTTTCTCCATATCCTTAATTATTCGATACAGGAGGTTGACCTGACCAATACAATCTGATCATTTGCCGAGAAAACAATCAACCAGTTCAAGTATCTCTTTTTCAGCTTCTTTAAGTATTCTGTTAGTGACTATAGCATCAAAACTGCCGGCAAGGTCCATCTCGGCGACCGCCTTGCCGACCCTTGTCTCTATCTTCGCAGGGTCATCTGTCGCCCGCTTCAGAAGCCTTTGTCTGAGTTCATCAACCGACGGAGGCATTATAAAAACAGACAAAGCCTTATTGCCGAAAATATTCTTGAGATTTATACCTCCCTGTACATCCACATCAAACAGAACATGATTCCCCTTCGACCAGATCCTCTCAATCTCTGATTTCAGGGTCCCGTAGTAATGGTCCATATAAACTTCTTCCCATTCCACAAATTCACCGGCATTGATCTTTTCCCTGAATTCTCCGGCCTGCATGAAGTAATAGTCCTTCCCGTCTTTTTCTCCCTGCCGGGGCTTACGTGTGGCTGCCGATATGGAGAATTCAAGATCATGGCGTTGTGACAACAGATATTTTACAAGAGTGGTTTTGCCGGCACCGGAGGGAGCCGATATGATGATCAGTTTTCCCATAATCTTAAAAATCGGGTTTAAAGGATATTAAGACACTGCTCTTTTATCTTTTCAAGCTCATCTTTCATCTTAACCACCAACTTCTGCATGTCTGCATCATTGGCCTTTGAACCTATGGTATTTATCTCCCTTCCCATCTCCTGGGCGATGAAACTCAGAACCTTTCCATTGGGAGACTCAGAACCTATGGTCTCGAGGAAATATTCACAGTGCCTCCTTAATCTGACTTTTTCCTCATTTATGTCAAACTTCTCGAGGTAAAAAATCAGCTCCTGCTCAAACCGGTTCCTGTCTATATTCTCACTGACTGTATTTTCAGAGAGAAGGGCATTGAGCTTCTCCCTGACCCTTATTATCCTGTCGGGTTCATAAATTTCTATTTTTTCAAGAAAACCCAGGATATTTGAAAGTGATTTCCGCAGATCCTTTTCTATCGACAGGCCCTCTTCAGTCCTGTAATTGTCAAGCAACTCAGCTGATTCTGTGATCTTTTCCCTCACGAGGATCCATTCATCCTCAGCAAGCTCCGGCTTCTCAGTCTTCAATACGTCGGGAAGCTTCATGATCGATGTAAGGATCTCTTCGCCCGGTTTTATATTCAGTTCAGACGCTATCTCATTAAGCTGCCTGAAGTAATCCCTTACAACCGGTTTGTTGATAACCGGCACCGACTCATCTTCAAGAATATCAAAATATACAGCCAGGTCTATCTTTCCCCTTGCAAGCCTCTGGCTGAGTATGGCTCTTATCTCAGGTTCTTTTTCCCTGTAAAGCCAGGGTAATTTGAGATTCAAATCCATCTGTTTGGAATTCAATGATTTGATCTCGATGGTAGTTTTTTTCCGGGGAGTTTCGGCTACTGCTTTGCCGTAACCTGTCATAGATTTTATCATAGTGCTGTTTACGACTGGTTTATTAGTGCTGAAAGTTACCAATATTATGAATATATGCAAAATTCGACAGGCTGTCGAAGGAGATTCACCACGGGGTAAAGTCCTTTTGGGATAGAATCATTAATCAGTAATGTGTTCAGAATTATGTTTTTTAAACAATTGCAGTATATGTAAAGGCTTTGTTTATCCGTTATGAAATATGGAGAATGGTACCTTTTGTTTGTTTGCCAGGGAAATTAAGGCTATTTTACGAAGCGTAGGGGAAATTATTAAATCTTATTATATTATCATGAAATTCAGATACTTGAAGTTTCTTTTCATGTTTGTTCTTATTACTGGTTCATTAAAAGTTCTGTCGCAGGAAAAGAATGCAGTGAAGGAAAGCGAAGGTGAGATCCTTGACTCTCTTTCCCATCGAGGACTGATTTTCGATCCTCAGAAGACTGCTCCGGATATCGCCCTTTCACCTGACCAGGCTCTCGGGTTCCTGGAAAAACAAATATCTGCCGGCCGGTGGAAAGACGCTTCAAATCCGTTTAAAGGTGCACTGGAACGGCTCGTAAGAGATGCTTCTGAACCTCCTTTTGATACTGTGGAGCATTATCTCACAACATTTCCATACGACTCGATAGACATTCCATGGGAAAAGTTTTACAGGTGGAAGCCCGTCAGCCTCAGGATTCCCGTTATCCGCGATACACTGGCAGCGGAACAGCAACCCGTATTGGCCGAAGAAAACGTGGCAGACGCAATGATCACGGATACTATCACAGTTCCCGGATTTGTCCAGATACCAGAGGGCGCGAAGGATGATGCCAGAGGGATCAGGGATAGTGTGGTACTTGTCATCTCTGATACAATAAACAGGGTTACTTCACTGTATCCCGATTTTCCATTCAGGTATTATTCCCGTCCCTGGCAATCCGATTCCATCAGGAGCGCCGTCAATACCCTTATCGGTTTTCTTCATGAACGTGACTCTTCGGTTATCCGGTTCACAGGGCTGAACAATGATCTGACCCCGGTCTGGTTAAATTCGAAATCGGGTGCCACTATAAGGTACTGGCTTAAAAATGAGATGAATGATTCTGTTACTGTCTGGATCGGAAGCGAGGGGAGGGATGTTATTGGCATGTATCTTGAACATGGAGTGACTTTCAGGCGACCTGTCACCCAGAGAGCACATTACGGCGAGGCAAAGATCGAGAAGGAGGACCTCGACAAGACCACCCTTCTTGGTGTAAAAAAAATAGATATCATGACAAGGTACTGGAAAATGAGGACCGAATCATCTTTGATCCTGAGTCAGGCCTTCCTTTCCAACTGGGTTAAGGGAGGGGAGAGTTCCATCTCGACCTCTTTCGATTTAACCGGGTATGCTGATTACAGTAACAAGAACCTGAAGCTTAACTCGAATAATTTTGTACGTCTGAAATACGGTTTGATCCATACAACCGAGAATGGCCTGAGAAAAAATCTTGACCTTCTTGAGACTAACTCAAAACTCAATCACAAGGCTTTCGGGAAATTTGATTTCAGCGCCGTCATGTTGTTTAAGACACAGATAGATAAGGGTTTTAATTACCCCAACGATTCCATTCCCGTCTCAAAATTTCTCAACCCTGCTATACTGACTCTTGGTATTGGTCTCGACTATAAACCCGACAAGAATACTTCAATGAACCTCTCACCTTTTTCGTACAAGGGGACCTTTGTTCCTGATACAGCCAGGATCGATCAGACGGCCTATGGTGTGGCAAAGGACATGAGGGCAAAAAATGAACCGGGAGCAAGTTTCGTGTTCTCCAACATCTTCAATCCGACAAAAAATATTTCAGTGACCAACAGGCTGCAGTTGTTTACAAATTATATCAATAATCCGCTTAACGTAGATGTCGACTGGGAAATGATATTTGTTGCAAGCCTGAACTGGTTTACTGATGTAAGGATAAATACCCATCTTATTTATGACGATGACACCAGAACCCCCGTGTTTGACAAGAATAATAATCCTGTGACCGGAGCTGACGGTACCCAGAAGAAGACTCCAAGGATACAGTTCAAGGAAATGCTTGGTTTCTCTTTTGTATTCAGGTTTTAAGGTCGTCGGGGTGGCCGGTCCCGTCACGCAAATGAGGTTGCCTAAAGGGTTTTCTGATAGATGCGGAACCGTTTGACGACTTCTCCCTGGAGTTTCTCATATTCAGCTCTCATCTGTTGGTTCGATTCAAGGATGAGATGGCTGTCAATAGTTTCCATCCTTCTCCTGAGCCCTGTTTCAATAAGCTTCATCCCAAGAAGTACGTCAATACCTCTTCCCCTGTATGCCTTGACAATCCCTCCAAGCACAAGCAACATCTTTTTTGATTTCCGCAGCTCAATCAGAATTCTCAGAAGTCCCAGGGGAAACAGCTTTCCACCTGATCTCTTAATGCTTTCACTTATGTCGGGCATCGCAATAATAAAGCCAACCGGTATTCCTTCAACCTCAGCCACCTTGATGAAAGCAGGATCAATAATCATAAGGAATCTGTTTGCCAGATCCTTCTTTTCAGTATCGTTGAGAGGAACAAACCCATATATGTCTATGAAGGTTTTATTCATTAGCTCAAGGATGGGTATGACATAGGGTTTAAGCTCTTTCTTTGAACTGAATTCCACAACCTTGAATCCCGGCAGCCTGGAGATCCGTTCAAAAGCTCTTTTATAGGCTGGCGGAACTTCCGGTGGCATCTTGAAGACGTAATTTACAAGGTCCGTCTCCTTGATATAGCCTTCCCATTCGATCATCTTCGGGAGGTAGGGGAGGTTATTTGACGTTTTTAGTATCTGGGGATATTCAAATCCCTCTATCTGAAAACCCTGTGGATCCTTGTCCGAAAACCCAAGAGGTCCGACAATCTTTACCATTCCTTTTTCCCTGGCCCAGTTTTCCACTTTTTCAAGAAGGGCGTGAATTACTTCACGGTCCTCGAAAGCTTCCATGAAACAGAACCTGCCGTTATTCTCATTCCTGAGACTATTGTACCTCCTGTTAATCAGGCCCATTATCCTGCCTGCCGGTTTATGGTTCCTGTAGGCAAGGTAAAGTACGGCTTCCGAGTGTTTATAGTCACTGTTCTTCTTTTTGTTGAACAAAACCCACTCGTCAATGTAAAGAGGAGACATCCAGTTGGCATCGTTCCTGTGAACCTTTGAGGGAAGATAAATGAAATCATGAAGCTGCCTGTGGCTCAGGACTTCCTTAATAACAATTCTATCAGACATATTACTTGGGTATTATGAGAAAAAGATTGTATAACCTGGGGATGTGTAAATGATTTGCGGCATAAGGGATCAAAGAAGAATTTTTTCGACTATAATAAAAAATGCAAACAGGATACTTGCTAAACCATTTGTTGTGGCGAACGCAATATTCACTCTGCTGAGGTCATCAGGTTTAACTATGGAGTGTTGATAAACAAGCAATAGTGTAAAAAGGCATGCGCCGAGCCAGTATAATATTTCCCCATCTCCTGTGAATCCTGCTGCAATAACCAGAATAAAGGTAATAAAATGCAGGACTCCTGAAATTAAAAGTGCTTTTTTTCGTCCGGTGGCAGAAGGAATTGAATGCAGGTTATGTCCTTTGTCAAAAACTTCATCCTGAAGAGCATAAATAATATCAAAGCCTCCTGACCAGGTAAGTACAATAAAAGAATAAATAAGAGGAAGAATGTCAAAGCGCCCTGTTACAGATATATAGGCCCCTATAGGGGCAAGGCTCAGTCCCAGTCCCAGTATCAGGTGGCACAGGGCTGTTATCCTTTTCGTCAGGCTGTACCCAAGGATAACTATTAGGGCAACCGGTGAGAGGATAAGTGTAAGCCTGTTGATAAACCCTGCTGTAACCACGAAAAGCACTGCGTTAACTGCAACAAAAACTTTGACGGCACCGGGTTTTAATATCTTCGCCGGAATTTCCCTGTTGCTGGTTCTTGGATTCAGTTGGTCAATCTTTCTGTCAGCCAGTCTGTTGAAACTCATGGCGGCATTCCTTGCGAAGATCATGCAAAGGATCACAAGAATAAGCAGCCGGAGAGTAAACTGACCATTGCCTCCGGTTACTCCGAGGGTGAAACCGATGAGTGCAAAGGGCATAGCAAAAACTGTATGGCTGAATTTTACCAGGGAGAAATAGCGGCTGACCTGATTAAACAGATTGCTCATCTTCTTGAAGATTCCTGTATATATTGTAATTATCGCTGTCCCAGGTTACAAATATTACTTTTTCAGGGAGCCTGTTATCCTTAAGAAATCTGCACGTCTCACTCATGGCTATCCGGGCTGCTTTTTCTTTTGGGAAACCATATACACCTGTTGAGATAGCGGGAATGGCAATGGTTTTGACCTCATGATCCCTGGCCAGCACGAGTACTGATCTGTAGCATGAAGCCAGGAGTTTCTCCTCATTAAAATCCCCTCCCTTCCATACCGGTCCAGGAGTATGGATCACATACCTTGCCTTAAGCCTGTATCCTTGTGTTATTTTGGCTTTTCCGGTTTCGCAGCCTTTTAATCCACGACATTCTTCAAGAAGACAAGGACCAGCAGCACGATGAATTGCCCCGTCAACACCACCTCCACCAAGCAGGGTGACATTTGCCGCATTAACTATGGCATCAACATCAAGTGTTGTGATGTCTCCCTGAATAGTGTCGATTCTCTGCCGGCACATCACCTTATCTGCGCTCCAAGTTCTTTTTTGAATGTGTTGATGAGGTTATTCATGATTTTCTCAATACCTGTATCGGTAAGAGTTTTCATGTCGTCGCGAAGGATGAAGCTTACTGCATATGATTTCTTATCCTTACCGATCTGCTCACCGGTATATACGTCAAAAAGACCGACTTCCCTGATGATGTTCTTCTCTGTCCTGAAGGCAAGATCCCTTATCTGACTGAAAGTGACATTCCTGTCGAGAAGCAGGGCAAGGTCGCGCCTGACCACGGGATACTTCGGCAGCTCCCTGAAACGTATCGAATTGTTATGTAAGAGTTCGAGCAGGTTGTTCCAGTCAATATGGGTGTAGTAAACATCCTGTTCTATGTCAAATTCCTTAAGAATAGCTGCAGATAACCGGCCAGTCTCAGCTATGAGCTTCCTGCCCCTGGCCCATGTAAACGATTCGGTATAGTATTTCCTTTTGCTTTCGCCGTTCATGACAGAGTCGGCAGAGACACCCAGACGTGTCAGGATCATCTCCACCGCTGATTTCGAATAGAAGAAATCAGTCGGAGCCGCTGCGGCATTCCAGTTTTGTGCCGACCTGCTTCCCGACAGGAAAAGGTCAAGAGAAGTGCTTTCAACATATTTCTCAGTGACGCTGAGGCCTTCACCGGCATTCATCAGATAGCAGTTGCCGAACTCATACAGTTTCAGGTCGGGGTTCTGATGGTTTATGTTCCATGCTATTGAACTGAGTCCGCCGAAAAGCAACGATTGTCTCACGGCATTCAGATCAGAACTGAGAGGATTGGAGAGCTTAACGAGGCGGCTTGCATCAAAGTCCTCTTTCCCCTCATACCATGACGCGGGAGTCAGCGAGTTGCACATTATCTCGGAGAAACCGTTTGAAGAAAGCAGATCAGAAACTATGTTAACCAGTTTTTCCCTGTTGGGTTTTTCTGAATAGGAAATAGTGGAGTTGACGTGAGGGTTTGTCTCTACATTGTTGTAGCCGTAAATCCTCATTATATCTTCAACGACATCGGCCTCCTTTTTTACATCAACCCTGTATGCAGGGATTTCTACGTTCAGTATCCCTTCATTTTCAGCCAGTATCCTGATTTCAAGAAGCTCAAGGATCCTCTTTATGACCTGAGGCTCTATGTGTTTCCCGATAAGCCTGTCAATATTCCTGTAAGATATGTCGATTACAGTGTTCCTGATTTTCTCAGGGTAAATATCGATGATCTCCGAGGAGATGTTACCACCGGCAATTTCCCTGATGAGCATCGCAGCTCTTTTGAGCGCCCAGATGGTAATATTCGGATCGACTCCCCTTTCAAATTGGAAAGAGGCATCCGTCTTCAGCCCGTGTCTTCTTGATGTCTTTCTGATAGATACCGGATTGAAATAGGCACTTTCGAGAAAGATGTTCCGCGTCGATTCCCTGATACCTGAATCAGAACCTCCGAATACACCGGCAATACACATACCACCTTCTGTATCACAGATCATAAGGTCTTTCGATGACAGTTTTCTTTCAACTTCATCGAGGGTTTTGAAAGGACTCTTTTCCGGAAGGTTCCGTACGATCACTTTCCTGCCTCTTATCCTGTCGGCATCAAAGGCATGAAGAGGCTGACCTATTTCGTGGAGGATAAAGTTGGTGATATCTACAACATTGTTAATGGGATTCTGTCCGATCGCTCTCAGCTTCTTTTTAAGCCATTCGGGCGATTCTACTATGGTCACGTCACTTATTGTCAGTCCGGTATATCTCGGGCAGGCAACAGTGTTTTCTACTACTATTTCAATCTTGTTATTGTGGTTGTCGGCTTTGAAATCATCAACCGCAGGAAGCAGGGCCTTAAGATCCGACCCTGTATTGATATTCAGGTAGGCTGCAAGGTCGCGGGCCACTCCGAAATGAGAACCGCTGTCGATCCTGTTGGGGGTGAGCCCTATCTCAAAAATAACGTCCTTTTCGATTTTGAAATATTCTGCGGCAGGGGTTCCCGGTAATGTACTGCTTTCAAGAACCATGATCCCGTCATGCGATGTGCCCAGTCCGATTTCATCTTCGGCACATATCATGCCTTCGGAAACCACACCCCTGATCTTTGATTTTTTTATCACGAATGACTCATCGCCCTGGTACAGGATTGTCCCGATTGTGGCAACGGGAACTTTCTGTCCGGCTGCAACATTCGGTGCACCGCAGACAATCTGAAGGGGAACGGGTCCTCCTGTGCTTACAGTTGTAACTGACAACTTATCAGCATCTGGGTGCTTTTGACAGGTAAGGACTTCTCCTATTACTATTCCCTGCAATCCTCCCTTTACTGATTCCCATTCTTCGATTCCTTCTATTTCCAGACCAATCTCAGTCAGTATTCTGCAAAGAGCATCGGCATCGATATCTATCTTCAGATAATCCTTCAGCCAGTTGTACGAAATCTTCATTTTAAAGCAATTTCCTGAATTATTTCCTCAATAAGACTGCAAAAGTAAGAAATTTAAAAGACGTTAGCTGTTGAAGGTAGCTAAAGTTTAATTATTGATATATCATAAGTCAGGTCAGCCCGCCTGATCCTGTTCCCCTGTCATGCCTGTATATCCCCATATCAGATGTAATAAACCGCTACCCCGGGCCTTGCCTTCGGAGTACTCTGATCGCATCAGAAAATTAGAATCAGGAGCCCTGAAATGCTGCTTTACTCTGCAGGTAATTGCCTATATTTGCACACAAACACGAATCAAATGAACTTGGAAGCAGAAGACAGGCTTATTCTGGTGACGAATGATGACGGCCTATATGCATCGGGACTCAGGACCCTTATGGAGGTAATGGAAGAGTTCGGGAAAGTCGTGGTTATCTCAACTGTCGAGAGCATGTCGGGTATGTCGCAGGCTCTGACAGTGAAGACTCCCCTGCGGGTGAAACTTCTTGAGGAAAATGAGAAACACAGGATCTACGCGTGCAACGGAACACCCACCGACAGTATCAAGATAGCCATTAACCAGCTCCTTGAACGTTTGCCCGATGTGGTTGTCTCAGGAATTAACCATGGGTCGAACGCCTCGGTGAGTGTGCTGTATTCCGGAACTATGGCTGCCGCTCTCGAAGGATGCCTCTATGGAATTGATTCAGCAGGTTTTTCAATGAATGATAGCTCAAGGAATCCTGATTTTTCAATATGCAGGAAATATATCAGGATAATAATGGAGATGATTGCCGGAAAATCTCTCCCCAGGGGTGTTTGCCTTAATGTCAACATCCCCGCTTCGTCCGATGGCGAAATAAAAGGCATAAAGGTATGCCGCCAGGCCCGTGGGAACTGGAGGGAGGAGTTTGAGAAGAGGAAGGATCCGATGGGCAAGACGTATTATTGGCTGACCGGTTTCTTCTGTAACCAGGAACCTGACTCGGAAGATACCGATGAATGGGCTCTTGCCAATAACTATGTATCGGTAGTCCCGGTCACCGTCGACATGACTGCATACGATTACCTTGATGAACTGAACAATCGCCTCACCAATCCATGAATACCACAAAGTTCGACAGGCAGATAACCGGGTATCTGTCAGGTTTTTTTCTCCCGGTAATGATAGCTCTTGCCATGTACCTGTTTTCAGCGGGAGAACAGACCATGTCAGAGTATTTTGCCAGGGTCATCAGTGCAGGTATCGTAACCCACTTCCTTTCTTTGGCAGTCCTCCCAAATATAGTAATATTCCTTCTTTTCAACCGCCTCGACATGCTGAAGGCAACCCGAGGTGTCCTTGGCATTACTATATTCTGGGCCATTGTCGTTTTTGCCATAAAATTTTTAGAATGAGATATTTTATTATTGCCGGAGAACAATCGGGTGACCTTCACGGATCAAATCTGATAAGGGGCATCAGGCAATCGGATCCCGAAGCAATTATCGATTGCTGGGGCGGCGATCTGATGGAGGAGGCGGGGGCCAGGCTGCTTACGCATTACCGCGATACGGCGTTTATGGGCTTCTTGTCTGTTGCTTTAAACCTCCGTAAAATTACTGCAAATATTAAAAGGTGCCGGAAGGAAATTCTTGATTTTGCACCTGATGTTCTGATACTTATTGATTATCCGGGGTTTAACCTCCGGATTGCCAGGTTTGCCTCTGAAAATGGTATAAGGGTCTTTTACTACATATCTCCCAAGTTCTGGGCCTGGAAGGAAAACAGGATCAGTAAGGTGAAGAAATACGTGGACCGGATGTTCATAATCTTCCCCTTTGAAGTTCCGTTTTATTCAAAACATGGCATTGGCGTTGAATATTATGGTAATCCCATTGTTGATGAGATAGAGAGACGTCTGGGAGCTATGCCCCCGAAATCCGATTTAATCAGATCAATGGATCTTGATGACCGGCCGGTCATGGCATTGCTATGCGGAAGCCGCCGGCATGAGGTCGAAAAGATCCTGCCACTGATGTTAAGTGTTACAGAGTATTTCCCGTCTTATCAGTTTGTTGTTGCCGCAGTGAAAAACGTTTCTGAAGAATTATACAGATCGCTGACCGGAGACAAACCTGTGAAACTGGTTACTGACCGTACCTATGAACTGCTTAATGTCTCTTCAGCTGCTCTCGTTGCTTCAGGCACGGCGACCCTTGAGACCGCGCTGCTTGAAATTCCGCAGGTAGTATGTTATAAAGCCGACTGGATCTCAATACTTATCGCCAGGCTGGTAATTAAGGTCAGATTTATCTCCCTTGTGAATCTCGTGCTTCAGCATGAGGCTGTGAAGGAACTGATCCAGCACCGTCTTACCACAGCTAACCTGGTGGCAGAAATGCAGAAGATACTGCCCGGCAGTGAAGCAAGAGATACCCAGATGGCCTTCTACCGGGAACTTAAGGAAAAGCTGGGACCCTCAGGCGCCTCATTCCGTGTGGCCGCAGAGATGGTCAGGGAACTCCGGGAAAAGCCAACCGATAATGTATGATAAGACAGACTGCCCTTATCCTTGTTTTTCTCCATCTGTTTTCACCTGATTCCTTCGGTCAGGTAAGGATAAGGCTTTTTGCCGGACTCGATCCGGCTTCAGTATTCTTTACCGTCAGCCGTGGGTCGTACGAAGTTGACTCTTTTGATGGCCGGCCCTTTTTTCTCTCTCAGGGAGAGTCGGTGATAATTTCACGGTATCAGAACAGGCTTGCACTGAAAACCCGCAACGGTAAAGGCTTTGTATGTGATTCTGTTCTGCTTAAAGGTACCACAGGCAACGACGCCTTCCTTTGCAGGAAGAATGGCAGTAACACTGTCAGACGACTTTACAGCGACAATCTGTTGTGCTATCAGGATATGGAGACACTCATGCTGATAAATATCTGTGATGAGGAGAAATATATTGCCGGTGTGGTTAAGGCCGAGGGAGGCAGCGGAAGAAATGCTGAATATTCTAAATCGCAGGCCGTACTTGTAAGGACCTATCTTTACGACAATATGAACAGGCATATCATCGACCACTATAATCTGTGTGATGATGTACATTGCCAGGCCTTTCACGGCATCACTGCCGACGAGGTTATTAACAGGGCCACAAAAGAGACCTGGAATCTTGTTGTTCTTGATAAGGACAGTGTCCTCATAATGCCCTCTTTCCATTCAAACTGTGGAGGAGAGACATCAGGTTCGGGAGATGTATGGCTGGCAGGAAAATCCTACCTCAGTAGTGTCAGGGATCCATACTGCACTTCGTCACCCAACGCAGTATGGCATAAGAATATCTCTTACAGGGAGTGGGTTAACTATCTGAGAAAGAACGGCTATGACGGTCCGGATAATAATCCGGCTGTCTTCAGTTTTCCGCAGCTTGCCAGAACTGACGATTACCATGTGGGTAAATTTAAGCTTCCTTTCAGCAAAATAAGAAACGATCTGGGCCTCAAATCTTCTTTCTTTTCCGTGACTGCCGGTGCCAGCTCTGTGCAACTCAGGGGAAGAGGTTACGGCCACGGAGTCGGACTTTGCCAGGAGGGAGCAATGGTAATGGCCTCACGAGGATTCAACTTCAGAAGGATAATAGCTTTTTATTTCGGCGGTGTCATAGTTACAGATATTGAAAATGCAAAAAATCGCGTTTCATATTGAAGGAGATTTTACGTTTCATTTCTCCTGACTATTTGTGATATTTGCTGAACCGCTGACTCCCGCTTATGTCAGGTAAATTATTTGAGAAATAAAAACGGGACAGCTAATTATTGAAAAAGATGTTTGCAATTTTCAGAAAGGAAATAAACGGTTTTTTCAGCAGCCAGACAGGCTATATAGCCATGATAGTCTTTCTGGTTGCCAATTCTCTTTTCATGTGGGTCTTCCCGGGGGAATGGAACCTGCCCGACAGTAACTATGCCGGACTGGACACTCTTTTTTATCTTTCACCATGGATTTTCCTTTTTCTTGTTCCTGCTGTAACCATGAGAATGATTGCCGAGGAGAAGAGACTTGGCACCATTGAACTGCTTTATTCCAAACCGGTTACCGAGAGAGAGATAATCTACGGTAAATATCTGGCTTCGGTGCTTCTGGTCCTTATGGCCCTTGTGCCCGCCATTATTTACTACATCTCGGTCTATATATTAGGGGAGACTCCGGGAAACCTTGACAGGGGAGGGACCTGGGGAGCTTTCATGGGCCTTTTTTTCCTGGCTGCCGTATATGCCTCAGCCGGCATCTTTGCTTCATCATTCACCGATAACCAGGTGGTGGCATTTATTTATGCACTTATATTTTGTTTTTTCCTCTACACTGGTTTTGACTTTCTGGCATATATACCCGGACTTAAGGGGATTGATGAGTTTATTATCTCGCTGGGAATAAATGAGCACTACAGGTCCATGAGCAGGGGAGTAATCGACATCCGCGATATGGTGTACTTTGCGGCTGTTGTTGTCATACTGAATGAAGCGACCCGTCTGGTCTTACTTTCGAGGAAATGGAAAAAAGACAGCTGAAAGTTGTGACTATGAAACCAACATGCAATTTAACAGACACGAATGTATTTCGTTTCCAGATATTTGGGTTATACCGCTTGATCCCGACAACTTGTCCCGCCTCAGGCGGAAGGTTATCAGACCATATATTTAAATTATTTTCTGATGAAAAATAAAGGCGATATCAGGAGAAGTAGCTGGATCGAATTCCTGGCCATTACAACAATTGTGATCTTTATCGCTCTTTTGTCGTCATTTCTCCGTATAAGGTTTGATCTTACCGAAGACCGGCGTTTCACTCTTTCGCCGCAGAGTCGTGAGATAGTGTCGGGACTGAAAAACGATATTTATATACAGGTCTGGCTCGATGGCGATATGCCTGTTGAATTTAAGAAACTAAGAAGAAGTGTCAGGGAACTGCTTGATGAATTCAGGATTCTTTCGCGAAGGAAAATTGACTTTGAGTTTATCAATCCTTCTGCGGCAAAAGATGCCGGACAGAGGGAAGCCCAATATAAATCGCTTATCAGTAAAGGTTTGAACCCGGTAAACATACAGGCAGGTGATGAAGAGGGTGGCTCAAGCCAGAAGATCATTTTCCCGGGTATGCTTGTAAACTATAACGGGACTGAGGTGCCTGTGAATTTTCTGAAGAACAATCAGGCTGTCTCAGCAGAACAGAACCTCCTGCATTCAATAGAAGGCCTTGAATATGAGATGATACAGACCATTGCCACCCTGAGTACCGACACAATATACAAGATTGCCTTCATCGAAGGTCATGATGAATACTCCGAGATTGAAACCGGTGACCTCACCCTTAACCTGGCCCGCTTCTTTACAATCGACAGGGGAATAATCGGTGGGAAACCGGGGATTCTCGATGATTATGCTGCCATTATTGTCGCCGGCCCAGAAAAGGAATTTGCCGAAAACGACAAGTTTGTCATCGACCAGTATGTAATGAACGGAGGCAAAGTGTTGTGGCTCCTTGAGGAGGTATATGTCGACAGCGATTCCCTTACCCTGGGACGCAGTACTTCAATTTACAGGCCACTGAACCTCGATGACCAGCTTTTCAGGTATGGTATCCGGCTGAATCCTGTTTCGGTACAGGACCTTGATTGCAGCCTGATACCCCTGACCGTTCTGACAGGCGAAAGCAACCGGCAGGTCGTTCCTGCACCCTGGCCCTGGTATCCACTGCTCAATCCCTCTGCAGCACACTTCGTAACAAGGAATATTAACAAGGTAAGGGGTCAGTTTGTCAATTATCTTGATACTGTGGGACTTGATCCGCAGATTAAAAAGACTGTCCTGCTATCGACCTCTCCACTTACCAGGGTTCTTTCACCCCCCGCAGAGATCTCACTTGAGGAGGCTGCCGTTGCACCCGATGAAAGAACTTTTACGAAGGGCATACTTCCTGTATCAGTACTTCTCGAAGGTGTCTTTCCTTCAGCATTCAGAAACCGGATCACCGACAGGCTTACCGGTGAGAGCAATATTAAGATAATGATTGAAAGCGTTCCGACAAGGATGATAGTTGTTGCCGACGGTGATGTCATCAGGAATGATATCATGAGGAACGGTACTTCTGAGGCTCCTTATCCGCTGGGACAGGACAGGTACACCGGGCAGATGTTCGGGAACAGGGATTTTCTTATAAACTGCCTGAACTATCTGACCGACGACAAAGGTCTTCTCGGGCTCAGGTCAAGGGAGATGAAGATGCGCCTTCTTAACAGGGCAAAGATAAGGGAGGAAAAGACCATGTGGCAGATAATAAATGTTGCCGGTCCGGTGGCAGTTGTAATACTTTACGGACTTGCTTATTCCTTCTTCAGAAGACGCAGGTACAAAAAAACCGGGATATGAGCAGGAAGACTTTACTGTTCATCGCAGCGGGTCTGGCTGCCCTTGCTCTGCTTCTCTTTCTTGCCAGGGAGCGTCGCCCCTTTGGCACGGCAGACACTGATTTTGCAGTGGCAGAGGGGGCGGAGATTACCCGTATCGTGTTAAGTTCGGAAGGAAGCAGCGTTATCCTTGAAAAAAACGATGCTGGTGAATGGATGGTTAACGGGACCGAAGAAGCCAGAAAAAGCAGTATAGTGAATATTGTGAGGATACTGGCTGAGATGAATATCAAATCGCCGGTCTCACCTGAGTTGTTCAGTGCCGAGGTAAGCACCAGGGGTATAGAAGCCGTTAAGGTATCTGTTTATGGCAACAGAAGGCTGCTCAGATCATTCCTGGTTTATGCCACAAAATCGAATGTGTATGGTAACATCATGAAGGTCAGTGAACGGTCTAAACCTTTTATAGTATATTTCCCTGGTTTTGATGGTGATATTTCCGGAGTTTTCACCACCAATCCTCTTTACTGGCAAAACTTCACCATATTCAGTCACCTCCCCTCATCGGTAAAGTCAGTCCGGCTCGATAATTTTTCAGATACGGCTTCATCCTTCATGCTTAAACGGAAAGGAGACGATTTTGTATTGTCAGTCAATGGGAAAGAAATAAATGAGGCTGACCAGGAAAAGATAAAAAGATATATATCGTATTTCACCAGGGTTCCCTTCGAAGACTGGGCTTTTGATATCACTGAGCGCGAAAAGTCGGAGATAGAGTCATCCGTACCTGCTTATGAAATAACCCTGACACCTGTTGATGGTGACTCTGTTGTACTGAAGTTGTGGCACAGGTTTTCCGGATCAGATCCTGTTCCTGACACAGACCGGTTATGGGGGAAAAGTAAGGTAAACGACAATATCTTTATAGTAAGATATTTTGATATTGACCCCCTCCTCAAGAAACGATCGTATTTCTTGAGCGATTAATTTATTTTGAGGATAATTGAATTTTTTTGTAATATTGATATTTAAGAAATCGAACGTAAAAATGCTGTAATATATTGATGGGTAAATAATTAATATATTCAGACACCAAGTGGTAAACTTTAATATTTTAATAAGATGAAATTTGTTGTATCCAGTACCGAACTTCTTGGTCATTTGCAGGCCATCAGCAGGGTAATAAGCTCGAAGAACACACTTCCGATCCTTGATAATTTCCTTTTCAACCTTTCGGGTAACGACCTTGAGATAACTGCTTCTGATCTTGAATCGACTCTCATAACCAGGATGAAGCTTGAGAATGCTGAAGGAGATGGGATAATTGCTCTTCCTGCAAGGATACTTCTGGATACACTGAAAGAGTTTTCGGCACAGCCGCTGGCCTTTGAACTTAATCTTGAGACCATGGCGGTTGTAATAAACTCCGAGAATGGAAAATTCAGTGTGATGGGTCAGAACGGGGTTGATTTCCCGGCTCTGCCTGCCATAAAAAAGGATAAGAGGTCATCGTTTTCAATAAATGCTGATATTCTGCTTGCAGGTATCAGCCGGACCATTTTTGCGACTGCTGATGATGAGTTACGTCCGGTGATGGGAGGTATCTTTGTTGAAGCTTCCCCCGACGGTATCACCTTTGTGGCATCCGATGCCCACAAACTGGTGAGGTACCAGAGGCTTGACACCGTTGCTGAGGACAGTTCATCATTTATTCTTCCTAAGAAACCGGCTTCCCTGCTTAAGAATATACTTCCAAGGGAAGAGGGTGCTGTTACTGTTGAGTTTGATGACAAGAATGCTTTCTTTAATCTGAACGACTACAGGATTGTCTGCAGGCTCGTCGAGGGGAACTATCCCAACTACAACTCTGTCATACCCAAGAATAATCCAAGGAAGATCACCATTGACAGGGTTGAATTCTATAATACCTTAAGAAGGGTTTCTGTTTTCTCGAACCAGGCAAGCAATCTTGTTAAGTTGCAGCTTAAGGGCAACCAGATCACTGTTTCGGCCCAGGATATTGATTTTTCTATATCAGCTTACGAAAGAGTGAAGTGTGTGTATGAAGGTGAAGAGATAGAGATAGGCTTTAAATCGGTATTCCTGCTTGAGATACTTGCTAACATCGTATCGCAGGATGTTGTCATCGAGCTTGCTGACCCGACACGGGCAGGGCTTTTCCTTCCGGCCGAAACTGACAACGAATCTGAAGGCCTTCTGATGCTCCTGATGCCAATGATGATAAACGCCTGATAGTTGGAACTCAAACTTAAACGTCCATTGGCTTTTCTTGATCTCGAGACAACCGGGATCAATATTGCCACCGACAGGATTGTGGAACTATCCATTCTTAAGGTGGATCCTGACGGACAGGAGGAATGGATGACCACACGTATCAATCCTGAAATGCCCATTCCGCCCAGATCGACTGAGATCCACGGTATCACCGATGAAGATGTTGCTGATGCTCCGGTCTTCAGGGAAGTGGCAAAGAACCTTGCCACCTTTCTCGAGGGATGCGACCTCGCCGGATATAATGCAATAAAATTCGACATACCTGTTCTGGCTGAGGAGTTTCTGAGGGCCAACATCGACTTTAACTTCAGAAAGAGAAAATATGTCGATCCCCAGGTTATCTTCTACAGGAAGGAACAGCGAACCCTGATTGCAGCATACCAGTTCTTTTGCGGAAAGGTTCTCGCCAACGCCCATAGCTCGAAAGCTGATACGGCAGCCACCTATGAGGTCCTTAAGTCGCAACTTGACAGATATCAGGATCTTGAAAATGATGTTGATAAGCTGGCTGAAATAAGTGCTTTCAATAACTCGGCCGACTTTGCCGGTCGTATTATTTATGACGAAAAAGGCGTTGAGATCTTCAACTTCGGCAAACATAAGGGAAAACCGGTAGAGAAGGTCCTGAAAGAAGAACCTTCCTATTATTCATGGATGATGAACGGAGACTTCCCTCTGTATACAAAAAAGATACTGACTGAGATAAAACTCAGATCTTTCGGAAAGGCCTGATATTTATTAAACCCACATGATTGAGAAAATCAGAACATACACGGGAATAAAATCTTTTCAGACATGTGTGGTTACTCTGATCTATAATAAATAAACCATTCAAGGATGAAAATTATCTGCATAGGAATTAACTACAGAAAGCATGCTATTGAAATGGGAAGGTCATTCCCTGAAGAGCCTGTAGTATTCATGAAACCCGATTCAGCACTTCTAAAGAAAAACAAGCCCTTTTTCCTTCCCGATTTTTCCTCAGAGATACACTATGAGACTGAGGTGGTAGTGAAAATCAACAAACTGGGAAAAGGGATTGAAACAAGATTCGCCCACCGTTATTACAATGAGGTCACTGTCGGCATAGATATTACTGCCCGTGATATTCAGGCACGGTTATCGAGAGACAGGATCTCCTGGGAAATCTCCAAAGGGTTTGACGGGGCTGCCCCGGTAGGGGATTTCATTGAACTATCATCACCTGATGAAATAAACAATCTCGACTTCAGGCTCGAAATAAATGGAAAGACTGTCCAGAAAAGCAATACAGCCGATATGATCTTCAGTGTCGATGAGATTATTTCATATGTCTCACGCTTTTTTACCCTTAAAACCGGAGATCTGATATTTACAGGAACCCCGGCGGGTGTGGGCCCTCTCAGGAAGGATGATAATCTGGTAGCTTACCTGGGCGAAAAACCCCTTCTCGATTTCATGATCAGGTAACCGGACCCCGCAGGTTATTGTATCCACCTGTTTTTTTATTGCCCTGATTTTTGTATCTTTATACAATTATCACTAACAGTAAAAACTATGGGAAGATTAGGAGCTACTGAGATCATATTAATCCTTCTTGTTGTTGTTCTTCTTTTCGGTGGCAGAAAGATACCTGAACTGATGAAGGGAATAGGACAGGGACTTAAGGATTTCAAGAAAGCATCAAAAGTTGATGACGAATCTGATAAAACAAAAGCCGATTCCGGGGAAGAATCAAAATAGCCACGGGGAATCAATTTTCTGAATATCGGATCCGGTATATCAATAGGCAAAGGATAGTATTTTGATTTTCAAACTATCCGGAATATTTTTTGTGTCAGGGTTGTCTATTGTTATAAACCAATAAAACCTTGTTACAAATGAAAAAATTCTTTTTGTTGAAGTCAGTGTCTATGGCACTACTCTTGGCATTATTATGTACACCACTTACTGTCAATGCCCAGGGTTCAAAAGCAAATTTTTCAGGTTCGTGGGCATTCAATGCCTCAAAGAGTGATATGGGCCAGCCACCCCAGGGGATGGGTGGAGGCGGACAGCGTCCCGGTGGTTTCGGCGGCGGTGATATGGTTGTTAAACAGGATGCCAGCATGCTCGTAATGGAAAGGACTATGCAGGGCATGGATGGACAGGCCATGACAACCACAACGAAGTATAGCCTCGACGGAAAGGAAACCGTTAACACCACAGGCAGGGGTGAAAGCAAATCAGTGGCCAAATGGTCGGCCGATGGAAAGACCCTTGACGTCGTTACCACGATGAGTCTTAATTTTAACGGTCAGACCAACGAGATGAAGACATCTGAAGCTTGGAGCCTGAACGCCGAGGGCAATCTGTCAGTTGTGAGCATCATGAACACTCCCAATGGTGAACGTAAGGTTACCAGGGTGTACGACAAGAAATAATTTTAGTTATAAAATGAAA
>CAZBQM010000040.1:0-23358 GCA_964494045.1 uncultured Rikenellaceae bacterium
AGCAAAATAGCCACTGTTTTAGGTTAATACGACGAAAATAGTCAATTGCATCCAATAACTTTATTCATTAAACGGAATTTTGTTCAAAAAGTGACATCATTTTTGAACAAAATGTCATACATGTTGATTTTTTGGGATAGGAATCAGGCTAATATTAATTCCCGTTTCTGATAATGATCAGGTCTCCTGTTCTGAAAAAAGGCTCCCCGTTTGCGAAAGCACCGCTTACTTTCCAGACGTAAACTCCGGGGCTGCTTAAATGTCCCTTATAATATCCATCCCATCCGGTATGAATATCATTCGTTTCAAAAACCAGGATCCCTGTTTTGCTGAAGATTTTAAGGTCATACTCAGTGACTCCTGAATATACAGGGTGAAAAATATGGGCCATCTCATCACTGCTCCTTGAATAGCGCCCGTCAGAAGGTCCTCCGGTATTTGGTATGAAGGCATTCGGAAAATCAATAAAGTAGCCGTTTTCCCCAAAAGCATCCTTTATGACAAGAGTATCGCTGCATCCTTTTTCCGATATGGCTATCATAGTTACATCGTATGTACCAAAAGACCTGTACCTGTAGACAGGCGCAAAAAGACCCGAGTTGCCTCCGTCACCAAAATCCCATCTATAGGTTACGGCCCCCGATGAATAATTCACAAAGCTTATTTCATCATCGGGAATCACTGGTTTCAACGGCAGTATTTCAAAAAATGCATTCGGCTTCCCGTAAACGGATATCAGCACCGATTCAGTTCTTTCTGTCCCATCGTTGAGGAAAAGAGTCAGGACAACAGTGAATTCTCCCTCGGTTGAAAAAATCCATACCGGATCAGGCTCAACAGATGTCCCTCCGTCGCCAAATGACCAGGAACATGAACTAAAATCGGCATTGCCGGTTGAAAATTTTACCTTAAGCGGAGCGCACCCGGAACTAACAGAGGCTTCAATTGACGGCCCCTGTGGAGAACCAGACCGGAGTCCCTTTGCTGAAGAATCGGATATATATAGAGCCGGACTTGTCAATACCCGGTTTTCAAGGATCTCAGTAAGCCCATATTCATGTCGATCTTTGATATTCCTTTCCTTTTTGGGTCTGGTCCCTTTCCTGTCCGACCCGCTTACAACTCCTGTGCCTGAGGAGGCCTGAAACGTTGTTGATCGCGACTGGTCTGCCTGCTGAGGCAGGGGGATTGCCATTCCGCCCTGGATAACCAGGGTATCGGCTTTATCAATTACCGATGGTAACTCCGGACCATCATCCGGCTCAGAGACCGTGCCGGAAGAAAGCATCACATAAAGGGCTGCTGCTGTAAATAACGCAACCAGACCAGCATAATATATATTGAACCTTGAAGGATTGAAACGCAGAAACTCCCTTACAGCAAGCTTTTTCATCAGAAGGCGGCCTGCCGCCGGAGAAGGATCCGGACCTGCTCCTTCAAGCTTTCTGAAAAGGTCGTCAATATCCATATCTGCCTTTTGTTCCTTCATTTTTCTATGAAAGCATTATCACCCCATGTAATTATCCTTCAGTTTTCGCATTTCTTCAAGCTTTTCCCTTATGACTGCCCTGGCCCTGCTATACTGCGACTTTGATGTATTGATATCTATCCCAAGCATGCTAGCTATCTCCTTATGTTTATATCCTTCAACAGCATACAGGTTAAAGACCATCCTGTATCCTGCAGGAAGATCATTAAGAATCCCGTACAGCTCGTCAGAAGTGAAAAGATCTTCCTCAAAACCAGCATTTCCAGTCTCAATGGTGATATATTCGTCAATATCAACATAGTGCCTGAATTTCAGATTTTTATGATAAGAAGTAATCGCCGTATTCACTGCAATCCTTCTCATCCATCCTGTAAATGAACCTGTCCCGGAATAATCACTTATGCTGAAATATATCTTCAAAAAACACTCCTGCAATATATCCTCAGCTTCAGCCCTGCAGGAAGCATATCTCAGACATATGCCAAAAAGTAAGCGCGAATACCTGTCATACAGCATCTGCTGCGCTTTCCTTTTATGACCCTTACATCCCTCTATTATTTCCTCGTCGCTCGTCATAACCCGGGGACATAGGACAGACCATCAGACAGTGGAAATGGTTGCATCCGGTTGGTTTTTTTAGTTAATATAACAAAATCTGTCTTAAATCATCCCTTATACGTGACAAAGGTCATTTAATTACGTTTTTTGATAAATTTTCTTAGCATTTATTAAATACATCCTTATTTTTAGTGAATCAAATCCTTATTAACCAAATTTCTTAAAGACAGTATCCGATGTTTAACAGGTTGATCGCTTCCATTCTTCCCTTCTTTCCGAAGAAGTTTATCTGGATCTTTTCAAAATCCTATATCTCAGGTGAAACCATTGAAGACGCCCTGAGGGTCTCGCGCGAACTGAACAGCAGGAAGATCAAGGTCACTCTTGATGTCCTGGGAGAATTTATTACAAGCCTTGAAGAAGCTGAAGAGAATAAAAAAGAATATCTCAGTCTCATTGACACCACTGAAGCTGCAGGTATTGACGGAAATTACTCGCTTAAGCCGACCAGTTTCGGTTTGCTCATCGATAAGGAAAAGTGTTATGAACATATAAGGGAAATAATTGCCAGGGCCGCCTCGTACAGGAGTTTTATTAGGATCGACATGGAGGATTCTCCCTGCACCGACCTTGAGATAGAACTCTTCAGGAGGCTCCACTCTGAGTTTCCTGCAAATACCGGTCTGGTGGTTCAGGCCTATCTGAAGCGTACTCTTGGTGACATCAGGGCCATGGCAGGGATGAACAATGAGGAACATCCTCTCAATTTCCGCCTCTGTAAGGGTATTTATATAGAACCCGAATCAATCTCTTTCAAAAAATACGAGGAGATAAACCAACACTATCTTGAAGATCTTGAATTCTGCCTGACGAACAGGATCTATGCAGGCATTGCCACCCACGACAGGTTTCTTATTGACGGAGCTTACCGGCTGATAAAGACCCTGAATGTCCCTGATAACATGTACGAATTCCAGATGCTCTACGGAGTAACTCCAGCATTAAGGGAAAGCATTGTCAGGAATGGGAACAAGATGAGGGTCTACGTTCCCTTTGGTAAGAAATGGTTTGGTTATTCAACACGGCGTCTGAAGGAAAATCCAAAAATAGCCAGCCATATAATCAAGGCTGTTTTCTACAAGGGATAAGCCCTGGCCTTTCCGGCCTTGTTGTCTGAGATCAGAGCAGTGTCTCAGGGATCTTTTCTTTTGAGGCTTTCCAGATATCTCTTGTTAATCTGTTCTATCTCACTGACTGTCAGGTCGGGTTTCAAAGCCGGCGGCTTTTCCGGCAGGCCGTTAATGAGAAGCCAGGCGGCCGGAATAATCATAAAAGGACTGAGACCGAGTATACGGTCGGAAGGGATTCCACCCTTCTCATATGCCTCAGTGCTCTGTTTCTGCCGTAAAATCTCGTAGTTCGACTCCGGATCGCCAAGTTTGACCTGTCCTACCCTTCCCTGATACGCCGAAACGGCAAGATTATATCTGGCGTTCTCGATCTTGGGATCAGGAACAGAAGCCGGTTTCAGTATCTCTCTTTTAAGTGCTGCCAGTCTCGGAATTATGATCACCTCTCCTATCGAAAGAGTATCCGGATGCATATATATCCCGGCATTAAATTCTCTGCCAATGAGGGTATCATTAAGAATGAAAAACACCGGCTTGTATCCGACAACACTGAAGACAAGGGTATCCTTCCTTCTTATGTTAAATGAAAATCGTCCATCCTCACTGGCGGCGGAATAAAAACGATTACCTGAAGTTATCTGAGATCCGGGTAATGGTTCCATGGTCAGGGCGTCCATAACAATTCCGTTGATCCTGATCAGGGCCTCATCAGTCGTGGTATTCTGTCCATGTAAATTAAGCAGACTGATACAGCAAAGGAGTACAGCAGAAATTAAATGTTTCATGATACAGGGTGATATCAGTGATTAAGTATAATATCATTGAGAGCCCTTTTGGGCACATGATGGTTATCCTCCTCATCCCTCCAGTACTTTATATCATCATTTTTCACCTCATCAATTACTATGTTCTCAGCTTCCGTTCCCAGCGCCAGCACAAGGAGTATCTCATACTGTTCAGGGATTGAAAACTCTTCTCTGAGCATGGTGTGCTTTACTGAGGCAATTATACACCCTGCCAGTCCGGCTTCTGTTGCCCCCAGGAGTATCGTCCTGGCAGCAATTCCGTGATCGACACCGAAGCCTTCAGCTATCGACCTGTCGCCGAGGATCACGATATATCCCGATGGTCTTTCACCTTCCACGGGTCCTTCCCAGTCTTTCAGATAGGCAGCCCATGCCAGGGATGGAAAGACCCTGCGGCAATCTTCAGGAGTGGAAAACAAAAGATACTTCAGTGGCTGCCGGTTTGCCCCTGAAGGCGATAGTCTTGCCAGATCAACAAGGTCTTCCAGTACCTGCCTTCCGATAGCAACACTTTCATCAAAACGTCTGCACGATCGTGTCTTTAGAACCAGTTCACTGAAATTCATAATGCGTCTTTTTTATGTTTTATTTACCTGACAGTCTTTTCCTCATATAAGCCCTCGCGCGACATCAGATGGTTAAGGTTTGCCATTCCGTAGACCACAACTGCCGTAACAATGGCGGTATGTTCCTGATATTCCCTGATACTTTTATTGTATAGATCATTTTCAGTGTGCCATATCTCACCATAGTTGAAATCATAACCCTTTACATCAGGGATATCGAATGAGATTGTGGGAACGCCGTTTATAGCAAACCATGCATGATCAGAGCCTCCTGCAGTCACAGGTCTGGGCCGTGGAGGATTTGTGTTAATTTTAACCTTAAATGGGAAATCCGGATTTATATCATTCAGAGGTCCAGCAATCCTGAGAAAATCGCTGTACATAGCTTCCGGAACCGTCACCCCTGAGGCTACCGTAGGTCCTGAGTCGCGGTTGAAATAATTTGATATCCGCGGCAGTTTGTCCTTGTTTGCCTCAACCCAATGTTTTGAGCCATAAAGACCATATTCTTCAGCTGCCCACAGGCATACGAGAATGGTCCTTTCAGGCTTTCCTCCTGCATTCATGATAAGCCTGGCAGCCTCCATCACCGGTGATACGCCCGATCCGTCATCTACACCTCCTGTGGCAACATCATAGGCATCAAGATGGGCACCCATCATAACATATTCATCGGGATACTTACTTCCCCTGATTACCCCAATAACGTTGCAATAGGGAACCGGACCGGGTTTGAAATGATTACGTATGTCAAACTCAAGAAGGAAATAGCGTCTTTCCTTTGTCATCTTTTCGATAACTGAATACTGGTTCTCATCCAGTTTGATATCACATATCTGCGGAAGGTGTTCAAAGTCAAGCTTATTCAGATTTTTCCTGTCGTACAGGGCTCTTATGGGCACTTCCGACGACTGAATGGTCCCAAGTATGCCTGCCGCGACCATCTCCCTGTAAAAAAGTGCCGGTTCTTCCCTGAGGGGAATAAGTGCCTTTGAAGGTTTCTGAGGATTCTCAAAGTGTTCCCTTGCAATCTCATCGTTTATCTTTCTTACCGAGTCGTTATGCATTATCACAGCTGCCCTGAGTGAATCGCCGGTAGCAGAAAAATCGACAGGCATCCCGTTATTCTTTCCACCGATAAGCACCCATGCTCCTTTAAGGGCTCCCTTCATGCGGTTGAATTCGTCAAGGGTCTTCGGCTCAATGAGCACATGTCCCCTCTGAACTCCTTTCGTGCCTGAAGTATAAGATGGAGTGGCAAAATGAAGTATCATACCGTTATCAGACAATAGTCTTCCTGACCACGGTCCCCTGTCGAAACCCACAGGTACCGAACCGGCTTCATCCATTATAACCTCCATACCCCATTCACGGAAACGGGAAGCACACCAGAGTGCTGCATTCTCATAGGCATCGGAACCTGAAAGCCGGCCCCCGAAACGGTTGGCAATAATATCGAGATGATCCATGGTCCGGTTATCCGATTTACCGGTTTCAATGATACGCTCAATGACTTTCGCATGCTGAGCGCCGACCATCACAGGCATCAGGATAAAGACTGTGACGGAAATAATTCTTCTGAACATAATATAAATAGTTAAAAGCCCCGCAATCTAATAAAAAATACGTAAAGCAGGAAACCATTTCATGCACTGCCAGAGCCACCGGCCCGGTAGTTACGGCCGGTCAGGTTCTCAACCGGTAAGGATTACCACATTCCGGCCCGGAGTGATGGTCATTACCAATGACCTGAAAAATCAGTCAGTATCTCTTACCGATAACATCCCAGTCGAGTATATCCCAGAATGCTTTTATGTAGTCGGGACGTCGGTTGCGGTAGTCAATATAGTAAGCATGTTCCCAGACATCGCATGTAAGAATAGGTCTCAGTCCTTTAATCAGAGGATTGCCTGCATTCTGCTCCTGAACTATCCTTAGCGTACCATCTGTATTGGCCGCAAGCCATACCCAGCCTGAACCGAAAAGGGTGGCTGCTGCCTTTGAGAACTGTTCCCTGAAAGAATCAAAGGAGCCGAAAGAGCTATCAATGGCTTTTGCCATAGCCCCCGAGGGTACCCTGGGGCCATCGGGTGAGAAGGACCCAAAGTAAAAGGAGTGATTCCAGACCTGGGCTCCGTTATTGAAAATAGCTCCCTCCGCTTTGAGTATAACAGCCTCGAGGCTGGAATTCTCAAATTCGGTTCCCGGAATCAGTGCGTTCAGGTTATTCACATATGCCTGATGATGCTTTCCGTAATGGAACTCCATGGTTTCCTGACTGATGATGGGCGCAAGTTCGTTAAGCCCATAGTTTAATTCTGGTAGTTTAAAGGCCATGTTATCTGAGTTTAATTAATAATACCTGCTTTTTCAGAATAATCAGTATTACTATCAAAATTAATCAAATCATCCGACAAAAAAGCCAGGATTCAGGTCAGAAATATGTCATCGGGACAAACGGGTATGATTCCCCTTTCTGAAGCAATCCTGAATAATTCGGTGACAGCCTTTCTGCCTTTCCTGCCCAGGTCAATGGAGTAATTGTTAACAAATAGCTTAATGTGGCTGTTCATCACGCTGCTATCCATCTCCCTGGCATGTGACTGCACAAAATCGAACGACAGCTGTGAATTGTCATAGGCGAACTCAATGCTCTTCCTTAATATCCTGTTTACCTTAAGAGCCGTCTCAACAGGAATCCGGCGGTTGATGACTATGGCTCCCAGCGGTATCGGAAGCCTGGTCATCTTCTCCCAGTATTCACCAAGATCGAGAATCTTCACAAGGCCCTTTTCAGGATATGTGAATCTGGTTTCATGAATAATAAGACCAGCATCTGCCTTATCATCAAGTACGGCATCAACGATATCCGAAAAGAGAAACTCGGTCTTGTTCCGGACTTCCGGCAGCGCAATCCCAAGCAGGAGGTTAGCCGTGGTGTACTTTCCCGGTATGGCTATCCTTGAGTTTTCCAGTTTTTTATTGCTTATCTTTTTCCTGCCGACAAGCAGTGGTCCGTTTTTGTATCCCAGAGCCGATCCCGAATCGAGCAGACGGTAACCGGACGCCGCGTATGCAAAAGCATGATAACTGATCTTCGTGATATCTACTTCTGCTGCAAAGGCCTTTCTGTTAAGCTCCTCAACATCAGCAAGAAAATACTCAAACTCCAGCCCCTCTGTATCAATTCTCCCATGTACCATCGCGTCAAAAATGAAGGTATCGTTCGGACATGGAGAGAAACCCAATGTCAGTTTCATCAGTATTTATTTTTGAATTTTATTTTCTGATAACCTGTCCTTCTTAAAAGGAAAAGCCCACATGTATGTGAATTATTTACATGACTTTTTATGGATGCAATACACGTGGGTTTCATATTACTAAAGCGAATTAATAAATTCAACAAGCCTTGCCTCAAGGTTTTCAAGGGCAAGCGGGATATTCCATCTGCTCCTGTCCCTTATCTCAATCATGTTTGAGATCGCCCTGAGTGCCATAAAAGGCACTTTTTCCATAGCGCAAAGATAAAAAAAAGCAGCGCCTTCCATTGTCTCGATATCCGGATTAAATTCAGTTCTAATCCTTTCAATAGTGCCCTTTGTACCGGATACAGTATTTACAGTTGCCGCGTGAACTGATCTGACCATATCAGCAGCCTTCGCGACAAACCGGTTCTCAGCTCTCAGGATTCCCCTGCTGAAGGGAAACATGTCGGGATCAGCCAGCCCCGATTCAAAGGCCGTTGAAAATCCTTCTCCCGACTCTGTTCCAAAGTCGGCAAAGCAGTCGGTAACAGGCATTACAACATCTCCGGGCCTGATCTCATCCCTGAAACTGCCGGCAATCCCAGTGTTAATGATCAGATCGGGGGTGCCGTTGGCACAAAGCCACTGTTTCAGTCCCCATAAAGTAAAGACAGAACCCACTCCGGTGACCAGCCTGCTGATGACGTGTCCGTTTATATAAATATTTTCAGACAAGGGCAGGCCGGGCCGATCATAATCTGCAAGACGGGCTTCCATTTCAGTGGCCGATACACATAAAATTTTGTACGACATTAATATAAAGATCTGCTTTTTATTAAAAGAACCGGGTAAATGTATTGCTTTTATAAATTAAATAAATCAAATTTGCCGCACAGAATGGCTAATTTATTACCGGCACAATGATCTATCTCACCCGGCGTGAAAGGTTCTCTGCAGCTCACAGAATGTTCAGGCAGGAATGGACCGATGAAGAAAACCTGAAGGTGTTCGGCAAATGCTCGAATCCGAACTGGCATGGGCACAACTACGTGTTGTATGTCACGATCAGGGGCGAGATATCGGGAGAAAACGGTTTCGTGATGAACATGAATGAACTGAAAAAGATCATCAGGGAACAGGTTATTGATAAGATTGATCATAAAAACCTTAATACGGAGGTTGATTTTATGCATGACAAAATAGCAACCACCGAGAATCTTGCCTTATCTGTCTGGAATGTGCTCCGCCCTTTCATCGAGGAAACAGGAGCGTTTCTGCACTGCATCAGGATAGAAGAAACCGAGAATAATTCTGTTGAATACTATGGCTGATAATATTGAAAATGATAATAACGGCTCAGGCTGTGCGACAGGCACAAACGGTTACAACCGTGTGGAGACCTGGAATGAAGAGAACATAAAGGAACTTTCTGACATTTACTACAGGGTGCTCAAACTCATTGGCGAGGATCCCGAAAGAGAAGGTCTGAAGAATACTCCTGTAAGGGTTGCAAAGGCACTTAACTTCCTTATGATGGGCTATAACCAGAATCCCTGCGAGATAATCAACTCGGCAAAATTCAAGGAAGAATACAAACAGATGGTTCTTGTCAAGGACATCGATCTTTACTCGATGTGCGAACATCATATGCTCCCTTTTTTCGGGAAGGCACATGTTGCATACATTCCCGACGGATATATAACCGGCCTTAGCAAGATCGCGCGTGTGGTGGAAGCTTTCTCAAGAAGGCTTCAGGTACAGGAAAGACTGACCACACAGATCAGGAACTGCATCCAGGACTGTCTGAATCCGCTTGGTGTGGCAGTGGTCATTGAAGCCCAGCACATGTGCATGCAGATAAGGGGGGTTCAGAAACAGAACTCTGTCACCACTACCTCAGCCTTTACCGGAATCTTTCTGAGTAATCTCCAGACCCGCGAGGAATTTGTTCATCTTATTGGTTCAAAGCTTCACTGAAGCATAAGAGTCAGTTGAAAGATCTGCATACAGTAACCCATCAAATAACCTGCTATGAAAGCATTTATATTCCCCGGACAGGGGGCACAGTTCCCGGGTATGGGAAAAGATCTTTACGAAAGCCGCAAAGAGGCCAGGGATCTTTTCGACAAAGCTGATTCCATCCTTGGGTTTGCAATTACAAAACTGATGTTCAAAGGATCAGATGCTGATCTTAAGCAGACCAGTGTCACACAACCTGCAGTATTCCTTCATTCTGTAATACTGGCTGAAGTGATGGGTGACAGGTTCGCCCCTGATATGGTTGCAGGTCATTCACTCGGAGAGTTTTCTGCCCTCGTGACAGCAGGGGCTCTGTCTTTTGAAGATGGTCTGGTACTTGTGTCTAAAAGAGCTCTTGCCATGCAGAAGGCCTGTGATATCACTCCCTCAACAATGGCAGCCGTTATCGGACTTGATGATGCATTGGTTGAAGAAGTATGCCATACGGTTCCCGGAATTGTCGTACCTGCCAACTATAATAGTCCCGGTCAGATAGTCATCTCCGGAAGTATTGAAAGCATCGACCTGGCTATTGGCATCCTTAAGGAAAAAGGTGCAAAACGTGCCCTGAAGCTTGCCGTCGGGGGTGCCTTCCATTCTCCCCTCATGGAGCCTGCCCGCAAAGAACTGGAAGAGGCTATCAGGATTACTGAATTTCATAAACCTGTTTGTCCGGTCTACCAGAACGTAAATGCCAATCCTTCCACTGATCCCGCAACTATAAAGGTTAATCTTGTTTCGCAGCTGACCTCTCCTGTCAGATGGGCGCAGAGCATCCGCAACATGATCAGTGCCGGAGCCCTGTCATTTACAGAGGTGGGACCTGGTTCAGTGCTTCAGGGTCTTGTCAGGAAGATAAACGGCGATGTGAACGTCGATCAGGCCCAGGCAGACTAAACACCCTTTCCTGGCTTGTAAATCACCCCTATATGTTTCCGGCCGTCAATCATGATGTTGAGCGGCTCAGTAAACCTCACATGCCTTATGAACCTGTCTTCGTATTCGGGTTTCATCCGGTTAAGGGAAGCGACATCATACTGTCCTTCGCCGATAAACGGGTTAAGGGTAAAATATCCGACACGGAACGATATAAGGTTCTGAAAAAAGTGAGTACCCTGACTGGGATCAATCCTGTAGTTCTTAAGTCCCGATTCGATAATAAGCCGGGCGGCCGAAATCTGCGGCCATTTTACCGGGATCCCCAGCCATGGATCAGTTGAGCCCCAGCGGCCGGGACCAACAAGGACATATCCAATTCCTTCCCTGACAAACTTTGAGTTGATCCTTTCAATCTCAATTGCAATGTTCTTGGTCTCGGACGGGTTGAATGATTCGGGCCTTACATATACAAGATCATGTATCCCCTTGAACAAACCATTGCCAAGGGCAGCCTCCGAATAAATGATCGCGTCGTCTGTATTAACCTTGCCCAGGTTTACGCTGTGAGTCTCATCAGTCTGAACCACCGGCCTTATCTGAAGAATGTTGAAAATCTTTGGCGTACCAGGAGGTGTTTCGAGGTTGGCGGCAAACTCTATCTCTATATGGTTATTCATCTCGCGATGGCCAAGCTCAAGAAGAGTGTTAAGAATCTCGGCAAGGGGAAATGCCTTGTGCTGAAGAATACCTGCAAAGGTAATAACCCTGGGACCTGCACTCATTATCCCGTCGCGAAGAATATTATTATTCCTGTCATACGAAGAAGCAACAAGCTTCATGGCTCCCTCATTAACCACGTCGTTGATTCCCAGGTTAAGAATGTTAACCCCGTCATCGGTGGAAGGCACAAAACTCTCTATCCTGAGATCAAGAGCACGAAACTCTTTCTGGGTATCTCTCAGAGCGCAATCCGGGGAAGACAGTTGCAGAATCTTTCTGGGATGCTTCGGACAGAACCTCAGGGAAAGCCCCCCCTCAACAATCAGCTTGCCAAGTCCGAAAGCTATATTGGCAATGCCATCCTCCACCTTCTCAGATCCGATAGGATAATAATTGATCGATCGGGCAACCCCTGATAGTGTCGGGTAAAAGATATCACCATGCCTGTTGCCACAGACTTCCTGAAGGATAATACCCATCTTTTCCTCATCAATCACATTGGCCGTTGCTGCCATATAAGCCTTGCTCGCTTTGTAAAACACCGAGGCATAAACCTCCTTTATAGCATCCGACAAAACTTTCACCATCAGCTTATTGTCATGGATCCTGGGTATCATGTAGGTTGAATAAATGCCTGCAAAAGGCTGGTAATGTGAATCTTCCAGCTTACTTGATGACCTCACGGCAATGGGATGAGCCCTCGAAACGCAAAGGAAAGCATAGAAATCCTGATAAACCCTTCCCGGCAATTCAGCATTGAGAAACTTTTCAAGAATCTCATTATCTGCAAGATCAGAAAGTGCAACTGAATACAGGTTATTATGATCCATGAACTCGTCAAAGATGTCCGTACTTAGAACCACTGTCCGTGGTATGGTAATAAGCACATCAGGGAACTTGTTGAACAGCTTGTTCTCCTTAATTATACGGTTGATGAAAGCAAGCCCTCTTGCCTTTCCGCCAATGGATCCTTCTCCTATCCTTGAGAAGATCTGGTATTCATCAAAGCTTGTCTTGTCAAACTTGGCTATAACCCCTCTTCCTTTTCCAAGCCTGAAACTTGAAATGGCGATATAGAGGAACCTCCTCATCTCGTCCATTGTCTCAAAATCCTCTTTCCTGATATATTTGAACATCTGGGCAACCGGGAAAAGAGCCCTGGCATTCAGCCACTTTGAAAAATGGTTATGGATTGCATGGTATTCCAGTGTCTGATCGGGTATGGTCAGCAGTTTCTGCTGAAGACTCTGAAGGTCGGTGGCAATGGCGATTGGCTCCATGGTTTCAGGATTTCTGAATACAAAGGGGCCGAAAGCCAGATTTTGAATTATAAAGTTTCTCAGTTCAAGTGAAAGAGTCTTTGAATACTTGTGTATAAACCCGGCCCCAAGGTCCTCTGCCTTTTTCCGGTGATCAGAATTTGACGATTGCAGAAGGAAAGGGACATTATCATCATCAACCATGACGGTTCTGCAAAGCTCAATACCTGCATTCTCATCGTTAATACCATTCCTCTTGTAGCTGATATCGGAAATAAGTCCGAGCACATTATACTTATACTTCCTGTACAGGGCCAGGGCATCATTGTAGTTATTGGCAAGAAGAATCTTCGGACGTCCCCTCATCTTCAGCATCCTCTGGTGCTCATTGAGTGCTTCCCTTTGGAAATCGAGTGACTGCTGAAGGACTATCCTGTAAATATTCGGAAGATAGGAAGAGATATACCTTATCGAGTTCTCAACCAGGATAATGGACTGAACCCCTATGTTCTCAATATCGTGATCTGCATTCATCTTGTCCTCGATAAGCTTTATTATGGCAAGGATAAGCGAAGCGTCGCCCAGCCAGCAGAAGACATAGTCGATGGCACTAAGGTCCTCCCCTGCAAGCCTGAGAGAAACTTCCCTTGAGAAATAGGTAAGAACCACGATGGGTATCTTGTCATATTTCTGCTTTATCATTTTTGCCAGAGCGAATACATCAGTACCCCTGAGGCTCAGCATCGAGATTACAAGATCAATATTGCCTTCCTCGAGTATTTTAAATGCATCTTCAGCATTGTCGGTCTGGATAAACGAAGGGGGATGCCTTAGGTTAAGCGAGGCATATTCATTGAAGATCTGCTCATCGATCCTCCCGTCTTCCTCAAGCATATAGTTGTCGTAATTGCTGCAGATCATAAGCACTCTTTGAATGCGCCTCTGCATCAACAGATTGAACGGAGTATCCGTGAAATCAAACTTCTGAAGATCGAGTATCCCTTCTATGATGGTCATACTTACCTCATTTATTGGTTCATTGAAACAACGGCGATCCGTTTCTTCCCATCCATCTTGATCACAAGAGGCTTTTCAAACCTCACATGGGTAAAAAACCTGCCTCTTTCACATACCTTCTGCTGTCGTAGTTTTTCCCATGCTATCATACCTTCCTCCGATTCGGGATTTACAGACAGGTATCCAACGTTCATCGAGGTCACATTATGAAAGAAATGTGAACCCAGTGAAGCATCGACATGGTAACCCGGAAGAGTGACTTCAGTGATCACCTTTGCGTTTGATATCTGCGGCCATGCTACCGGTATGCCAAGGAACCTGTCCCTTGTCCCCCATCTTCCGGGACCTATCAATACATACCGGAGGTTGTCATTCAACATCTTACGGTTCATGGCGTCAATCTCATCGCTCATCTGGGTCGTGAGCAGATTGTTGAAACTAGCAGGTTCAAGATAGATCACATCGGTAATATCGTTTATAAGACCATTCCCCATACTCTTTGTGCTCAAGAGAATAAGGTCTTCCTGGTTTATAGTGGCAGGATCAATATTATACTCAGCCCTGTTGCCGGTTATCGGTTTTATTTGCAACAGGTAAAATGAAGCATTTCCACTGTTATCCTTTGTAAGGTCCACAGCAAACTCTATCTCAACCTGAGTTCCGCATGCCTCGGCAACCAGATCAAGTATGGTACGGAGTGTTGATGCAAGCGGGATATAGTTGTATTTGAGGATGTCGGCAAAATTAACCACACGAGGACCTGGATAATCAAGACCGGCTGTAATGGTATTATTATCCGGATTGAGTACGGATGCACAATGCTTAAGGGTACCGTGCTTCTCTGCTTCCGAGATGTCGAGGGTAACAAGACCTGCACTCTCTCCTTCAAGGAGGTTTAGATCCTTCCTGGCCATATCCACTCCATAAAAGATCACCTGGGAGTTTTTATACAGGTCTTCCTGCGAAATGATATCTATCCCCGGATATGCAGGAGAAAAGCGGTACGCCCTTTCTCCCTCGACAACGTACTGGCCCAGGCCAACGCCAATGACTGCAAAGCCGTCGAATGGTTTCATATGTGAAACGGGATAGAAATTGAACGACTGGGCTGTTCCGCTGATATGAGGATAGAAGGCATCTTCAAACCTGTTACCTGCCACCTCCTGGATCACAACAGCCATCTTCTCGTGTTCT
Source organism: uncultured Rikenellaceae bacterium (assembly GCA_964494045.1). Classification (GTDB taxonomy): domain Bacteria; phylum Bacteroidota; class Bacteroidia; order Bacteroidales; family VadinHA17; genus LD21. The sequence goes on from CAZBQM010000040.1 coordinate 14,883, forward strand.
ACCTTATGGTGGATGGCATCAAAATAGTCTCTCGCATTTTTTGAATAAACCGACACAAAAACAAGCTTAATGGCTTCCGAGAGTTGCCGGAGCCTAACCTCAGGGTCGGGATGGTTATTTGGAAGCAGGTAGGTCTCAAAGATACCTGAGAAAGGCTGGGTGATTGAATCCTCAAAAAGACTTGATGACCTGACAGCCAGAGGCTTAACCATATGCTTTAAATAGATCCTGAGCTTTTTCTCGAGAGTATAACTCAGGCTGCCGTACATAAAATGGTTCTTAAGTACCGCGTAATCCTTCTCCTCCTGTATCTTCTCCCAGAGGTGATTCCTTTCCATGAACATATCAAACTCATCGGTGCCGATGATTGCCGTGGCAGGGGTTTTTATATTTATACCCGGTAACAGTTTACCTATGCCGAAACTGTAAATCAGAGTGTTAATAAATGCCAGTCCCCTTCCTTTACCACCAAGAGAACCTGGTGAAAGGGAAATGACATTGGTCTCATCGAGAACCGCTGACTCCTCAAAGTTGATAACCTTTCCCTTGTTTAGTTCCCGTCTGCGCTTTCTGATGATATCGAGCATGAACCCGCGGAGCTCCTTAAGATCCCTGAAGTCGGAAAGCTTAAGAGGATTTATCATTTTGGCAATCTTAACCTCTCCCCTCGCCATGAGCCACAGCGAAAAATGGTTCCTGATGGCATGATATGCCAGCGAGTCTTCAGGAATGGTCTCGAGGTAAGATTCAAACTCCTTCATTGATTTTGCCACAGCTATCTGCCGTCCGGCATTGTCGCGGTAAACAAAATGACCAAAGCCAAGATAGTAGTTGATGAACGACTTAAGGTCCTGAAGCAGAGTCTCAGAGTTCTTATTTATGAAAGTTGACTTTAAGTTATAGGCCGATCTGGCATTTTCGGGGTCAGACGATTGCAGAACGGTAGGCAGGTTTGGCATCTCCTGTTTTATATAACGGATAAGGTCGCTACCGGCGTCATTGTTCATCACACCGTTTTTCTTAAACCTCATGTCAGAAATAACACAAAGGAGGCTTTCCTTGTACTTGTTTATGACCGCCATCGAATCTTCCCAGTTCGAAGCCAGAAGTATCTTGGGTCTTGCCCTTAGTTTGAGAACCTTATAAAGCTCATCTGTCGAAACATCCTCAATAAGTTTCCGGGTCTGCTCCATTATCTGGGTATAAAGCATGGGCAGATATGTCGAGTAGTATTCGGCCGAATCTTCAACAACAAGTATTATCCTGGTCAGGCCCTTTTTTGTATCATTCTCAACATTAACCTTATCTTCGAGCAGGTTGACCATGGCAAAGAACACTTTCGATTCTCCGGTCCATACAAAATAGTTATCGAAAGGAACACCAAGTGCTCTCTGGTTCCTGATAAAGTCAACATCGGCCGGATTATTTATCAGCAGAAATGCAGGCAGGTAAGGATATTTATCCTTGATCTTCCTGCAAAGAGAAAGAGGGGCTTCCCTGTGAACGCCTATCATTATGATGATCATATCATAATGCCTCGATTTCAGTCTCCTGAACACTTCCTCCTCCCCTGACACCCCTGTTACCCGTGGAAGGGATGTGAGGCTCATCTGGTAATACTCCCCAAGCATAAGGTCAGAAAAACGGCCTTCTCCTTCAATCGAATAAGCATCGTACAGGTTGGCTACCAGGAGGATCTCCTTTACCTTGAAGGGCTGAAGGTCGTGAAATACATCCCTTTCTGCATTATGACGTTCGAGAAAACGCTGAAGAAGCTTACGGCTGACTGTTCCGCCAGGCTTCGATTCATCCTCCTCAGGAGGCGCCGGACGGTAATGAGAGTCATTTGCCTTATAACTGTTAATATATCCGGTGAGCAGACTTGCAATGTTCCGGAGCAGATCTCTTTCTTCCTTCAGAAAGGGCCCTTCATCCTCAACACTGAATTCTTTGGTATAGTAAATCTCTATTGAACCCTTTTCGTCACCGATTGTGGTAAACTCCTGATACATCTTCCATACCGATTCCTGGAAATAAGGAGTCTCACAGGTCTTATCCTGATAACGTATCCGTGCCGAAGTGAATTCAGGATATTGCCATGCAGCCGGAAGAAGAAGGGTTACCTGCTGGAGTGTCTCTTCAATGGGCTTACCTTCCTTCAATATATATGTGGTCTGGTTTATGCAGCCCAGTTCCTTCAGCCTCTCCTGCTGATCATGAATCATTCTCCTGTATTCAGGCGGAATGTGATTGGGTTCGCTCATCGGTCGTAAAGCCTTAAGATCGGCTCTTAAAATTAGTAAAAATAGGATTACAAGGCCGGATCCGGTTTCCTAATTACTCACCCGTGAAAATAAGACATACACCGGAAAAATGAAAAGACCGGACCGCTGTATCGTCAGTGAACCGTCCAGGTCGAACCCGAATGAAACAGATCATTGATATTCCTTATTGCCGAGGCTGATTTTACCTTTCTGATCTGTTCGGCGACCTCGGTTTCATATGTCGGGGCGGGTACTGCCCTGATGATACCAAGAGCTACCGGATACAAGGGGTATTTCATATTTGCCAGCATATAGTGGATCCCGGGATTGGGTTCGGTGACATCATGGACCAGCAAGTCCTTTTCAGAAAGACCGTCCTTCTCAAGGTCCACCACCTGGAGTTTTAATCCATTAAGGATCAAACCTTTATTATTATCCTTACCAAAGATCATGGGTTTCCCTTGCCGGAGGATGATAGTACGATCGTCCCTTACCTCCCTGGCGGCAATATTCTCATGGATACCGTCGTTGAAGATGACGCAGTTCTGGAGAACCTCTATCACCGAGGTACCCTTATGTCTGGCGGCATCGGCAAAGATCTGGGTCGACAGTGTTACATTCGAATCAATGGTCCTGGCAAAGAACCTGCCCATGGCGCCAATAACCAGTTCACCAACCGAGAAGGGATCCTCAACCGAACCATAGGGGGAGGTCTTTGTCACCAGCCCTTTTTCTGAGGTTGGCGAGTACTGTCCCTTGGTGAGTCCGTATATTTCGTTGTTAAAGAGAATAATATTGATATCAATATTCCTCCTGACAGCATGAATGAAATGGTTGCCCCCGATAGCCAGGGCATCACCATCTCCGGTGATGAGCCAGACCGAGAGTTCAGGATTGGCTGTTTTAACCCCGGTGGCAATGGCTGTGGCCCTTCCATGGATACTGTGGAAGCCGTAGGTATTCATGTAGTATGGAAACCTCGAGGAGCAGCCTATACCTGAAATAAAAGCAAACTTCTCCTTAGGTATTCCGAGTTCAGAAAGGGTTTTCTGTACTGCATTGAGAATGGCGTGATCACCGCAGCCGGGGCACCATCTTACCTCCTGGTCGCTCTTGAAATCCTTCGGGGAATAGCTGTATGTCTCTGATGCTGTCATTATTGAAGCTCCTCCAGTATTTTAATACACTTTTCCTTTATCTCCTGTATTGTAAAGGGCAAACCCTGTACCTTGTTGATCTGATCGTATGAGAACTTCTGGTGTTTCATCCTGAGGTAACCTGCAAACTGTCCGAGGTTCAATTCGCAAACAAGAATCCTTCTGAACCTGCTGAATACTTCCCCGACGTTTTTCGGAAGGGGATTTATATAGTTGAAGTTAACCATGCTTATTTTTCTGCCTTCTTCCTGGAGTTCCCTCACCGCCGTTATCAGGTAACCATACTTCCCTCCCCAGCCTACAACAAGAAGGTCGCCTGAAGTCTCACCCTGTATAATTAAATCCGGAATATCGCGGGCAACCCGTTCAACCTTTTCAGCCCTTATCTTTACCATCTCTTCGTGGTTCTCAGGCGTATATGACACTGTCCCCCTGATTGTCTTCTCGAGTCCACCGATCCGGTGTTCAAGTCCCGGAGTACCGGCGACAGCCCATTTTCTTGCCAGCTTATCCTCATCACGCCTGTATGGTAAAAACGGAGTCTCCGTGCTACCGGCAAAAGGAGGATTTATGGCAGGGAGTTCCTCCATGGAAGGAATACGCCATGGTTCTGTACCATTGGCAAGGAAGCTGTCGGAAAGCAGGATTACCGGTGTCATATGTTCCATCGCAATTCTGGCGGCTTCAAAGGCATAATGGAAACAGTCGGCCGGAGTGCTTGCAGCCAGAACCACAACCGGACTTTCCCCGTTGCGTCCGTACAGGGCCTGGAAAAGATCCGACTGTTCAGTCTTGGTAGGTAATCCGGTTGAGGGGCCTCCTCTTTGGACATCTATTATAACCAAAGGTAGTTCGGTCATCACTGCCAGGCCTATAGCTTCCGACTTAAGTGCCATCCCCGGACCTGAGGTGGAAGTCACAGCCAGTTTTCCTGCAAAAGCAGCTCCCAGTGCAGCACAGATACCGGCTATCTCATCCTCGGCCTGGAAACTGATAACTCCCAGGTCCTTACGCGCTGCAAGTTCTTCAAGGATACCTGTGGCCGGTGTTATAGGGTAAGAACCTATGAAAAGGCCAAGACCGGCTTTCTCAGCGGCCGTAAGAAGGCCCCAGGCTGTAGCCGTATTGCCGCATATATTCCTGTAGGTCCCGGGTGCTATGGCGGCCGGAAGGATCTTGTAAACCGGGTTCAATGCATCTATGGTCTCAGCATAATAATATCCGGCCCTGAGTGCCTTTTTGTTTGCCTGAATAATATCAGGGTTCTTTCTGAATTTCTTTTCAAAATACTCCTCTGAATGCTTCAGCTTCCTGTCGAACAACCAGTAAACCATTCCCAGGGCAAACATATTTTTTGTCCTGAGAACCGTTTTCGGTTCGAGCCCGAAATCCTTAAGCGCCTCTTTTACCATCGATGATATTGGCGCTGCAATGATATTACAGTTATCGAGTTTTTCTTCCTTTATCGGGTCTTCCTCATAACCAGCTTTCCTGATGTTCTTTTCTGTAAAGCTATCCTCATCATAAATAATAATCCCTTTCGGTTTGACCCACCTTGCGTTTGCCTTAATGGCAGCCGGATTCATGGCCACAAGTACATCGGCGAAATCGCCCGGGGTGTTGACCTGTGAATGTCCGAGGTGAACCTGAAAGCCTGAGACTCCTCCGACGGTCCCCTGAGGGGCCCTTATCTCTGCAGGATAATCAGGAAAGGTAGTGAGATCATTACCGTACAGAGCCGCAGTGTCGGAAAAAAGAGTTCCGGTCAGCTGCATACCATCCCCGGAATCGCCGGAGAATCGTATCACCACTTCCTCCCTGATGATAACCTCAGTCCTTTTATTCATAATGCCTTGTGATTACCTTAACCTATTGGATTCTTATTTTGCTCAAAATTACCTTATTAAAGGCGCAAAATCGCACAAAAAACAAATTTGCCTTATGATATTGATCATATTTGCCCGTTTTATAAATATGCTTCCGGTCAGATCAGGCTGCAGAAACATATATCAATGATAATCAATCAACAACTATCATACCTGCCTGAAAAGTATGAAAATGCCGGCTTTCAGCTCCAGATATCGGCTTTTTTTAGGTTTATCTCCCGCTCAAAGAACATTCTTGCTATCTTTTCAAAAAAGGGAGTATAGTCCGAAACAAAGAACTGGTCATCATCCTTTTCCCCGGTGTTCAGAAGGTTGTTCTTTTCAAGGGTCGTCTTCAGTATTTCCGAAACACTTCTGCCCGAATCAATTATCTCGATATTGAAATTAAAAAACTTGTTTATCTGGTTCCTTATAATGGGATAGTGGGTGCAGCCAAGAATAAGGGCTTCGATCCCCCTCAGGGTCTCACTTGACAGATATGACCTGATAATAGCATTGCTTATATCGTCGAAGATAAAGCCTTCCTCGATCATCGGTACAAGCAGTGGTGTTGCCATCGAGACTACTTCGGCCGATGGTTTTTCTTTCTTAAGTTTCTGTTCGTAGGTCCCCGAGCTTATAGTCCTTTTGGTTCCGATGACACCGATCCTTGAGAAATCCCTGGTACCGATGTATTCAACCACCGGATCGATGACATCGATCAGGATGGCCTTGTCGCTGAATTCCTTCCGGAGGGTACTGAAGGCAGAGGCAGAAGCCGAGTTGCACGCGACCAGGATTACCTTGGCATCGAATGAAAGAAGGAACTCCGTGATCCTTGATGAGTAGAACTGAATAGCTTCAGCCGATTTATCACCATATGGAAGATGAGCAGTATCGCCGAAATAGATAATGCTTTCACCCGGCAGCATCTGTTTAACTGCGTGTGCCACCGTCAGCCCACCCACTCCTGAATCAAATATGCCGATAGGTCTGTTTTTCACATCAGTAAGATATTAAAAAAATGACCATCCCGTTAAGGATGGTCACGGGATATCTTAATAAAATTTATTTAATGCCGAGCTTTGTTTTTACAAGCGCCAGGACATTTGTACTTTTTGCTTCGTCGAAATAGGCAATCTGGCCTGCAGAAACATCAAAGATATAGACAAAGCCATTCTCTTTTCCGATACCCTGAATTGCCTCATCAGCTTTCGTTGTTACGGGCTGGAAGAGTTCGACCTGCTTGTTCTGAAGATCAGTAGAAGCTTTATCCTGGAACTCCTGAATCCTGCGGTTCATATCAATGAGTTCCTGCTCCTTGGTCTGCCTGACTATGTCAGTCAGGTTCTTGCTTTCCTTGGTATAGGCATCATTCTTATTATTGAACTCAACAGTCAGAAGCTCAAGGGCATTAACCAGATCATCACGGAACTTCTGAAGCTGGACATTTGCAGAATCGAATTCAGGCATTGCCTGGATAAGCTCATTCCTGTTGATATGTCCGAATTTCAGATTCTGGGCGTTTGCTTCCTGTGCTGAGAATGAACATATTATAACAAAACACGCAATTCCTAATATTTTCTTCATGTTTTCTTGTTTTTTTATTGATGCAAAAATAATTAATTAATTCTTATAACCTAATTTTTCAAGTACCTGATCGCTGATATCATATTTCGGATTTGCAAAAAGAATATTGCCTCCGGATGAGCTGTCGAAGATGACAGCATAGCTTCCTTCAACGGCAATCGTCTTGATTGCTTTGATTATCTCATCCTGAATGGGTTTGATAAGCTCTTCCCTCTTTTTGAAGAGTTCTCCATCCATCCCGAAATATTTATTCTGAAGATCCTTTATCTCCTTCTCTTTGGTTACTATGGCCTCTTCCCTCCTGGCTTTCATATCCTGTGAAAGAAGTACGGATTCACTCTTATAGGAATTAAACATCTGTTCAACCACAGCATATCCGTCCGCTACCTCTTTCTCCCATTGTTTTGAAAGGTTGTCGAGTTGTTCCTGGGCTGTATTGAAAGCAGGGATGTTTTTCCTGATGTACTCAGAATCGACAAATGCATATTTCTGGGCAAAGGTAAAAGCAGATGTCAGCAAGAACACTGCCAATATTACACCTGATTTTTTCATTTCGATACTTTTAGATTAATAATTAAAACTGCTGACCAATGACAAAATGGATTTGCGATTTGTTGGCATCCTTGTGCAGTGAAGGATCGGGCACTTCATCAAATCCGTATCCCCAGTCGACACCAAGCATTCCAAACATCGGAAGATTGGCCCTCACACCGATACCAGCCGATCTGTTCATCCTGAAAGGATTATATTCTTTCAGTGAATACCAGGCACGGCCCGACTCGAGGAAGGCGAGACCATAGATGGTTGCCTGCTGGTTAAGTGAGATAGGATACCTCAGTTCAAAAGTGATTTTCGAATAGACGTTTCCGGAAGACACCTCGTTGACTGTTGGTGTAAGCGACCCGTTTGTATAACCCCTCAATGCAATAACCTCTCTTCCGTAGAAGCTGTATCCTGTCATCCCGTCGCCACCAAGATAGAAGTTCTCGAAGGGAGAAGGACCGATATCCTTGTTGTAGTGTCCAAGGTAACCGAAGGCGAACCTGGCATTAAGGACAAGTTTTTTGTCTCTCGTTATCGGATAATAGTAATCAGCTTTGAATATCCATTTATGGAATTCAATCCAGTTATACTTGATCTCGTCGGAAGCATTGACCATGTTCTTTCCGCTGATGAGTGTGTATGGAGGGGTTGCCTGAACAGAAAAGGTAAATGAAGATCCTTCTCTCGGATAAATAAGGTTGGGACTTGTAGAGAATCTTGTCAGACGTCCGGTCAGGCTAAGCAGGTTCGAAGATCCGTTTTCGAAAAGAAACCTGTATACATTATAGTTATTCAGATTATATCTCTGGTAGTTAATCTCACCGTATATCGAAAAGAAGTCATCGGGCCACTCAAGTCTCTTACCAAGTCCGACCGATGCTCCGTCAATTATCATAGATTGTCTTCCATCTTCATTCCTCTTCTTGCCGTTTGTCATCAGCGACCTGTAAACCGATAAAGTGAACGAATTGGGTTTCTTACCTCCCAGCCACGGTTCGGAGAATGAAAGATTGTACGACTGGTAAATACGGCCGTTCGACTGGGCGCGGATACTGAG
>CAZBQM010000041.1:0-10887 GCA_964494045.1 uncultured Rikenellaceae bacterium
TTATATATGTCGGGACTGAAATATATAATCGCGTCAAACTTCAGGGATGCAGTTATTGTTGTACCGGTCGTGAGTATGGGTTACCTTCTCTACGGGATTTACATTAATCATAGCATATGGTATAAGCTCAACGACCTTACAAGGTATGCCGTTTATATAACTTTTGCAGGTGCCATTGTAACTGTTCTTATAAATGTACTGCTGATCCCGGTTTACGGATATATGGCTTCAGCATGGGCTCACGTTGCATCATACGGTATAATGATTATACTGTCGTTTATCATGGCTGAAAAGCATTATAGTGTCAACTACAATATGAAACAGTTCATTCCGTATTTTTGTATAGCAATTGGTATGGTGATTCTTGCAAAATACATCAGATATCCGAATATAATTACTGAATTGGCAATCAATACATTAATGATTGCTGTGTTCGTAGGATATGCACAGTACAGGGATAAAATCATAACTGTCTTTTTAAAAAGTGATGATAAATGAAAATCAGGATAGTGAACAGATCAAGGCATAAACTGCCGGAATACAGTACTGAGTTATCGGCAGGGATGGATTTAAGGGCTGATATAGAAGAACCGGTTATTCTCGCACCAGGTGCCAGAGCTTTGATAAAAACCGGACTCTACATTGAGCTTCCCGCCGGATATGAGGCTCAGATCAGGCCAAGAAGCGGACTTGCAATTAAATCAGGTATTACGGTGCTCAATTCACCAGGAACAATAGATGCTGACTACAGGGGTGAGATTTGTGTGATATTGATAAACTTATCGTCGGAGAAGTTCGTTATTAATGATGGTGACAGGATTTGCCAGATGATTGTGGCTCGACATGAAAGAGCTGAGTGGATCTGTGTGGAATCACTTGAGGAAACTGTAAGGGGAGAAGGAGGTTTTGGTCATACGGGAAAATCTTGAATATGAAAAAACTAATTACTGCGCTGACAATTTTGATATTGTTCACAGCTGCCTGCAACCGGAAAAACCTTCCGGCAGGTTTGCCTGCAAAATTGATGAAGTCATATGATACAGCGGCTTACGAATATGTATTTGTTGAAGGTGTTAAGCAGAAAGTACTTGGCAGCCCCGGAGACGCAATCAGTTATTTTGAGAGATGTATAGAGCTAAATCCGGGAAGTGATGCTGCATACTACCAGATTGCCCAGATCCTGATAGGCAATGGAGATAATGTTAATGCCAAAAGATATGCAGAAAAGGCTGTGGAACTTAAGCCGGACAATTTCTGGTATCTGTTGATGAATGCAGGACTGCAGTATCAGGAGAAAGATCTCGACAGTGCTGTATATTTTTACGAAAAGGCATCTAAACTGTACCCGTCAAAGGATGAAGTAAGAATCACACTTGGAAACCTTTACTCAGAAAAGGGTGAATTTGACAAGGCACGTGGTATATTCAGTTCGTTCGATGAGAAGTATGGTGTAAATGAAACAACAACTACTTTACTTGTAAGTACTCTTATAAAGGAAAAGAAATTTAAAGAAGCTCTTGAGAAAGTGGAGATGCTGCTTGAAGAATCTCCTGATGATATTCATTTTAATGCGCTGCTTGCTGAGACTTACCGGGGAATGGGTGACAACAAAAAAGCTTTTGAAGTCTACAATGATCTGATTACCAGGAATCCGGATAATCCGGGTATTCAGCTCGCATTAATGGAGTTTCTGCTGAACGAAAAGAATTATACAGACCTTATTATTTTGCTTAAAACAGTGATAGGGAATGATAAGGTGGAGAAGGAAAGAAAAATTGAATTGGTTGCCGGCCTCGTTGATATTGAGGAGATTGTAAAGATGCACTTCAATGCAATGGAAGAGGCTGTTGTTTCAATGGAAAAGAAATATGGAAATGACCAGATTGTTTTGTTGCTCAGACCCGATCTGTATGAGAAATCAGGAGATTTGAAAAGAGCTGTGACGCGGCTTGAAGAAATATCTGTAATAACGCCTGATAATTATTTTGCATGGGAGAAGCTTCTTTTGCTATACTATGAGCTTCACGACATGGATAAACTCTTTATTAAAGGCGAACAGGTGGCAACAAAGTTCAACAGGTCTTTTCTTGCTAAGATATTGTATGCAACAGCAGCATCAGAAAAGCTTAAATATGACACGGCTCTTGATGAATTAAGAAAAGCTGAAATACTGGCTGGTGATAATAAGGAACTTCTGCTGCAGGTTTATACTATGAAGGCTGATATATATTACAGGATGAAGGACTTTGATAGCTCGTTCAAACTATTTGATCAGGCTTTGGCTATTAGTTCTGAAGACCTGACAATACTTAATAATTATGCTTATTATCTGGCAGAGCAGAATCTGAGACTAAAGGAAGCTGAGAATATGGCCAGGAATGTGATAGAAAAGGAAAAGGATAACACCACTTTTCTTGATACTTATGCCTGGACTTTGTACAAAAGAGGTAAACTCAGAGAAGCCGCCCATGTTATGGAAAGGATAATAAACTCCGGAGATAAGGATGATGCTGAATGGTTTGAACACTATGGATTTATTTTAAGGGATCAGAAAAAATGCAGACAGGCTGTGGAGAAATGGGATTATGCCATGAAGCTTGACAGCTTAAAAGTTTATCTTAAAGAAGAAATTGAGAAGTGCGGAAAGTAATAATTATCTTATTATTTGGTATTTTACTGACAGGTTGTTCAATATCAGGAAAGAGAAAAGCAAGTCTGCTTACAGATAAGGTTTTTTCTGATAGTGAAAGGTTTTATGATGCTTTGAAGGAAGATAATTTATGTTCAGCAGGATTTTATATCACACGTGCAGATATTGGTGTAAACACAGCTGCATTGAATATAAAGCTGATAGCAACTGTAAAATTTAAATATCCGGATTCACTTTTCATGTCTTTGAGAACACGTAGCGGAATTGAAGCGGGTAGATTATTGATTACTGACGATACTGTTCTGGTGAATGACCGGATAAACAGGAAGGTACATTACGGAGATCCAAAGGATATTGAAGAAAAATATAACATTTCATCAAAAGAGGTTTTTGCTCTTTTTGGTGATTTTTTAGGTCAGCCTGTAAAAAGCGGAAATTCAGTGAAATGTATCGACGGATTGCATTACTGTGAGACAAGACTTGAAGGGTATAGATTGAAGTATGAGATTGATTGTTATACACGCAAACCTTACAGGACTTTTATTACGGGACCGGATGAATCGGGAATAGAGGCTTTATTCACTGATTTTGTAAAACATGAAGCTAAAATGGTACCAAACAGCATAAGAGTTACTTTGGATAAAGGAAAAGGTACATTTACGGCTGATATAAGGAATATTGAAACTAACTGGGTGGGAGATATTGATTTTAGAACAGGGCGTAACTACAGAAATGTAAGGATTAGATGAAACTGTTTTGTAAGATAGCTTTTCTATTAGTTTTAAGTGTCCAACCGATTTGGGGGCAATCAAAGACTGATCTGGAGGAGAAAAGAAAGAAAGCCCTGGAGGAGATTTCGTATGTTGACAATCTTTTAAAGCAAACAGGGAAAGAGAAGACTGAAAGCATGGGTCAGCTTAAAATTATTGTCAATAAGCTCAGTTTAAGAGAATCGGTTTTAAGTGGACTCAGAAGTGAGATTGATTTGCTGCAGAGCAGAATAGAGCTCAACACTATTGCTCTTGATATGATGGAAAGTGATCTGGAAGTACTAAGGAACGATTATGCAAAGTCAATACTTAATTCATATAAAACAGGAAAATCATATAACGAGCTTGTTTATGTTTTATCGGCAAAGGATTTCAATCAGGGATACAAAAGACTTAAGTATCTTCAGCAGATAGCGAAATACCGGAGAGATGAGGCAGAGATAATTATCGACATCAGGGATCAGATTGAGGCGTCAAGGAATAGGCTTGAAAATGATTTAAGGGATATATCTGACCTTAGAGGAAGGGAAGAGCAACAAAGAACGCTTTTGAAGAACGAACAGTCACGTCATCAGAAGATGGTAAAATCGCTGGGCAATAAAGAGAAACAGCTTCAGCGTGAACTTGAGGATAGAAAAAGAATTGCACGAAGAATTGAAGCAGAGATAGAAAGGTTGATTGAGGAAGAAAGGAAAAAGGCAGGCCGGGCTGATATTACTCCTGAAACAAGAAGCCTTGCTGCTGGTTTTGCTGAAAACAAGGGTAAACTACCATGGCCGGTCGCCAAGGGAGTTATTACAGGGCATTTTGGAACTCATACGCACCCGGTTCTGAAGTATGTTACTGAGAATAATCCGGGAATTGAAATTACCGGCTATGGTGATACTCCGGTGAAAGCTGTTTTCAATGGGGAAGTGGCAAGGGTTTTTGCGATCCAGGGTGCTAACATGACTGTAATGATCAGGCATGGGAGCTATTATACAGTATACCAGAATATTGTGAATGTAAGGGTAAAGGCAGGAGAGAAGGTGGTAACAGGACAGAGTCTGGGTAATGTATATAACGAGAAGGATGATGGAAACAGCGCCATTCTTAAATTTATGATATTCGACGAGACCGTGAAGCTGGATCCTGAATTGTGGATTACGAAAAAAAATTAGAAATTGCATTTAAATAGTTATCTTGAGTCCTAATTGTCCGGCAGAATGAATGAGGTTTACAAAAAGCTGAGAATTGAGTCAAAAATGTCGGGACTGAGGTTGGTTGAAAGCTGTGTTGATACCTTAACTTCAGAACTCGGTATTTCCCAGGATAGCTATGGAAAGATTCTCGTTGCCACCATGGAGGCTGTCAATAACGCTATTCAGCACGGTAATAAATCGAACCCTGAGAAATATGTTGAAGTTGAAATATTGCTGGGTAATAAGGATGTAACAGTAGTGGTAACTGATGAAGGAAAGGGTTTTGATCCAAAGAATGTTCCTGATCCAACACGTCCCGAAAATATTGAAGAGATAAACGGAAGAGGAGTCTTTCTTATGTCGAAACTCGCTGACCGGATGGAGTACAACAGCATTGGAAATAGTGTAAAAATGACTTTTTTGGAGGTTATACCTTGAAAATACAGTTTTTCTATGATGATGTAAGATTCAGATTAAGAAAATCTACACCGTTAAAGGAATTATTAGTTGAGGTCATCAGGGGTGAAGGAAAGGTCCCGGGTGACCTTATGTTTATTTTAACGAACGACCAGAATGTTCTTAAGATAAACAAAGAGTTTCTGACACACGATTATTTTACCGATGTTATAACTTTTGATTATAACGTTGAGAAAGTAATTAACGGGGAAATTTACATAAGCATTGATACTGTAAGGAGAAATGCACATGACTACAAAGTTAGTTTTGAACATGAGCTGACAAGGGTCGTTGTACATTCGGTATTGCATCTTTGCGGATATGATGACAAGACTGATGATGAGCGCAAGACGATACGGATGATGGAAGATTTCTGGTTGGATAAGGATTGAAGCAAGGTGGAACTCGAATATGATATAGTAGTAGTCGGGGGTGGTCATGCAGGTTGTGAAGCCGCTCATGCTGCTGCCAGGATGGGAGCAAAGACTCTGCTTGTAACAATGGATATGACAAAGCTGGCCCAGATGTCATGCAACCCGGCAATGGGAGGTATTGCAAAAGGACAGATAATAAGAGAGGTCGATGCACTGGGCGGTTGCAGTGGAATAGTGACCGACAGAAGCATGATCCAATTCAGAATGTTAAACCGGTCCAAAGGTCCGGCTATGTGGAGTCCAAGAGCCCAATGCGACAGGCAGAGATTCAGTGTCGAATGGAGAAAGGTTCTTGAAGGCATGGAAAACCTTCATATATGGCAGGAGGAAGCAAAGAAGATAGTTGTTGTGGATGGAAGAGCTGCGGGGATTGAGACATCATTCGGTAATGTTATAAAAGCCGGAGCTGTTATTCTTACAAACGGCACTTTTCTGAATGGCCTGATGCATGTGGGATTTAAAAGAGTCAAGGGAGGACGATCGGGTGAAAGGGAGTCGCAGGGATTAAGCGATCAGCTGGCCGAACTGGGTTTTTCTGTAGAAAGGATGAAGACTGGTACAAGTGCCAGGATCGATGGAAGAAGTATTGATTTCTCAGTTATGACTGAACAGAAAGGTGATGAGGAAGGCAGGACATTTTCATATATCTCGCCATTTGAATCCGGCCGTGAACAGATGAGTTGTTTTCTTACTCATACAAATGAAGAGGTACATGAGGAATTAAGAAAAGGGCTTGAATTCAGTCCGCTTTTTAAAGGAATAATCAAGGGTCGTGGTCCAAGGTATTGCCCGAGTATTGAAACTAAAATCGTCACGTTTAAAGATAAGGAATCTCATCAGCTTTTTATTGAACCGGAAGGCAGGGAAACGGTGGAATATTATGTAAACGGTTTTTCCAGCAGTCTTCCGCTTGAATGCCAGTATAAGGCTCTCAGAAAGGTTAAGGGTCTTGAGAATGTTGTAATCTTCAGACCTGGTTATGCTATAGAATATGATTTCTTTCAGCCTACACAGTTATGGCCCACACTTGAAACAAAAAGGATAGAGAATCTGTATTTCGCAGGTCAGATAAACGGAACAACAGGATATGAAGAGGCAGCTGCTCAGGGCCTGATCGCAGGAATAAACAGTGTACTCAAAGTAGGAGAGAAAGGCAGTTTTGTACTTGGCAGGGATGAGTCATATATAGGAGTGCTTATTGATGATTTAGTTACCAAAGGTGTTGACGAGCCATACAGAATGTTTACTTCAAGAGCAGAATACAGGATACTTTTGAGACAGGATAATGCTGATGAAAGACTGACAAAAAAGGGTTTCGATTTAGGACTTGCTGACAAGGAAAGACTGGATAAGCTTAAAGAGAAGGAAGGAAAGGTTAGAGATCTGATAGGCTTTTTGAACAGGGAAAGCGTGTGTCCCGAAGAAGTAAATTCTTTCCTTGAACTTAAAGGAACAAACCAGATCGGACAAAAAGTAAAGGCAGTTACTATTGCAACACGACCTCAGATAGATTTAGGGGATTACTTAAAGGTAATCGACCCTGACGACACTTTGGGTTTGATGAAAGCGGAGAGAAGTCAGGAGATCGTAGAATCTGCAGAGATAAGGATAAAGTATGAAGGTTATATAAAAAGGGAAAGACAAATTGCAGAGAAGATAAAGAGATTGGGTTCATTAACCATTCCTGATGATATAGAGTACAGCGAGCTGATATCAATTTCGACAGAGGGCAGGCAGAAACTCGCAAGAATAAAGCCTTCAACCATTGGTCAGGCCTGCAGAATAAGCGGGGTTTCTCCTTCAGATATTAATATACTCTTAATGTATATAGGGAGATAACGTTCCACGTGGAACATTTATTTTTTATCTTTTTTATTTTCTTGGAGTTACAAGGATCAGGAAGAGTAAAAAATAGTCCGGAAAAGGAAATTTCCATGTTTATAAGGTTTAGTGGAGGTCATTCAATATAAAGATCTTTAGTATTGGTATGTATAAGAAAGTATTTATTGTAGAGTTTTATTGAGTATTAGTTTCAGTTATATAGCTGATTTATGATAGTACAAGGGAGGTTGATAGATATTTTTAAGCGGGAGATTTACCCAGCACAGGTTGAAACGGAGGGTAAACGAATTAAGAAGATTTCGAGTTGCGACAGCACTGAGGAGGTCTACATTATACCCGGACTTATAGATGCTCATATACATATTGAGAGTTCAATGCTTACACCAGGTTACTTTGCCCTTTCGGCTGTTTCACGTGGAACAACCGGGGTGGTTGCCGATCCGCATGAAATAGCGAATGTACTTGGAAGGAGAGGAGTGGACTACATGATAAATGATGCTGAAAAAGTACCGCTTAAGTTTTATTTCGGAGCCCCTTCTTGTGTTCCGGCGACCGGGTTTGAATCATCCGGAGCGGTTTTGGGACCGGATGAAATTGAAGCTCTCTTCAGGGAAGGAAGGGTTCGATTCCTTGCCGAGATGATGAATTTCCCAGGTGTTGTCGCAGAGGACGGCGATGTTATGCGGAAAATTGCAGTTGCCAGATCATATAACAGGGTGATAGACGGGCATGCTCCCGGATTAAGTGGTGTAGCCCTTAAGAAATATATTGATTCAGGTATTTCCACAGATCATGAATGCACCAGTCTGGAAGAGGCAAAAGAAAAAATAAAACTGGGAATGAAAGTCATCATAAGGGAAGGAAGTGCTGCCAGAAACCTGGATTCGCTGAAAAACCTTATAACCAGCAATCCGGAAGACGTCATGCTTTGCAGCGATGATCTGCATCTCGAAATGCTTACCCGACGACATCTCGACAGGATAGTGGCTGATCTGATAACACAGGGATTTGACATTTTTGATGTTATAAAATGTTGCACACTTAATCCGGTTAAGCATTATGGATTGGACAACGGATTGCTCAGGGAGGGAGATCCGGCTGACTTCATCATAGTAAACAATCCCGGTGAGATGAAGGTTATCAGCACCTGGATTGATGGTGACAAAGTATTTGATGAAGGCAAAACACTTTTTTCATATAAGGATCCTGAACTGGTTAATAATTTCAACTGCAAAGAAATAGATCCTTCAATGATCAGGGTAAAACGGGGAGGCCGGAGACTGAGGTTAATTGAGGCTTACGACGGGCAACTGCTGACGGGAAGCAGGATCTGCGATGCCGGAAGTGGTGAATTTATTACGGCTGATCAGGAAAGAGATATACTTAAGATTGTGGTGAAGGACAGGTACAGGGATGCTCCTGCTGCAACAGCTTTTATAAGAGGTTTTGGTATTAAAGATGCTGCCTTTGCCAGTTCAGTGGCCCATGACAGTCATAATATAATATGTACCGGGACAAGTGATGAATATATTGTTACAGCATTAAATGAAGTTATCAGAATGAAAGGTGGAATGTCGGTTGTAAGTGAAGGCATTACCCGTTCTTTTCCTCTTCCAGTGGCCGGGATTATGTCAGACCTTCCTGCTGAAGAGGTAGCTTCAGGATACCAGGAACTATCGGAATGTGTGAGAAAGATGGGCTGTGCGATGGCTGCCCCTTTCATGACACTTTCCTTTATGGCTCTTCTTGTTATACCGGAGCTTAAATTGAGCGATAAAGGTTTGTTTGATACTGGAAAATTTTCTTTTGTACCTCTGTTTACTGAGTAAGTGAAGTAACCTGATTTACGCTTTTATTGAAGTCTTACCTATGCCGGTAGATACCAGAGAAATATCCCTGTTGCCCGATAAACCGGGAGTGTACCAGTTTCTGGAGGCCAATGGTACTATCATTTATATAGGTAAAGCCAAAAACCTTAAAAAGAGAGTATCTTCCTATTTCTCAAAGAACCAGTCAGGGAAGACAATGGTGATGCTTAAAAAGGCATACCAGCTAAGGCATATTGTTGTTGAAAATGAATCTGATGCCCTCCTGCTTGAGAATAATCTTATTAAGAAATACCAGCCCAGGTATAACATCCTGCTGAAGGATGATAAAACATATCCGTGGATATGCATTAAAAAGGAAGCCTTTCCGCGCGTTTTCATCACCCGTAATGTAATAAGGGACGGATCGGAGTATTTTGGTCCATATACCTCCGGTCTGATGGTTAAAACCCTCCTTGAGTTACTGAGACGCCTTTACAAACTGAGAACCTGCAATCATAATCTCACAGCTCAGAATATTGAAGCCGGGAAATTCAGGGTTTGCCTCGAATTCCACCTGGGTAACTGCAATGCTCCCTGTACAGGCAACCAGAAAGTGGAAGAATACAAGGAATACATAAGTGACATAAGAGACATCCTTAAAGGTAACATCCTCAGTGTTATAAATCAGCTGAAGACCATCATGATGAAGTATTCCGGCGAACTAAGGTTCGAGGAAGCACAGCTTATTAAAAACAAGATCGACCTGCTTACCAAATTCAGGAGCCGCTCTGTTGTCGTCAGCAATACCATCCGTAATGTGGATGTTTTCGGGTATACCTCTGATGATGACAGGGGTTATGTAAACTACCTTAAGGTAGTTGATGGTGCTGTAATCCAGGTGTTTACCCTTGAAATAAGAATCAGGATTGATGAAGAACCCGAGTCACTGCTTGGTTTTGCAATTACTGAAATAAGGCAGAGATACGAAAGCGACTCACCTGAGATAATAGTTCCTTTTATGCCTGATATACAGATAGATAAAGTAAAATATACTGTTTCTGCCAGGGGTGAAAAGCTTAAGCTACTGCAGCTTGCAGAGCGAAATGCTGTTTATTACAAACATGAGCAGAAAAAGAGGCAGTTGATTCTGAAAACCGAAAACCGGATAGGCAAGAATCTTGAAAAAGTCAAAAAGGATCTGCATATGCCTGATATTCCGGTGCATATAGAATGCTTTGACAATTCCAACATACAGGGAACAAATCCGGTGGCATCGTGTGTTGTATTCAGGAACGGCAAACCAAGCAAGAAGGATTACAGGCATTTCAATATAAAAACGGTCACGGGTTCCGACGACTTTTCTTCCATGGAAGAGGTTGTATACCGCAGATATAAGAGGCTTCTGGCTGAGGGGCATCAACTGCCCCAGCTGGTCATCATTGATGGCGGCAAGGGACAGCTTTCATCGGCTGTAAAAAGCCTCGCCATGCTGGGACTAAAGGAAAAGATATCGATAATAGGCATTGCGAAAAAACTCGAGGAGATTTATTTCCCGGGAGATTCAGTTCCGATTTATCTCGACAAGAATTCCTATACCCTGAAACTGATCCAGCAGCTGAGAGACGAAGCTCACAGATTCGGTATTTCTTTTCACCGCGACAAAAGGTCAGCCGGTATGCTGAAATCGGAGCTCGATGAAATTAAAGGTATCGGACCAAAGACAAAGTCGGATTTACTTAACAAGTA
>CAZBQM010000041.1:10987-17522 GCA_964494045.1 uncultured Rikenellaceae bacterium
GGATTTTAAGGATTTCCAGGATCTCCGTGGCGATCTTTTCCGAACCGTAGGTAGTATATCCTTTCATACCGGTCATGGCTGCCACCTTGACATTGGCCGGAAGGTCATCTATGAAAAGAGTGTCTTCAGCATTCAAACCGTATGTTTTAAAAAGAAGTTCAAAGAACCTGATATCGGGTTTTGACAATTTAGCCTCGGCTGAGATCAACCCACCGTCGAAATATCTGAAAAAGTAATAGTCATTTTTTACCTCTTCAAAAAGGTCGAGTGGGAAGTTGGAAAGGTAGTAAAGTTTAAAACCTTCCTTTTTAAGGAATGGAAGAAGCCTTACATTTTCATCAATAGGATAGAGGATATCCCTTCTAAGATTGAAAATAAGCTCTGTTTCCGCCCTGCTAAGGCTCGATCTGGCAGCGATCGAACTGATGGCTTCCTGAGTCGTGATATCTCCGTTATCGAGCATTCCCCATTCTTTCCCGGAAAATACATCCGTCAGTATAGTCTTAATTTTATTCTCAGGATATTCTTTTCTTCTGAGAAACTCAGCCGGGATGAAACTGATCAAAACATTACCAAGGTCGAAGATTACGTTTTTAATCATTCTGGGTATTTTTCATCGAGGAAGGCTGGCCTGTAGCTTCCAGTACGTTCCACCAGAGTTCTCCCTGGATGTCTATCTTCTTCCTCTTGGCAACGGCCATCGAAATTGGTATAAGGGTGAACTGGTCGTTCCAGAATCCCACAACGAAGTCGGTCTTTCCTGCGAGTGCGGCATGAACCGCATTCTGGGCCAGAAGGTTGGCAAATTTACTGTCGTTGGCATTTGCCGGAGCGCTTCTTACTATATAGCTTGGGTCGATGTATTTTATTGAGTGAGAGAATCCGATAGAATCAAACTCCTGCTTTATACTGTCTCTGAGAAGAAGGCCTATATCTTTATGCTTAACATTACCGGATGCATCTATCTCCCGGTCCTCGTCAGTGAAAAGGTCCTGCCCTGCTCCTTCGGCCACTACAACGACGGCATGATGACGTTCCTCAAGCCTTTTCCTGAGAATGCTGAGGAATCCTTTGGGCCCGTGAAGGTCGAAGCTGATCTCGGGAATAAGAACAAAATTCACTTCCTGAATTGCAAGAGCGGCGCTGGCGGCAATAAAGCCCGAATCGCGTCCCATCAGTTTCACCAGGGCAATACCATTGTAGGCTCCGTAAGCTTCGTTATGGGCATTCCTTATGATATCATTGGCGATTGAGAAGGAAGTTTCAAAACCGAAAGACTTCTGAATAAGGTCTATATCATTATCAATAGTCTTTGGGATACCGGCAACGGCAATCCTGAGATTACGCTTCTGTATCTCTTCATGAATGGCATGTGCTCCCCTGAGGGTACCGTCTCCACCGATACAGAAAAGAACATTTATATTCAGTATCTCGAGTGTATCCACCATCTGTGCCACATCCTGGTTTCCCCTGGAAGAACCCAGGAAGGTGCCTCCTGAGAGATGTATGTCGCTTACCATTGAAGCAGTAAGGTCGATAACCGGATGGTTGTATTTGGGAATCAGGCCTTCATAGCCATACTTTATGCCAAGGATACGGCTGATTCCATAGCGGTAATAGAGCTGGTTGACAAGGCTCCTAATTACGTTGTTTAGTCCGGGACACAGTCCGCCACATGTGATGATAGCTACCTTTGTCTTAGCCGGTTCGAAGAAGATGGTTTCAAGAGGACCGGCTTTTTCAAATGAAACCGGCGTCTCACCTGTTTCCCTGCACCTGTTGAAGTAATCAGCAGAGCCATCATATACTATTCTTTCATTTTCATTTACAAACCTTGACAATGAACTTTCGATACCTTCTGCTTTTTTAAGAGGCGAATCAAGGCTGCCTTTACCCAGGCTCTTAACAAGAAAATCTTCAAATCTCATATGGATATATATTTACAAAACAAAACCCGGCAGAAAATACAAACATTTTCTGCCGGGCAAATTTAGCATATTTTTAAATGCCATAAAAGAATAATTCCGGAGCAGCCATCAGCCGGAATCAGTGACTATCTGTTTTTTATTAAGCTCAGGATATTAAATTTCATTTATGAATTTACCCTGGTTCTGTGTCTGCAGGAGCTTCAACATTCAGTTAGAACTCAGAATCTGTTTTATCCTGCCAACCAGGCCGCTTTCAAGCTTAACCTTTATCCCATGCGGGTGAACAGGAGCAGTTGTAAGTATTTCCTTTACCTTTCCGCCGGTCAGCCGGCCTGTCCTTTTGTCCTGAATCAATTCCACCATCACATCTATCCCTGGCCTCACATCTGCTCTTCGTTTACCTTCCATTTAATTTTGGCTGTTAGTATGAAAATGAAAATATAATTAACTGATAATAATTACATAAATAAGGTTGCAATAATAAAAAAAAAACTGAACGAAAGGTTACGATGTCACTCTTTTTAGGTGTTTTTAACAGGTCATCACCAGGCACCCTTTATATTGGTGTTTTAAGATGTTATCACCAGACACCCTTCATATTGGTCTCGATTTTATACAATCCTTTGCTTGCCGTAATAAACAGGGTTTTCCTGTCTTTGCCGCCGAAGCACACGTTGGATGTCCATCCTTCAGGAACAGGAATATTTCCGAGTTTCTTTCCATTTTTATCAAATACGGTAACACCCCTTCCGGTGAGGTACAGGTTTCCTTTTTTATCGAGTGTAATGCCGTCGCTTCCAAGTTCGCAAAAAAGTGTTTTTCCTGTCAGTTCTCCATCACGGCCAATAGTGTATTTGTATGTTTTCCTTGCGCCCATATCGGCTATGAAAATCGTCTTTCCGTCTGCGGTACCAACGATTCCGTTAGGCTGGACCATGTCCTCTTCCACTCTTTTAAGTACCTTCCTGTCGGCTGACAGATAGTAAACACACTGTTTGTCCTGGGGCATTTCAGAATAGCTCCACCAGCTTCTTTTAAAGTAGGGATCAGTGAAATAGAGACTACCGTCGGGTGCTACCCATACATCATTGGGTCCGTTCAGAAGGCTATTGTTGAATTTGCCCAGGACCACTTCAATCTTTTTGTCGGGACTTATTTTCCAGAGTTCAGTTTTTTCATCGGCGCAGGCCCAGAGGTCGCCATTCTGGTCGAAAAACATACCATTTGCCCTTCCGGCAGGCTTCATAAAGGTACGAAGTTCCCCACCGGTAGTCCATATCATTATCCTGTCGTTGGGTTGATCGGTGAAGTACACATTACCGGCGGCATCAGCTGTGGGTCCTTCTGTAAAAGAGAATTCTCCTGACAGTTTTTCAAGAGCCTTGCCCGGTTTTATTACAGAGGGCATACCTGTCTCCTGCGAAACAAGGTTCGACAAGGATAGAGCTGATAACAGTAAAAGCAGTCCAAAATGTTTCATAACACATTGATATGTAATAAAATAAAATATTTATTTAAATGGCAGGTCAGGACAGTCTCCTGATTCTTCCAACATAGTCATCTATCTGTTCGGGTAGTTCAAAACCGACTATAATCATATCGACTGTTCCAAGACCGAGCACGAATTTAAGGGAATTATCGATCATTTCGGGATTATTTTTAAACTTACCGTTACCTATCAGTTTCATTCCAATGACTCCCTTCCCGTTTTTGTGCATTTTCTCAATTACCGGGACTATAAGTGAGGGATCGCCTTTGTCCATTGATTCCCCGTAGGGGTTTATCCTGGTATGGATCACGTCTACCCATGGATGAACGGCAGCAACCTCGAGTGCCTCAAGTGAATGCACTGATACTCCGTGTGCCCTGATTATCTTCTTTGCTTTAAGGTTCTCGAGCCCGTCCATATAGCGCTTCTGCGATTCGGCCCAGTCGGGGGCTGACATGACATGAAGCTGAACGATATCGATGTAATCGGTGTTCAGCTCCTTCCTGAAGCGATCAATTACAATCTCAGCATCAGGTCTTTCAGGTTCAGGAAGCGATCCCGGATGCACCCACATCTTGGTACTGATGGTATAGTTCTCCCTTGGAATACCCTTCAGGGCAGCCGCAGCAAACGGATGTGTTCCGTAGTTATCGGCACAGTCGAAAAAGCGTATGCCCCTGTCGTAAGCCTCACGAATTATCTTTTCGGCTACTCCTGCCCTGGTGATGTTTGATGACCGGTTGAAGCCGTTGAATCCGGTACCCATCCCGAGAAGAGTGGTTTTGATCCCTGTTTTTCCAAGCTCGATTATCCTGAAAGGATCGGTGGGATGCTGTGTGGTGCAGGAAGTCATCGCATGAGCCATGTTTCCAAGCATAACGGTTCCCGCTCCTGCAGTTACCGTTGCTACAAATTCCCTTCGTGTAAAACTCTTCTTTCCCATAGTTGTGAGATTTAAGTTTATAACTGGAACAATAACCCAAACAAAATAAACAAATATTTACTTTCTGTTTTAAAATATGGCAATTATCGGATACCAAGTTTATCGAGTATCTCAGCAGGGGGTGCCACCGGCCTGCCTTTCCTGGTTGCTACGCCGGTTACCCTCGATTGCACAACAAGCCGCTTGTCTTCAAGCCTGAAGATGTCCTGTTCAAACACCAGCCTCACGTTACCTTCCCTTTTAATATTGATTTTAACAATAAACCGGTCACGGCTCCTTAAAGGATACCTGTAATCTATTTCTACTCTTGTAACAATCATATCCAGACCTTGTTCATGAAGCTCCATGAATGAGATTCCCCTTGAAACAAGGAACTCATGACGGGCATGCTCAAGATAGTGCTGATAGTTTGCATTGTTCACAACACCCTGAACATCACATTCGTAATCGCGGACGATAAATTCAAGTCCGTAGATATATTCATTTTCTGCCATGGAGTAAATGTTTTTAATCCCTGCCATCATTTTGCCTGACGTGTTTACGGACCGGTCGCAATGAACCAGCCATAATGTCCTGTAACCCTCCGGATGTTCTTTTTCTACCGGTGTTTCAGGAATAGATTCAATGTCAATTTCTTCTGCACGTCCTCTTTCGGGCCTTTAAAGAAGAGACTGACAGGTTTAAAATTAAGGTTAATTTCGTATGAATACGCTTCAAAGGGGACTTTTATCGGGACCACCACAAAAAACATCTGACCAACAGAAACTGTGTCTTCTGCTGATATGGCCGGCAGGGAATTATCTTTCCTCTTATTTTGGGAAAGACCTGAAGAACTTTCTCAGACGCATATGAAATTTATGGATACTGTGAGGCTTGTAGTGCATAAGGATGCACTCCTTTGTAATAAGGTTAATTCCAGGATCGCCTGCCTCTTTTATGGCTTCAGGGGTGTCGCATGACTGCTGGATCCAGATCTGCCGGATTCCCTTGTCTTTTGCTTCCTTTACAACCGAGGCTGTCTTATCCTTCTTTGTCATGATGATGACTCCGCCAACATTTTCGGGAAGGGAGGCAATGTCTTTATAGACTTTTGCGCCGTGGATTTCGCTTGCAAAGGGATTGACGGGCAGAATATTCATGCCTTTTTCTTTTAATTCCCTGAAGGCGGTGAACCCGAATTTCCGGGGATCACGTGATACACCTATCATAGCGATAGGTTCCGAGCTAAGGAATTCTTCAATTTTTCTTAAGGTTACCATAGTGGATGAGCTTAGGTTTGGGTGAGGAGATAGAACGACGATATTATAGCAAACTAAGTATAAACACTTAAAATTACGATAAAAAATCCAACGCTACTAAATTTTTACTTATTTGGTGAGCCATTTCCGGTTTAAATAGTATGATATGAAAAGCAGTGAGGCCAGTTCAGGATATCTCTTTTCAAAGAGATATTCCAATTACGTATTTATTCTTCTTTTTCTACTTTATATGTTCGATTACATTGACAGGTCTATAGTGACCTCAATGTTTACTTCCATTGAAAGCGAATGGGGCATAACCCATACTCAGAGTGGTATGCTTGTTTCGGCTGTTTACTGGGCAATTGTGATCCTTACATTTCCTGTTTCCCTTCTTGTTGACAGGTGGAGCCGTACCAAGACCATCGGCCTGATGGCCATCCTCTGGAGCATTGCCACAGCCCTTTGCGCCCTTACCGGTAACTATGTCCAGCTTTTCATAGCCCGTACTCTTATCGGCGTTGGTGAAGCCGGGTATGCCCCTGGTGGCAGCGCTATGATCTCGGGTCTTTATCCGATAGAAAAAAGATCGAAGATGATGGGTATATGGAATGCCTCCATTCCTCTTGGCACCGCCATAGGAGTTGCTCTTGGAGGTATTATTGCAACACGGCTGGGATGGAAACATGCTTTTGGCATTGTTGCCTTGCCGGGTCTTATAGTGGCGGTCCTGTTCCTGTTTGTCAAGGACTACAAGACGGTCGATCTTTCATTTCTTGACAGATCGAATAACAGGATAAAAATGGAAAAGAAGGATCTTTTCAGGGAGTTTCTGACGAAACCTTCTATCATATTTACATATTTCGGAATCGCGGCAGTAGTATTTGTTACAACCTCCCTTCTGACGTGGCTTGCAACATATTTTCAGACCACAAGG
>CAZBQM010000041.1:17622-20809 GCA_964494045.1 uncultured Rikenellaceae bacterium
TCAGTGGGAGGATAGGTATCAAGTATGGCAAGGGCCTTGTCCCTGTACTGATTCATCCTCATCGCAGCATATTCTATACCTCCGTTATCAATGACAAATTGAATGACATCGGCTATTTCCTCCCTTGTCTTCTTCTTTTTACTGACTATCGAAAGTATCTTTTTCCTTTTTGATACTGTTGTCTGCTCAAGTGCATAGATAAGAGGAAGGGTGATCTTTTTTTCCTTTATGTCATTACCGTGGATTTTGCCGGTCATGCCTTTCGAATCATAGTCGAGGATATCATCACGGATCTGGAAGGCAATGCCTATGTTTTCACCAAAATCCTTCATCGACTGGATTGTATCGGCTTCGTCAGTGACCGACCGGGCACCACAGGCCGTACAGGCTGCTATGAGGGCGGCGGTTTTACTGCTGATGATCCTGAAATAGTCTTCCTCCTTCAGATTCTGCTTCCTGGCTTTCTGTAACTGAAGCAGCTCTCCCTCGCTCATCGACTTAACTGCCTCTGACACAATTTCGAGCATGTCGAGCCGGTTTTTTTCTATACTTATCAGGAGACCCTTTGCAAGCATGTAGTCACCCACCAGGACAGCAATCTTTGAATTCCAGAGGGCCTTGACCGATAATGAACCCCTTCTTTCGCTGGCATCATCAACAACATCATCATGAACCAGAGAAGCGGTATGCAGAAGTTCAATGAAGGTGGCAGCGACATAGGTTGGTTCCTCTATCTTTCCGTTCAGGGCAGCTGAAAGAAACACCAGGAGTGGCCGCATCTGTTTTCCCTTGCGACGGAAGACGTAATTAAGGATGATCTTAAGAAGGGGGATATCACTTTTCATGATCCTGCCAAAGTAGGCCTCAAATTCAGCCATTTCCTTTTTTACAGGTCTTCTTATATCAGTC
The DNA here is from genome assembly GCA_964494045.1 of uncultured Rikenellaceae bacterium. Lineage (GTDB taxonomy): Bacteria > Bacteroidota > Bacteroidia > Bacteroidales > VadinHA17 > LD21. Next base: position 18,532 of record CAZBQM010000041.1, read on the forward strand.
AGTTCTGACATCCTCAGGAGTTTGCTCAAATATAGTAAAATCAGGTTAACAAGCAGATGTTTTATGCTTTATGACATTATGCATAAAAAATAAATGCTATAAAACCCGCAGGTAGAATGATCACAAACACATATGTAGGTAATTTTCAAACATGTGGATTCCATCAGGCTGCTGAAATAAATAAATTCTGATGAAAATAGTTATAGACTAAAAGTTATATATTTGTTTTTTTCTACCTATAAAACGAAATGAAAATCAATGATCTGAAACCCGAGAAACTTGAACAGGCCGCAAACATGCTTAAGGCAATAGCACATCCGGTAAGGATTTCCATTATTACATGCCTGTTCGACGGAAAGAAAAGAACTGTCACAGAAATTCACAACCTCGTCGGTATTGAACAATCTACAGCATCTCATCATCTTGGTATTTTAAAGGATAAGGGTGTCCTTCTTTCAAGAAGAGACGGGAAAAACACATACTATTTCCTGAGGCACGACAACCTCGAAACGCTCTTGTCATGCATTAATGCGTGTTGCCAATAGATAGCAGTCTGTGCTGATATCACTCAGGCCAGATTCCTGAACATTCTCTTCTGAAAAAGTATTATTGCAATCACGCCGCAGGTTATTGCGGAGTCAGCTATATTGAATACAGGTCTGAAAAAAATGAGTGACTGACCTGGTCTGAAAGGTGACCAGTCAGGCCATGTTGTGTTTATAACCGGAAAATAGAACATATCAACCACCCGTCCGTGCAGAAATGAAGAATATCCTCCTTCAGGAGGAAACAGAATGGCAGTCTGGTTAAAGCTTTCACTGAAGATCATTCCATAAAAGGCACTGTCGATAATATTACCGATGGCCCCTGCCAGTATGGCACTTACTGCAATTATAAGCCCGGTAGAGGCTTTTTTCTTTATGATGGAATTAAGAAAGAATCCAATTCCGGTTATTGCTATTATCCTGAATATGCTAAGTATGAATTTGCCTGTCTTTCCCCCCATTTCCATCCCGAAGGCCATCCCGTTGTTTTCAATGAAATGTATCATCCCCCGTTTACCGAAAATAGGTATCTCCTGCCCGATTACCAGATTTGTTTTAATCCATATCTTGAGAACCTGGTCGGCGATAAGGATCAGTATTATTACAAGCAAGGCTTTTTTCCCGGACGACATTGATTTATTTGATTTAAGGGTGGCAAAATAGTAAAAAAACACCATTTCGCAATGCCGGTCAGGTATTTAATGAATCAAGGAAATATTTCCGGAACCGTTCCGGATCTTTGCACTCATTCCGCATGTAACAATCATATCACCTGAAACACTCCTGAGCAGGAACCTGCACTGAAATGAGAAAGGATGAGCCGTGGCTCATCCTCCTCTTTAACTTTTATTCCTTATGGTCTTAATAAATACTATTACTCACATTCAACATTGTTGTAGTTGCTGTCCCAGCAATACCAGCCGGAGGTGGGGAAAATCAAGGGGGCCATTACATGCCCGTTTTTGCCACTGGTACTCCATTCGACATTGGCATCGATATTTACATCCCCTTCCTGGTGGTAGTAGTTTATTTCATAATATGCATTGTAAGGCCCGGTGGTCAGACGACCGAACTCTATATAGCTTACTTTGGAGGGATCGTTATTCAATAATGTATACCTTACAGTCGATATTTCGGTTCCTGTACCCGTCCAGTCGATCCTGAGAAAGGGAATCTGGTTTGCCGGTCCCAGATTCAGGGTCCACTGACCTCCGGTACCATCTTTCTCAGACGTGCCTTCAAACCATATAAACTCACTGAAGGGGTTGGTACCTTCTTTTGCTATGTACATTTTCCAGAGCACGTCATTTTCACGGACCTGACCGGTAAGCCTTACCTTGTATGTTGCGCTTATATTATTGACCGAAACGGATGCATCATATTTCCATTGCCAGGTGTTGTTGTCAATATAAACCGGATCTTTTCCGGTGGCTATCTGGAATGATTTGACCGGTATGGCCAGAGTGCTGTTTATGATGATCCTCCAGGTCAACGCGACACCGGCAACGTAGTCCCAATGAGATGAAGGCGTCCCTTTTAAAGCATCGTAAGCGTCAGATTTCTTTCCGGACAGGAAATTACTGAAATCGATCATCATGCTCCCGGCCGGAGGCAGAACAGGAGGATCTCCCTTGTCTTTGTCCTTTTTACATCCTGAGATAAGAAGAACCGAAAGAAGTATCACAAGTGCCTGTTTAAAAGTGCTTTTCATTTTCTGATATTTTAAATAAAGA
>CAZBQM010000041.1:20909-22542 GCA_964494045.1 uncultured Rikenellaceae bacterium
AAAACTAACATTTTCCGGGATACTGGCTTTTTTATCGACCATTATCACTTTTTCTGCAGAGCCCGGAGATCAAAACGAAGCAACCATGGATAAATTTGACATTCATCAGTTTCCGGCATTGCCATATGCCTATGATGCACTTGAACCCTACATTGATGCACGAACAATGGAGATCCATTACGACAAGCATCACCGTGCATATTTCAATAATTTCGTCGCTGCGATAAAAGATACTCCGTCCGACAGCCGTACCATATACGAGATCTTTGCAAATGTTTCCGGAGCAGGAGATGCTGTCAGAAACAACGGCGGTGGTTTTTATAACCATGTTTTTTTCTGGAATAGCCTTGCAGCCAGATCAGGAGGGCCTTCAAAGGAGCTTTCTGATGCCATTGATAAAGCATTCGGTTCGTTCGAAAAATTCAAGGAACTGTTCGGAAACGCCGCCAAAACAAGGTTTGGCAGTGGCTGGGCCTGGCTTTACCTGACACCCGAAAAAAGTCTTGCTGTCGGCAGTACTGCCAACCAGGACAATCCCCTGATGGATGTGTCGCCGGTAAAGGGCATACCCCTGCTTACCCTCGACGTGTGGGAACATGCTTATTATCTCAGGTACCAGAACAGAAGGCCTGAATATATCGAGGCATTCTGGAACGTCATAAACTGGGAAGAGGTAAGCAGAAGATATGCACAGGCTGTCAGATAGGAGAGAGACAGGCCATGGAATAAAAAATCCGTCCCATTGAATATGAGACGGATTTTTTTATATTGTTAATCCTGGCTTCCTCACTTCATGTATAGAGGAAACGTTTGATTTTAAGAGTAGCTGTTTTCTGGAAGGGTACAGGCTGAATAACCACTTTATTGATCTGGCTGAATTTATTGACATTTGAGTTGACATAATCCTTCAGTTCAGAAAGCAGTTCTTCCATTTTGTCGTTGTACTGTTTCGACACATCTTCCTTAAGGCTCTGATATTTCTTTTCAAGTTCCTCCATATTCAGATGCACGTAAGCGACAAGCTTCCCTTTCTGTTGTATCACAAGTGACTCAACTACAAAACGGAAGTTGTTAATCACGGATTCTATTTCTTCGGGATAGATGTTCTCTCCACTGGCGCCGACTATCATATTTTTCAACCTGCCTTTTATGTACAGATAGTTTTTGCCGTCCATCATCCCCAGGTCGCCCGTTTTGAACCAGCCGTCGGGAGTGATCACTTCAGCAGTAAGAAGAGGATCCTTGTAGTAGCCCTTCATGACATTTGGTCCGCGTGCCCAGATCTCACCTTCACCAGTCCTGGCATCAGGGTTATTTATCTTAAGTTCAGCTTCCTGGATGGAAGGACCTGTCGAATCAAAAACCGCGTCCGCGGGACTAGCTCCGGCAAGCAGGGGAGCCGTTTCGGTAAGCCCGTAACCTATGGCATACGGGAATTTTGCTTCAATCAGAAAGCGTTCGACCGACTTGTTAAGCTTGGCTCCGCCTATACCGAAAAACTTAAGATGACCACCAAAGGTCTGGTAAAGCTTTTTCCCGGCAATGGCGTTTAGCTTCTTACGGATGAAAGCAACTTTATAAAGAAGGCTCAGAACCTTCTTTTCGTTGAAAGTCGGAAGTATCTTGTTGAAAT
>CAZBQM010000042.1:0-22250 GCA_964494045.1 uncultured Rikenellaceae bacterium
TGGAACACTGGAACACTGGAACACTGGAACACTGGAACACTGGAACACTGGAACATGTTCTCCTTCTATCTATATGTTTCTTTTTTAAGGTTTTAACTTTTGACTTCCCGAGTTCTCAGGATCTACACGCTACGCTCGTTGACACGCATTTTTACTATCATCCAGGCACTATTTCTTAGAGAGGCTCACGCCTCATGACTCATGCCTTTTCTTCGGCTCACGCCTCATGCCTCATGGCTCATGCCTTCTCTTCGGCTCACGCCTCATGCCTCACGCCTTTTCTTCGGCTCACGCCTCATGCCTTCTTTAGTCGGATTTTGCTTGATTTTAGTCCCGTTATTTAGTAAATTTGATAGCATTAATAGCTGCTGCTAATTAAAGAGATCTATCTTGTCAGTTAAATTTTTATAGTACAAATAAAAGAACTGAGGATGATAAAATATAAATTCTTTTATCAGGCAATAACTATTTTATTAATTGGTTTTTCTTTCGTTGGATGCAATAAAACCAACGACAACAATCTATGTGCATGTGAAATGCAAATGCCAGTAAAGGAAATTCCATGGTTGCTCGAGTTAAAAACTAATCTGGAAGAGGATTCGGAAATATCTTCCGCCATGATTGTTTTATATAATTGGAATGGCCAGGATTATTTCTATGTGGCAACAACTATTCCAGGACTTTATGATATTCCCTACACCGTTTATGATTGTGAAGGGAATGAAATATTAAGATGCGGGGGAAATGCTCAGTATGATAATTGTAAGGGTTTTTTCTCTGAGTCAGAGGAGATAGACATAGTATGGGAAAAGTAAAACAGGTTTTAATAATCAATCCTTTGTGGTACCTGATTTTTAGTAATATGAAAGCTTCAGGCACTTGATTGACAAAGATTGTTTTGGGTAGATTCTGAATGTCAGGCATATAAATAATTAAAATACTAAAATGCTATGATATCATGAAAATCTTATTTAGAGTCTTCGGATTTTTCATTGTGTTGTTTTTTTTTCTAACGACGCGATGTGAGATACAACCCGATTATGAGGAGATTGCTGTTGAATATGCAATATGCCCCTGTGATGATGATCAGTTGTATGTCAAGCCTGTCGTGAGAAATGATGTTTTATTATTTGATGTGAATAAAACTACATTTGATGAAATGAAGGAAAAAGCACAGGTAGGCGAGGAAGCTGAATTCATTTGTTATTTTCCTGAAGCTGATAGTGCTTTGTATTATAATTTCCAGGGTTTTACTTCTACTGGTCATATTTGTAACTTCCCGGTGATTGTCAAAGACTGGAATATTCCTGAAGAGGGCGTCTGTTTATCTTTCTCAGCTGACGAGTTTACTTCCTGTAATGGTTGTAATACTATTGGATTAAATACCTGCGGTGAATTAGTTCTTAAGAGTTTAAAACAGAGATTAGAATAAGTGCTTAAGTCCGTGATGAGTCAGATTGTTTCATACAGTATTTCCCATGGAGACTCCCGCCTCCCGGCTTCCCGAGTTCTCGGGATTGCCTCGCTACGCTTCGGCAACACTACTCACGGCTCAAACCTCACGCCTCACGCCTAGTCAATGCCTTTTTCTGACACCGGAGGTGTCACCGTCCGGTAGCCCGGGTTACGCCCTGGGCAGGAATCCGTCCCCATAGCCCGCAACCCCGGAGGGGTTGACTTCAAATCGCAGGTAATGAATAAGGACAATTTCTTCCGGTCTTGAGAACCAGATATGCGGTTTTTGTTCTTCTTACAAGGCACAGTTTGATAAAATATTTAGTCTTTAGTATGAGGGATTCATTGGAAAAGATCCTGTAATAAACAGACTAACAATAAAAAAGCAGTTTTTTTTTTTTTTTTTTTTTTTTGTCGGATTTTACTTTATTGATATTCTATTGTTTAGTAAATTTGATAGCATTAATAGTTGGTTATTATTTAGGTTTTCGCTCAAATCTGTCCATCATTCTATTGTGCAATAAAAATGAATATCATGAAAAGAACAATTTTTCAATATGTTAAGCTTTTACTGTTCATATTAATAATGATCAGTATTATTGGTGCCGGATGTGAAAAAAATGAGTCCGGAAATTTCGTCTTTGAGAATGATTATTCTGTTATTCTTGAAAAATACCAGGCATATACAGATTGTCTTTCCCCTGATGATGCTATACCATATCCTGAACCATGGACACAGGAAGCAGCGTCAGAATTTGAAATTCCGGAGGAGGTTTTGTGCGGCACCAGTACCTGCGGACTGATCGGGACCTTCTCTAACCAGCCGTGGATAGGATTGGGACCCTGGTTGCAGACAAGCAGCAGTCTGGATATAAATGGAATCGAAATATTCAATGCTGCCGTTTCTCAGAATGAGGTAATTCAGGAATTGCTCAGCCGCAACGATGCTGCGGATTTATTATCTGTCAGGTATGGGAATCTGATAGAAAATTTCAGCGTAATGGCAAAACCGGAATCTGGAGAAATCCAATATCTGGAGATGCTGCTGGCATCTGATGCAGTTCGACCTTTACTCACGAAACAGCAGGCGGAAGATCTGATTATTCTGTCTTTAAAGATGCTTGACCTCAGGGCTGATAAATCAGAAGCATCAGGTTCAACATCTACTGTACATATTTTACTGAGTACCCTGATTGCTCTTGATTATGATCCTTTTTTAACAGACTCTCGTTTCAATTCAGGCTCTCCGGAGACATGGCTGTTTGGATATAAAATATGTTCCGAATCGCCGTCGGTCATTGCTAAATATGCTGAAGACTATATTAATAGTAGGAGAGAAGTAATCTGAATTTGGGGAACGAACCACTACGCTCGTTGATTTGTTTTTCTTAATATATTGTCTATAAACTTAATAATTAATATGTTAACTTACTTGTGACTTTTGTCTTTTATCTTTTATCTTTTAACCTCTCTCTCATATATACTCCTTCTTTCACCCTGGCCCTGTCTCCCATAGAGCCTCATGGCTCACGGCTCACGCCTTTTTCCCGCCTCACGCCTTTTTGGTATCAACTTGTTACACTCGTTGATACAGATTGGGATTACGTCTTTTTCCGCTTTGCGAAAAAAGACGTGATCCCCGGAGGGTGTCCCTGCAACCACTGATCAGTCCCAATGCGCAAAGCGCATTGGGTTTTTGTTTTCAGGACGTTCTCGCTCAGGCTGGGCCTGGCTCGACCTTCCTGAAAACAAAAATCCCGCAGTAAACTGCGGGATTGATCAGTGGTTGGCGGAGAAAGAGGGATTCGAACCCCCGGTCCCGTGGATACAGGACAACGGTTTTCAAGACCGCCGCATTCGACCGCTCTGCCATTTCTCCGCCGCAAATATAACACTTTTTTGTAAAGAAGAAATATTTTTTGAAAAATGCTTAAATGTCTGAAATACAGTAATATGTATTATTTATTAACATGATGTAAACAGAATAAACTTCCGAAATGCAGAAAATGACGATCCTATGGGCCTTTGCTTTATTTTTTTTACTTTGTACGTTAATTGTAAAAAAGTGTTAAATTTGTCTTAAACCGCCACTATTTGAGGTGAAAAGAAGAAATAAATTTGCTATTGGTGTAAAAAAAAATAAATTTGTAATCAATAAGAACCTTTGGTCTAACCTTTAAATCGTTTACTATGACAAAAAAAGAATTGGTTAATGCAATTGCTGCTGATGCAGATCTTTCTATTAAAGATGCAGGCAAAGCACTCAATGCTTTTGTTGCTGCATTTGGAAAAGCAATGAAAAAAGGTAACAGAATACAGCTCCCAGGAATGGGTACCTTCAATGTTGCCAAGAGAAGCGCCAGGGTCGTACGCAATCCACGCACCGGTGCAAAACTCAACGTTCCTGCAAAAAAAGTTGTTAAATTCAAAGCAGCTCCTGCGCTCAACAAAGGTCTTTAATCTCTTATATAAGGGATTGCCTGGAGGGTGCCACCATGGCACCCTTTTTTTGTCTCTTCCCTTCCTGACTAAATAAGAGTATATTGAATAAAGTATTGATATATAATTATATACACAACACTTAACTTTTTTATATTAAATTTGAATCCCTGATTTTTTTATTAGTATTTTTTAACTATTTTTGATTCGGGAACCACGCCCTAAAGAGACAGAGAATGAATTGTATTATTGTTGATGACGACAAGCTTAGTTGTAAGGTACTGGAAGGTTATGTAAATAAATACACCTCACTTAATCTTGTCGGTATTTTTAGCGATTCTGTAACTGCCAGAAACGAACTGGTGAAAAGGAAGGATGTGGATCTGGTCCTTCTGGATATCCGTATGCCCGAAATGGACGGGTTTGACTTTATAAGCAGTCTGGATTCCCCTCCAAACATAATTATGGTTTCTTCAGCCGATGAGTATGCCATAAGGGCATTTGACTTTAACGTGGTGGATTACCTCCTTAAACCTGTTTCATATTCCCGTTTCTGCAAAGCGGTAGATAAAACAATGAAGTATTATGCACCAAAGGAGGCAAGCAATACAGGCGACGAAGAGATATTTATAAAGAAAGGTTCTTCACTCGTTAAGCTGAAACTTCGCGAGATAGTCTACGTGGAAGCCCTTGAAAACTATGTTACCCTTAATACAAACACCGACAGGTTTACTATTCATTTTACGATGAAGGCTATTGAAAACCAGCTTCCATCCGGTGTATTCCTCAGAGTCCACCGCTCGTTTATAGTAAATAAAAGCATGATTCAGGCCATCAAGGAGAGTTCCCTTGATATTAATGTTGGTGATGCGAAGAAAAACATTCCGGTCGGAAAATCGTTCAGGGACAGCCTGTTTAACGATATTAACGTGATGGCCAAATAATTTCAGTACATGTTATGCTTACAAACCGTCAGCTGTTCCTGAAATACCTCGGGCAGACTTCCCGCGAGCCTTTGATGATAGAGGTTGAAAGAGCGGAGGGTGTTTACCTTTATTCATCTTCAAAAAGATATATAGATCTTATCTCCGGTGTGTCGGTCAGCAATACCGGCCATTGTCATCCCAGAGTTGTTGAAGCCGTATGCAACCAGGCCTCAGCCTACATGCACACCATGGTCTACGGGGAAATGATCCAGTCACCTCAGGTCAGATATGCCGAAAAACTCTGCAGCTTGCTGCCACTGTCACTTGATAACTGCTTTTTTGTCAATTCGGGCAGCGAAGCTGTGGAAGGTGCTCTCAAACTGGCAAAAAAATTTACCGGCCGCAGCAGGATTATTTCGTTCACCAACGCTTACCATGGCAGCACACACGGTGCCCTGAGTATCCAGGGCAGCGAATCCTACAAAAATGCCTTCCGGCCCTTGCTTCCCGACACCTTCCAGGTCGCGTTCAACGATCCGGATTCCCTCAAATTGATCGACGGAAGGACTGCCTGCGTGATCGTTGAACCCGTTCAGGGCGAGGCAGGTGTGATACTTCCGCAAAACGACTTCCTCAAAAAACTAAGGGAGAGATGTACCGAAACAGGTGCACTCCTTATCTTCGATGAGGTGCAGACGGGATTCGGCAGGATAGGAAAGATGTTTGCACTCGAACACTATGGTGTGGTTCCCGATATCCTGGTGCTTGCGAAAGCCCTTGGAGGAGGTATGCCCCTTGGCGCATTTATTGCCCCGGCTGCTATAATGTCATCACTGGCCGACAACCCGCCTCTGGGACATATAACCACATTTGGCGGACATCCGGTTTCATGTGCTGCCGGCCTGGCATCACTTGAAGTGTTGATTGAAGGTAAGTATACCGAAGCAGTAAAGGCTAAATCTGATCTCTTCAGGGAAAAACTAAAGCATCCACTTATCAGGGAGATAAGAGGTGAGGGCCTCCTTCTTGCCGTACAGCTCCCGGACCCCCGTCAGGTTAAATATGTTGTATCAACAAGTCCTGCCTATGGCATGGTTCTCGACTATTTCCTCTTCTGCAACGATGCCTTCAGGATAGCTCCTCCACTGGTAATTGAAGAGTCGCATATACTGATGGCCTGTTCAGGACTGATAGCCCTTCTTGATGATACCATGAGAAGATTCCCGGTATGAAGAATATTATCCAGATATGTCTTCTTCTGCTTTTTTTACCGCTTTTTCCTGTCGCCTCCGCCTCCTCGGCACCTGAACGGCCGGGAGATCCGGAAAGGCTTTTTAACCGGCTTGCAGCCGCAAAAACTGACCCTGAAAGAATAAGTATTAATGATTCAATAAAATCGTACATCGACGCTTATGTTAAATCAGATTCGGTGATGGATCACCGAATCTCCGGTACCAGGTACCTCGGACAGATAACCTCACCCGACTCCAGCCTCAAGATCATAACATGGAACCTCCACCTGAACGAAACCCCCGGACGCTATTACTGTTACTTCATCAAAAAGGAGGAAGGAGGAGGACCCTTTAAGGTCTTTAGCCTGAATGCTGTGTACAGAACCGATTCAATAAGGACAGATACTGTTTATACACCCTCTGACTGGTATGGCGCATTGTATTATGATGTGCGAAGGACCGGTGATGGTGATGACAGCTGGATGCTCCTGGGGATAGATTATGGTAATGCCCGGATAACCAGAAAAATAATTGATGTAGTTTCATTTGGAAAAAATGATGTACCTGTCTTTGGCAAGAAAGTCTTTTTGCCCCGGCCCGATAACCTTATGTACCGGGCAGTGTTCAGCTACTCAACAGAAGCCGTCATGTCACTGAGGTTCCTCAACGATAACTCAGTGGTATTTGATCACCTGGTCTCTTTTTTACCGGGGAACAACGGCACTGACCCTGAGTTTTTTGCACCCGATTATTCATACGACGCGTACATAAAGGAGGAGGGTATTTGGAAGCTGAAGCTCAATATTGACATCAGAAACAGTTTTTAATCCCAGGCCGGAAGCTCATGAAAAAGAATATAGTGACACATATCTTCTGCTACGATGAATTCAGAGGTTTTTCCGGTGATCTTAAAAAACTCTTTGCAGATCCGGCAAAATATGTCTTCACTGCTTTTTCTTCAAAACATGAACTGATGACATCAGTCAGAGCTGAAAAGAAAGCAGGTATATGCCGGGTGGCTGTCATAGGTATCCACGACTCTTCAGATCAATTCGGCCTGACTGAAAAACTGACACGCGAGATTAAGCAGACAGACCCTGATTCAGGACTTATTCTCATCGTTCCGCAGGAAAAGACAGGGGAGATAGAAAAAGCCATAAGATTCAATATCGACGCATATGTTCCCAGGAACAACTACGCACCTCTGCGTGTCCATAATGCAGTAAAAAAACTTGTTAGCGAATATAGCCTGAGGACATTCAGAAAAAAAAGAAACAGGGCCTTCCTGGTTCTTGCACTTTTTCTCATTCTTTCGGCTGTGATCTTTATCATCGCAAGACTGTGTCTGCCTGAATATTTCTAAAAAGTGACTATTTGTCAGTATTTGTTCAACGGCACAGCTTTTGAAAGATCAGTGCGAAAACTATGTTGAACAAAAATATTACTGATATGCAAACAGGGAAAATTGGAGTTACAACCGAGAACATATTTCCGATAATCAAGAAATTTCTCTATTCCGATCATGAGATCTTCCTAAGGGAGCTTATATCAAATGCCGTGGATGCCACCCAGAAACTCAGGACAATGTCGTCGGCAGGTGATATTAAAGGTGAGCCGGGAGATCTGACTGTAAGGGTGCTGGTTGATAAGAAGAAGAAAACCATTACTGTTTCAGACAGGGGAATAGGTATGACCCGGGAAGAACTCGACAAGTACCTTAACCAGATAGCTTTTTCGAGTGCCAATGAATTCCTTGACAAATACAAGGACCAGAGCAACTCTATCATCGGGCATTTCGGACTCGGGTTTTATTCAGCCTTCATGGTATCAGACAGTGTCGAGGTGCTTACCAGGTCGTACCGCGAGGATGCCGTTCCTGTGAAATGGACCTGTGACGGAAGCCCCGAATACACTATCGATGAGGCTGCGAAAGAGGAGAGGGGAACGGATGTGATCCTCCACATCGACAAGGATTCAAAGGATTTTCTTGAGGACTCAAAAATAGAACAGCTTCTGAAGAAATACTGCAAGTTCCTTCCTGTTGAGATTGCTTTCGGAAAGGAAAAAGAGTGGAAAGACGGGAAATATACCGATACAGATAAGGACAATATCATAAATAACACCAAGCCGGCCTGGACCCTCAAGCCGGTCGACCTGAATGATGAAGATTACAAAAAGTTCTACCACGAACTTTATCCGGCCGGCGATGACCCCTTGTTCAACATTCATCTTAATGTCGACTATCCGTTTAAACTTACCGGAATACTGTATTTTCCGAAAATAAAGAGCAATATTGAGATTCAGAAGAACAAGATCCAGCTTTACTGCAACCAGGTTTTTGTCACCGATTCAGTTGAAGGCATAGTGCCTGAATTTCTGACTCTGCTTCACGGAGTTATCGATTCTCCCGATATCCCTCTTAATGTCTCAAGAAGCTATCTGCAGAGTGATTCGAATGTCAAGAAGATTTCGGCCCACATCACCAAGAAGGTTGCCGACCGCCTGAATGATATCTTTAAGAATAACCGTGAAGAGTATGAAAAGAAATGGGACAACCTGAAGCTCTTCATTGAATATGGTATGATCACCGAGGAGAAATTCTATGAGAAGGCCTCAAAGTTCGCGTTGCTGAAGAATACTGAAGACAAGTACTATACTTTTTCGGAATATGAGGAACTGATCAGGGAGAAGCAGACCGATCGTAACAAAACAGTCATTTACCTGTATGCCACCGACAGAACAGCCCAGTATGCCTATATAGAAAAGGCCAGGAACAAGGGCTATGATGTTCTTAACCTTGATGGTCAGCTCGATGTTCATCTTATAAATCAACTTGAGTCCAAACTGAAAGACTCAAGGTTCGTGCGTGTCGATTCGGATGTAATCGATAAGCTTATCCAGAAGGATGAGAAGAAGGAGTCAAAGCTGACACCCGAACAACAGGAGGACCTTAAGAGTGTCTTCAGGGTCAGGAAAGACGACAGGGAGATCTTCAACGTTGTGGTGGAGGCTCTCGATGAAAATGATGCTCCCGTGATTATAACCCAGTCGGAGTTCATGCGACGGATGAAGGATATGTCGCAGATTGGAGGAGGAATGAATTTTTATGGTGAGCTTCCCGATAGTTACAACCTGGTTGTTAATCCGAATCATCCGCTCGTTGCAGCCATCTCAGGTGAGATGAGTGCCGCAGGAGGGGAGGAGATGGAAGTTCTAGGTAAGGAGATGAAGAGACTGGGTGAGGAGACAGCATTTCTTGAGAAGGATCATTCATCAAGAAAAAGTGAAGAGATAAGCCAGGCAGAAAAGGATGATCTTGATAAACTCAAAAAAGAGTATGATGAAGTGAAGAGCAAACGGAGTCAGATTCTTGAGAAATTCGGTTTTGAAAACCAGAAGGTCAGACAGCTTATAGATCTTGCCCTTCTTGCAAACAATATGCTGAAGGGAGAAGAACTCAGTAACTTTGTCAACAGAAGCGTAAGCTTACTCTGAATAGTATAGATTTGAAAAGGCCTCCGGACAATGATATGTGACCGGAGGCCTTTTTTTTATTTGTTCCCTGAAACCTGAAGTCCCAGTTCCCTGGATTTCCCTTCAAGTTCGTTCATAAGACTCTCAGGCGCGTTGTTGGCGCGGGCAAGGCTAATTACAAAATTCATGTACATTGCAGCCTTCTGTTTATCACCAAGTCCGGCATAGGCTTCTGCAAGCCCCCGTCCGGCCGAGATCATGGTCATTGCAGGACTATTCTTGTGGGTTATCACCCTATCGAGGTAATCCACGCCCTGGTTGTAGTCCCTGAGACTTTTGTCGGGACAGGCTACAAGGAGTGAACCGAGACGTTCGATGATATATGGTTCGTTGGGAAAATACTCCATACCTTTCCTAAACAGATCAAGAGCTTTCTTCCATTGGTTTTGTCGCATAAGAACATCTCCAAGTGATTGGATGGTAAGAAGATCGTCAGGCTTCTTATTGAAGGCAGCCTCGAAAAACTCCTGGGCATGGATAAGATCCTTTTCCTGCAGTGCAAGCAGTCCCGACAGCATGTACATCTTCGGATGATCAGGGAATTTGGATCTCATTTTGCGAATAATGTCGATCGCCTTTTCCCTCTTATCCATCACAATATTTATATAAACGGCATTACCCATAACCTCGGGGTTGTCTCCCGATTCAGACAGTTGCCTGCTGAGAAGATTTTCGGCTTCAATGGTTTTTCCCTGGCCGTTCAGTCCGAGAACCAGATTGGCCATTATCTCCGCATCCCCGGGTCGCAGTTCAAGAGCCCTTGTATAATAGGGAGCAGCTTCATTGTAGAATCCCTTCTCAAAAAGCAGGTCACCGACTATCTTAAGTTCCTGATATTCATCTTTAAATAATTTCTGGTGTTTCTCAAGAAGTGGGACGGCATCTTCTCCAGATTCAGTGTTGAGAATGATCCTTACCGCTTTTGAGATTACGTATTTGTTTTCGGGAAGGTATATCAGTGCATTGTCTATAAGGGTCCTGGCCCAGTCAACATATGAAGTGTTATATGCTTCATCGATCTGTTTGAGGAGGTAGTTTTCAGACCGTGACATAAGTGATATGCGGTCGGCAAGGGTATCGACCGGGTAGGTAAATGACGTCATGTCGTTTGCCTTTAAGAGGTTTCTGGCCGCAGCCACAGTATCTCCCTTAAGCCTGTAAAGTGCACCCATCACCCTGTAAACCGACCCGAATGAGCTATAGGAAGAGAGAATCTCATTAAGCATCTTTTCTGACTGGTCGAGCCTGTCATTGCTGATATATAGTTGGGCAAGCTGGTACTTCGCATATACACTGAGAGGAAAGAAGTCATCCCTGAAAAGGCCTATTGACATGTCTTCCTTTTTCTTCAACGAAACGATATTCCCATAAGCTTTTTCTGCTTCACTGTATCTGCTTAGATCCTGCAGGCCCTGGCCTATATAATAGTAGGCGTGGTATGCCTTGGGATTGACTTTGACGACCTCACTGAAAGCAGCCACAGCTTCCTCCGATTCACCCATTTCCCTTTTAAGATAGCCAAGGTAATAGTTCCAGATCCATTCGGAGGGGTCTTTTCTGACAGCCAGTGCATAACAATCCATTGCCTGAGCATAAAAGGCTCCGGAATGGAACACCATCCCCAGTTTACCCAGATTACCGGCCGTAGGTAATAACCTGGCTGCAGAGGAGGCTTTTTTCAACTGGCTCTTCTGGATATCAGACATATCCCCGAGGTTTTTCACAGAAGGGATCCCTTTCCTGTAAGGGGCATCGATGATGATTTCAACAGCCAGAAGAATCAGAATAAGACCTGCTGCCATCAAAACCAACTTTTTGTTTTTTGTCATTTGTTCAGTTTTCTATCGGCCGGTAAAATCAAAATATCTGCAACCGGCGTATTATATATTCAAATCTACTAATATTTTCCTGAAGCTGCTATCAACTCAGTTTGTATAGAAGAATAAAAGGGCTGTGGCTATGGTTATAAGGAAGATAGCCGTCGGCAGGATAAGAAGAAAAAGTTTTTTGGGATCATTTACCTTGCCATTTCCGAATGTTCTCCCAAGATTCCTGAGGCTTAGGGACAGTCCGGTGATTATCAGACCGGCCTGCAGCCAGGGTACAAGACCCGGGACGAACTGGTGCCATGGTATGTTGGCAGTGCCGAAGAAATCCCATCCCCAGCCGAAGGGATCGGAAAGTGACTGGAGAATGAAGGTCACATTAACAAAAAGCATGGGAATGACGAAGGCTATCCACAGAGCCAGTCCAAGAGGAAGAAGGCTTCCCGTTACTGCAAAAAACACGTTACGGGTTTTATCAGTCACTCCCGATAGTTTTTTCCCTGCTACAGCAGCCAGGTACATAATACCAGGAAAGATGACAAGGGCGAGGGTCCACACAATAAGAGCGTATATCCCGAACAGGTCCCAGTTCTTTTTATCCAGGATATTGACAAAGTCCCTGATCACCGGCCAGTGTCCTTCATATAATATACTGTATACTATCGAAAGGGTAAAGACGGCAATAAGTCCCCAGGCTTCGCTCATGTTCCTTGTGCCCACTTCAGATGCAAAAGGCCTTCGGTAAAGTGTGACATTATTATACGAACAACTTCTGGTGCATTCAAGGCAAAGACCGCAATCGGAGTTTTCGTTTATCTCCCCGGTATTCAGTCCGTAAGGACATGCCCAGCCTCTGTTGTTGCCTTTCATGCAATACCGGGCTTTGCAGTCGTCACAAACCTCCTGTGACCTGTTCCTGAGCGCAAGGCTGCCCATCCTGGCAAAGGGACCAAGGAAGACGCTGACAGGACAAACATATCTGCAGAAAGCCCTGATCTCCCAGACCATAGCCATTATTGTGGGGACTAGTATGAGGAAAATGACTGCCATGGCTGATACCTTAGGATTGGCAACCAGGGTTGTCGAAAAGGTGGCAAGTATGAGAAAGACGAACAGCTTGAGCCAGCTGTTTCTGAGTTTCACAGGCCATTTCAGTGAGAGCCCGTGCAACCTGTTGAAATAGCCATTGGTCTTGCCCAGTTCAGGAGTGAAAAAAGATCTTCTCTGTATGAGATCTCCGAAGAAGGGAAGCGGACATATGGTGCACCAGCTTCTTCCAAGAAGAGGAGTGAGGATTGCAACAAGAAGGAACAGCCAGATGGCCCACATCAGAAGGACACCAAGATTCCTCCCCGACATTTTGGTTCCGAACAGAGTGGTGAGAATGACTATGTAAATCATAAGCATTGCCAACAGGGTAAGAATAAGCTGTGGCCAGCGAGAAGTCACAAGCTTTCGGAGGATGCCGTTATCCTTAAGAACATCCCTGTAGCCTTCTCTGCCTGTAACAGGAGATGTCTTACTTGATGACCTGAAGATACCTGAAATCCATAGGGCGACCAATCCTATCAGGCATCCCAGACTGAAGAACAAAAGTGTGTTAGGTAATATAATAAGCTTACCAAGTTCGAAGGCATGCATGGGTCCGCACCATACATGACAACGGTAGTTGCTTTTTGAAACCAGGTAGTTGCGGATCCCCTGATGTTTAGCTATGAAGGTCAGTTCACGGGTGAGATACGACTTTTTAGTAGGGTCGGCGACACTGAATACCTCGACCACTTCCCTTGATGGACTTACTTTCGCATCAACGTCAAACTCCTCAAGGAAAAAGGAATGGCCGGTATCATCTGTCGAAAAAGTGAGATTAAGGGTGTCACCCCTGTTGCATCTTATTACTGAAGGATCTTTGCCGTACCTGAAACTGCGCATGTGAATATCCCTGCTTCCGGGTTCTCCGGCAAAAAACTGGCATATTATGGCG
This sequence comes from uncultured Rikenellaceae bacterium, assembly GCA_964494045.1. Taxonomy (GTDB): domain Bacteria; phylum Bacteroidota; class Bacteroidia; order Bacteroidales; family VadinHA17; genus LD21. The sequence continues at coordinate 13,397 of CAZBQM010000042.1, forward strand.
GGAATCAGGCCAGAGACCAGGATTATTGTAATGAAGAGCAGTTTTCTTTTTAAATTGTTCACAATAAACTCGGAGGTATAGTTAAAAAAAGATCGCTGAATGATGTTTTCAGGCCCCCAATGTTAGTTAAATCTTTGCAGAATTTTTATACCGGGGAGTTACATTTTCCTTATTTTTGGCAAAATTGAAAATCTGACCAGAAAAACACAATAAGATGCAAGGAGAAAAGAGAGTAACAGATACAAAAAAAAGGAAGAAAAAGATCTTTAACATAATTCCGGTATTGGCAATTCTCGTACTTATTGCCGGAATCCCCATGCTGGTACTTAATTACCAGTCGGGCCGCAGCGGTCTGAGCAAAAAGGAGGTGGTGTCGCGACTCATGGCAAAGATATTCGGGGGCGATGATGCCGACGGAGAGTCTGCCGGGAAAGCTGCAGGAGCAGATAAATCGTATAGCGACTTCCTTGTTCCGCAGCCTATTGGCTTTGAATTCACTGAAGCCCCGCTCATATCTCATATCTGTGTTACAGACCTCGACCGCGATGGTCTCCTTGATGTTGTGGTATGCGACTGTAAGTCCAATTTTGTATCATGGATAAGGCAGTATCCGCAGGGAGTCTATACCGAGAAGATACTTGCCGATGAACTTATAGCACCGGCGCATGTTGAGGCCAACGACTTTGATATGGATGGTGACCTCGACCTTATTGTGGGGGTGCTTGGAATGCTTTTCCCGAATAATGACAAGATAGGGTCAGTTGTTATCCTCGAGAATGACGGTAAGCAGAACTTTACAAAGCACCTTGTTGTTGACAAAATAGCCCGTGTGGCTGATGCAAGGGCAGGTGATCTCGACGGTGACGGAGACAAGGATCTTGCCGTAGCCCAGTTTGGCTATGATGATGGTGAGACCCGATGGGTGGAAAACCTTGGTAACTGGAACTTCAAAAGTCATATCCTTCAGAATCTCTCAGGACCCATCAATGTGGATATAGTGGATATTGACAACGATAAGGACATGGATATAATTGCGCTTGTCAGTCAGGAATGGGAAGAGATCTACTGCTGGGTCAATGACGGGAAAGGTCAGTTCAAACCCAAACTTCTGTGGGGATCGAGCAACCAGGATTTTGGTTCAAGCAGCTCGGCCATTAACGATTACGACGGCGATGGTGATTTCGATATTCTCTATACCAACGGTGACGCATTCGACTATATACCACCACAGGGAAGACCATGGCACGGGGTCAATATACTTGAGAACAAAGGCAATCTGGAATTTGAATACCGCCGGCTCACTTATTTTACAGGGGCTACCTATATGAGGGCTGCCGATCCCGACAATGACGGAGATAAGGATTTCTTTGCAGTCAGCACATGGAACCTATGGGATAAGCCCGATTCATACAGCCTTATCTGGCTTGAAAACACGGGAGACAAACAGTTCGTTAAACATGAGATTACAAATAAGCCTTCGCACCTTCTGTGCTGTGAGCCGGGCGACTTTAATAATGATGGTCTTGTCGATCTGGTAACCTGCGGGATGCATACCTTTCCTCCTTACGACAGGATGGGTAGGATAACACTCTGGATGAACAACGGTAATCTTGTAAAGAAGTGATCAGATTATTCTGGAGACTTCAGCCTTTACAAATTCAATTGCCGCCCTTGTTGGCTCCTTGTCAAGTTCCATTACATGTTCAAGAAGCTGTTTGCCAAGGTCCATTCCCGAAGCTGTTTCAGGCATCTTACCGGCTTCGGTATTGATTATCTTAATGGTGTTTGATCTTGCATTCCTGACTACCTCCCATGCCTGTGCACTCATGTATAACTGCTGGGAAAGGTTATGTTCAAACTCACTTCTGACCGCTGAAACCAGCTCTGAATGCAGTTCTCCGGAGCTCATTCCTGGTTTGCTGACTCTTACAACAAGCGATTCAAGCGATATCCGTTCCAGGAAAAGAACTATCCTTTCATAAGCCTGAAGCCTGATCGGCATGGTAATCCGCGTGCTCTGTAAAACCTGTTCCTGCCTCCTTCTGTCCTGGTCATTACGGATCATATTCCTTATAATAATCCATGCTGTAAGAAAAACTATAAGGGCAGGTATGCATATCTTTGCTATTTCATAAATGGTCTCCATCTTCTCCGGTTTTTAGTTTTCTGAAATCGTTTATGTAAAATTAACCAAAAAGCTGTAACATTCAGCATGAAACATAGTCTGTTTTAAACTAGAAATTATAAACAAAAACTAACAAAAAACTTTCAAATATATATCGTTAGGCTATTTCTGTTTTCAATTTTACTTCATACATTTGGTCCGGTTATTTTTCCTGGTGATCACAACTTATTATTTTTTAAATGGAATATTTGTCAGACAGAATCAAATCATTAGCAGCCTCCGCGACGCTGGCGATGGCTCAGAAAAGCAGGGAGCTGAAAGAGAAGGGCATTGATGTGATCAGTCTTAGTCTGGGTGAACCCGACTTTGATACTCCTGAATATATTAAGGAGGCTGCAAAGAAAGCAATAGATGGAAATTATTCGAAGTATCCTCCGGTAATGGGATATAGTGATCTGAGGGAAGCCATTTCGCAAAAATTCAAGGAAGAGAACGGCTTGAACTACAGTCCCGACCAGATAGTAGTATCCGTGGGTGGAAAGCACTCCCTTATAAACGTGATTCTTTCAATGATAAATCCCGGTGATGAAGTCATAATTCTGGCTCCTTACTGGGTTAGTTACCGTGATCAGATAATTCTTGCCGGGGGTAAGCCTGTTGAAATTGAAGCGCTGATAGAGAACAACTTCAAGGTAAAGCCTGAGCAGATTGAAGCAGCCATCACCGGAAAGACAAGGCTTCTTATTTTCAATTCTCCTTCCAACCCCACGGGGATGGTATACACCGGAGAGGAGATTGAAGCCATTGCCAGGGTGGTTGCAGGTCATGAAGGATTATTTGTTATCTCTGACGAGATCTATGAGCACATCATCTTTGAAGGAAAGCATGTAAGCATGGCTTCCTTTGATTTTATTCGCGACCGTGTCATCACCGTCAACGGGGTTTCGAAGGCTTATGCAATGACAGGATGGAGGGTTGGTTACATAGGGGCCCCACTGTGGCTGGCAAAAGCCTGTAACAAGCTTCAGGGTCAGTTTACATCGGGAGTTTGTACGATAGCCCAGCGTGCTGCACTTGCAGCCATCAAGGGTAACGGTGATTCCATAAGGGAGATGAATGAGGCGTTCAGGCGCCGCCGTGATCTGATATGTGGTCTGCTGAAGGAGATAAAAGGCATGAGGATAAGCGTGCCGCAGGGTGCTTTTTATGTAATGCCCGACATAGGTTATTTCCTCGGGAAATCGAAAGGTGGAGTCACTGTCAGCACTGCTGATGAGATGGCACTGTATCTTCTCGAAGAAGCCCGGGTTGCAGTGGTCGGAGGAAATGCCTTCGGGGCTCCCACCTGTATAAGGATATCATATGCCAATTCAGACGAACTGCTTGTGGAATCGGTACGTCGCATTAAAAAAGCCCTGGAACAACTGAGCTGAACAGGGCCTGAAGAATAACAAAACCGCAGGGAAAAGATCCGCGACATTGGCGGCATATCTTTATTCCCTGCGGTTTGTGTTTAGTAGCTGTTATAAGATACTGTCTGATCGGCCGGTTTCCTTCTCTTTTCCCTGGTCTCGCCCTCGGGATATCCGATAGCGATGATGACGGGAATCCTCTTCGAGGAGGGGATATTGAGAACCTTTCTCATACGGCGTTCATCCAACCATCCGATGATGCAGGAGCCCAGTCCTTCTGATTTTGACTGGAGACAGATATTTTCAGTAGCTATTCCTATATCGATATAGGAATAATCCTTGTCCTTCACACTGCCCCCGATTTTTGAGGAGAAATTAGGATTTTCCCTGACCACCACAATAAACAACCGGGCCTGGGCCACGAAGGTATTCATGCCAAGAAGTTTTGCCGAGGCAGCCTCGGCAACCATGGCAAGAACTTCAGGGTCATCCACTACAATGAATTTCCAGGGTTGGGCATTACAGGCAGAAGGGGCCAGCCTTCCGGCTTCTATGATCCTCTCCAGCTTTTCCTTTTCAACCGGCCTGTCTGAATATTTCCTGTCGCTTTGCCGCTGGTTTATCAGTTCCAGCATATCAATACCGTTAACCATCAATCAGTAGTTTTCAGCTTTGACTTCAAAAAATGCTGTGCTATGCAGACACGACGGACATGTCTTAAGAGGTTTGGTGCCGAAATGTACATAACCGCATTTTCTGCAGTACCAGAACACCTTTTCGTCACGTTCAAAAACCTTGTTTTTCATAACGTTTTCAAGGAGTTTGCGGTATCTCTCCTCATGGTTCTTCTCGGCAACGGCAATAGCTTTGAAGGCAGTGGCGATGTTTTTGAAGCCTTCGTCTTCGGCCACCCTGGCAAAAGCCGGATAGAGGTCGGACCATTCTTCGTGTTCTCCTTCGGCCGCAGCTTCGAGGTTTTCCGAAGTCGTTCCCGTCTTTCCTGCCGGATAGGATGCTGTTATCTCAACCATGCCTCCTTCAAGGAATCCGAAAAACCTTTTTGCATGCTGCTGTTCCTGAAGTGCCGTTTCAAGGAAAATAGCGGCTATCTGCTCATAACCCTCTTCTTTTGCCACTTTTGCGGCAAATTCATACCTGTTCTTTGCCTGCGACTCACCTGCAAATGCCTTTAGCAGGTTTTGTCCGGTCTTTGTTCCTTTCAGACTTTTTTCCATACAAAACAAATTTTAGTGAACGACCTAAAGTTAAAGGGTAATCTAATTTTCACAGGAGATAAATATAACAAAAATTCCTATCTTTATTTTCAGAAAATGACAGGAGAAAACCTGTAAGGTTGATTACTTCACTAATTCAAAAATACTATGGTAGCTTTTCTGTTTATTCTTGGAATAATTGTTCTGTTGATTGTAATGTTGGTCTCATTGTACAACAGACTGGTAAGGTTAAGAAATAGCCGTGAGCAGGCTTTTGCCGACGTGGATGTTCAGCTCAGGCAAAGGCATGATCTGATACCACAGCTTGTGGAAGCGGTAAGAGGCTATATGCAGCATGAACGCGGTGTGCTTACCGAGATTACAGAAGCCCGTGCCAATGCCATGAAGGCTTCTACCATCAATGAGAAGATTGAGGCTGAGACCAGGCTGTCAAATGCACTTCAGGGACTCAGGGTCTCCGTTGAGGCCTATCCTGACCTTAAAGCCAGTCAGAATTTTTTGGATCTTCAGAACGAGATCTCTGATGTGGAGAACAAAATCGCTGCTGCAAGAAGGTTTTTCAACTCAGCCACCAAAGAGCTTAATGTTGCAACTGAAGTGTTCCCGTCAAATATCATTGCCACTCTTTTCAATTTCAGGCGTGAGCCCATGTTCGAGCTGGGCGACCAGAGAGCAATCATCCAGGAACCGCCACAGATAAAGTTCTGATAATATGAAGTATTTCGGGCTTCAGAGTCAGATCAGGCGGAACAATACCAATTCCGTACTGTTACTGATCATGTTCCCTCTTGTGCTTTTAGGACTGGTGTGGCTTTTCTATTTCTTTCTTTCATTAACATCGGGAGAATCAGGGCAGATGAATTTTTACGGGGTGAACAGGAACTTTCTGAGTACCATTCCATGGATATCCACTGGCGTTGCCCTCTGGTTCGTTATAGCATGGTTTTCTCATACAGCAATAATAAATTCGGCTACCAAATCGCTCCCGCTTGAGAGGAAGGACAACAAGAGGGTTTATAATCTTATCGAGAACCTCTGTATCTCCTGCGGGATGCCGATGCCTATGGTTAATATCATCGAAGATGATTCCCTCAATGCTTTTGCCAGCGGGCTAAACTCAAAAACCTATACCATTTCACTTTCAAAAGGAATAATAGAAAAACTCGACGACGCTGAACTTGAAGCTGTCATTGCCCATGAGCTTACGCATATCAGGAACAGGGATGTCCGTCTGCTGATCATCTCTGTGATCTTTGTAGGTATTTTCAGCTTTATCGCCGAAATGCTTTTCAGGTCGCTGAGGTTTGGAAGAGTTGGCAGGGGCAGAAAAGAAGGTCCCGCCATACTCATAGCCCTTGTCCTTGCCCTGTTCGGCTATCTTATTGCATCCCTTTTCAGGTTTGCCCTGTCAAGAAAAAGGGAATATCTTGCTGATGCAGGTTCGGCTGAGCTTACCAGGAGGCCGCTTGCGCTTGCTTCTGCGCTCAGGAAAGTATCAGCCGACCCGACCATCGAAGCTGTAAAAAGGAAGGATATTGCCCAGATGTTCATTGAGAATCCGCAGGGGGAGGAAGAAAAGAAATCATTTTCACTTGCCGATCTTTTCTCAACGCATCCTCCCATTCAAAAAAGGATTCAGATCCTGGAACAGTTTTGAACTATCTTCTGTGCCGGCCGGTTCAGTAAGCCGTCATGAAGTTTTGTCTGATTTCGGGCGGTCTTTTTTCTTCCTGATGAGTCTGCTTTCTGTTCCGTTCAACAGTCTTTTTATGTTATTCCTGTGTGTTATCAGCAGTGCAACAGCAACAAGAATTGAAAAGATATTGAAGGTAAGTGATGGTGAATCAAAGAGTGAAAAGAGAAAAACAGGGAAGGCGATACCTGCACTCAATGATCCAAGTGAGATGAAGCCTGTTGACAGGAACACGGCAAGGAATACGCCAAAACATGAGACTGTAACAGGAAAATGGACAGCCAGGAGCACCCCGAAGACCGTGGCGACTCCCTTACCTCCCCTGAACCGGGCAAAAACCGGAAATATGTGTCCGACTATTGCCACAATTCCGGCAAGCACCTGAAGGTTCACAAGCATGGCTGTGTGAGGCTCGGCCAATCCGATGAAAAGCGGCAGTTTTGCCGCGAGCCATCCTTTTGAGACATCAATAAACAGCACCGGGATACCTGTCTTCCATCCAAGCACTCTGATCACATTTGCTGTACCGGCATTTTTACTGCCATGTTCCCTTACATCCGTCCCGTGAAAGGTTTTTCCAATCCAGACGGCGGAAGGGATTGATCCCAGGAGGTATGCAGAGACAAAAACAAGAATGTAATTCAGCATCTGAATAAAAACGTTAAATCATCGGCCCCGCATCAGCAAGTCTGGCGGTTTCTTCATTCGTCGTGAATTTGCTGAAGTTGTTTATAAATTTCAGAGCCAGGTCCATGGCGGCAATATGCCATTTGACCGGTGAACTCCAGGCTCTTGAGGGTTCGAGCAATGATGGATCTATTCCTTCTATCCTTGTGGGGATCTGAAGGTTGAAGATCGGGATTGTCGTAAACGGAACATCTCTGAGTGAATCGTTGAGGATGGCATTTATTATCCTGCGGGTCGAGGGCAGGTCGATCCTGTTTCCCGTGCCATAAGGACCACCTATCCATCCGGTATTTACCAGCCAGGCTTCGGAGTCGTGAAGCTTCATCTTTCTGTCGAGTTCGTTGGCGTACATTATCGGATCGAGCATCAGGAATGCCGCACCGAAACATGCTGAGAAACTTGGCACAGGCTCATCAATACCTCTTTCTGTTCCAGCAACCTTGGCAGTGTAGCCGCTGAGGAAATAATATCTTGTCTGGTCACTGGTCAGCCTGCTGACCGGCGGGAGAACGCCAAAGGTATCGGCCGACAGGAAGATCACTTTTCTGGCATGGCCGGCTTTGGAAACCGGTTTTACTATATTGTTAATATGGTATATGGGGTATGAAACCCTTGTGTTTTCAGTCTTGGAATCATCGTTGAAGTCGATTGTCCCGTCGTCGTGAACAACCAGGTTCTCGAGAAGGGCATCTCTGCGGATAGCGTTATAAATATCTGGTTCATTCTTCTGGCTGAGGTTAATGCATTTTGCATAACAACCTCCCTCGAAATTGAATATCCCGTCGTCGTCCCATCCGTGTTCATCGTCGCCGATCAGAGCCCTTTCGGGATCGGTTGAAAGGGTGGTCTTTCCTGTTCCTGAAAGACCGAAAAAGATGGCTACATCACCTTTCTTTCCTACGTTGGCCGAACAGTGCATGGCTGCAATACCTTTGAGGGGGAGGTAATAATTCATAACAGAGAAGATGCCTTTTTTCATTTCTCCTCCATACCATGTTCCTCCTATGACTGCCATGCCTTCAGTGAGGTTGAAGAACACAAAATTCTCAGAGTTTAGTCCCTGCTTCTGCCAGTCGGGATTAACAGTCTTGGAAGCATTAAGAACCACAAAATCGGGTTTGAAACCTTCAAGTTCCTCAGGCTCGGGCCTTATAAACATGTTTCTCACGAAGTGGGCCTGCCAGGCAACTTCAAGGATGAACCTGACAGCTATCCTGCTGTTTTTGTTAGCTCCGCAGAAACAGTCGACCACAAACAGACGTTTGCCTGAAAGCTGTTTTACGGCAAGACCTTTGCAGTGGCTCCAGATCTCCCTGGTAATAGGTTTGTTGTCGGATACTTTTGCTTTGTCTGATTTCCACCATACCGTGTCACGGGTTTTTTCGTCCATAACCACGTACTTATCCTTGGGCGAGCGACCGGTAAATTCCCCTGTGTCGACAGATATTGCGCCACTCCTGGTGATAAAACCTCTTTCCAGCTTACCCAGTCCGGGTTTGGTTTCTTCGGCAAAAAGGGTGTTGTATGAAGGATTATAAACAATTTCATCAATGTTTTCCAGACCATATTCTTCCAAGTCCTTGCTGTTAACCATCTTACAAATTTATTTTTACTTTGTTAAAATTATATCTTCCGATCCCGTCACAATCAGGATCGGCCGGCTAATATACTTTAATTTTGTAAAAAACCTATTCCGTAATTG
>CAZBQM010000043.1:0-3177 GCA_964494045.1 uncultured Rikenellaceae bacterium
GATCCGGACCGGAATAACCGGGAAGATAACCAAGCCCACAGATCATGGCCATGTCCTTGCCACCTGGCACAAAGCAACGGAAAAGGAGGCAGAACTTGCTATTGAGGCAGCCCTTAAGGCCAAAGACGCATGGATGAACCTTGCCTGGATGGAGCGGGCTGCTATCATGAACCGGGCAGCTGAACTGATATCAAAGAGATACCGTTATGTCATCAACGCCGCAACCATGCTTGGCCAGGGGAAGAGTGTGTACCAGGCAGAGATTGACGCTGCGTGTGAAATAATTGATTTTCTGAGGTTCAATTCTCATTTTGCCTCAGTCATCTACCGTGAACAACCCCTCTCAGATAACCAAACCATAAACCGCATCGAATATCGTCCGCTTGAAGGATTTGTTTTTACTGTATCACCTTTCAACTTTACCTCCATCGCCGCTAACCTGAACACCAGTGTTGTACTGATGGGAAATACCACTGTTTGGAAACCCGCGTCAGCCTCACTCCTTTCAAGCTACTACCTGATGAAGGTATTTAAGGAAGCAGGCCTTCCGGATGGGGTCATCAACTTTCTGCCCGGAGAGGGAAAACTGATAAGCAAAGTCGTATTAAAACACCATGAGCTTGCCGGCATTCATTTCACAGGATCAAATGCCACCTTTAACTCCCTATGGAAACAGGTCTCGGATAACCTGCATCTGTACAAGTCATACCCGCGACTTGTTGGTGAAACCGGAGGCAAAGACTTCATCTTTGCCCACAACTCTGCTGTACCCGCCGAACTTGCCACAGCCATTATAAGGGGTGCCTTTGAATACCAGGGACAAAAATGCTCTGCAGCCTCAAGGGCTTATGTTCCGGCTTCACTCTGGCCCGCCACCCGTCAACAGATCCTGGAAATGCTGTCCGATGCGGTACCAGGTGATGTAACCGACTTCAGCCGCAAGGTGAATGCAGTCATCGATGAGAAAGCCTTTGATACAATAATGGGCTATATAAACAGAGCCCGTGAGTTGCCCGGAAATGAGATCATTGCAGGTGGCCGGGGTGACAAGTCGAAGGGCTATTTCATTGAACCTACTGTCATTGTTACTCCCGACCCTCATTCCCTGACTATGGAAGAAGAGATCTTCGGACCTGTCATGACTATCTACGTGTACGACGATGACAAATATTCCGAAACCCTCAAAATATGTGATGAGACATCGCCATACGGACTTACCGGATCAATCTTCAGTAACGACAAATATGCCATGATAGAAGCATGCCGGAAGCTACGATATGCCGCCGGTAATTTCTATATAAACGATAAACCGACGGGTGCCATGGTAGGGCAACAGCCTTTCGGTGGTTCAAGAGCTTCAGGTACAAATGACAAGGCAGGAAGCTACCTTAATCTTACAAGATGGGTGAGCCCCAGGACAGTGAAGGAAATCCTGATACCGGTGACCGGATTCAGATACCCATATATGGACTGAAAAAGCATTGCCTGACCGGTTATCACGACTCATTTCCTTATGGATCTGAAGACTGCGTCTCTGTGGCCTTTTCAGGCTTCATATCAAAAAACTTGCTTACCTTTGGGCATGAAAAACCCCAAAGCAGGTAAGAACAGAACACTTTTCATCCTTAATCCTAAAGCAGGCATCCCTCCGGTCAATGTGATAGTGGCCCAGGAGCTCCAGATGAGAAAAAATATTACCTGCATCAAGTCGACCTGTGTCAGCGATACGGAAAGGATCATCGACGGGAACATCCAAAAATATGATGTCTTCGTGGCTGCCGGAGGCGATGGTACGGTTCATTCTGTCGCCTCAAAGCTCATTGGCACCGGGAAGGTGCTTGGAGTACTTCCTGTAGGTTCCGGTAACGGCTTTGCAAGGGAATTCAGATTCAAACCCGGAATAAGATCGCTGCTTAACGACATTGAAAACGGCGAATATATCAGTATCGATGCCATTGAGGTTAACGGTAACCTGTGCCTGAATGTTGCCGGGATTGGACTCGACAGTTTTGTAGCGCATTCATTTAACAAGCTGAAGCTCCGTGGTTTCCTGCCCTATGCCGTACTAACACTTAAGACTTTCCTTCAGCTCAGGCCTATTCCCGTTGAAATAGTCATCAAGGGAGAGACTCTGATGTCTGAAAACATCTTCGTACTTACCATAGCCAATACCCGCCAGTTCGGAAATAACGCCTTCATTGCACCCCAGGCTCTGCCCGACGATGGGATGATTGATTTAGTTATTATAAGGCCTTTCCCAAAAATCATCGCCATAGTGTTCATCTACAAACTTTTTACTGGTAACATTAAAGAGTCAAAATATGTCAGGCATATAAGAACATCCGGGGAGGTAATCATAAAGACTGATGAATCAAGGTTCCATATCGACGGTGAACCTTTCAGAATCTCCGGTGAAGCTGCCGTGACTATCAGGCATCAGGCACTTAAAGTCCTGAAGACTGCGCGTAACAAAAGATTCAAAGCCCAGGGTATCATGGGTTCCTGAAAAAAAAGAGTGCAGAACCGCGACTGTCCTGCACCTTAATACTACTAACCGGTAAAAAGAAACATGAAAAAAACCAGTATGTCGGAATGGTTAGTTCGTCTTTAGTGTAAATGTTATCGGCACCATATACCATACGGGTACAGGTTTTCCTCCCTGTTTCCCGGGTTCAAAGCCCTTCAGCAACGAAACGACCCTGACAGCCTCTGCATCGAGAAGTGGATCAACTCCCTTGAGAACGGAAATATTAGCTACATTCCCTTCCCTGGTAACAGTAAACCTGACAATTACGCGTCCCTGGATATTCTGCGCCTTTGCTGCTTCAGGATAACGTGTGTTTTCACTGACAAACTGCAGGAGGGCAACTTCGCCTCCCTGATACTGGGGCATCTCCTCCACAACCACGAACGGTTCCTCATCGAGGGATGAATCGGGAGGCAGAGGCGGAGGCGGAGGTGGTACAGAGGCTTCCTTTGCGGCTTCCGGCTTAATACCAAGGTTAAAAGAAACCGGCACCATATACCAGACATCAACGGCTTTGCCGGCCTGTTTCCCGGGCTCAAAGTCAGGCAATAACCCCACCAGCCTTACTGCTTCGGCATTCAGAAGGGGATCAACACCCTTAAGCACTGTTATTCCTCCCACCTTACCTGTTTTGGTAACAATGAAGCGTA
>CAZBQM010000043.1:3277-9535 GCA_964494045.1 uncultured Rikenellaceae bacterium
TCCTTCCTTTCCCTGTAATCAGGATCCTTTTGCAGGGTGACCTTTAAAGGTCCGGTTCCCCTTACCTTTTCCATTTTTGACAGGTATCCCTTTGCCGAAAACACCAGGACAGCATCAGAGGGAATATTCCCGATGGTGAAGCTTCCGTCATCTCCGGTTATAACTTTAGTCTGGTTTCCGGGAACAAGTATGGCAGCTCCCGGAATAGGATTCCCATCCTCTGAAGAAACAACTCCCCTGAGAACCTGAATCATATTACCTGAGTCATAAACCAGGGCTGTCGAAGAAGGATCTGCCTGAACATAATGATAATCCGGTCTGGCAAAAGCCAAAAGAATAAGGGCGGCCACGGGCAGGATGAAAAACACCCTGATCTTACGGTAAGGTGATACGATCGCCTTCTTCATCATGTCGAAACGTCTCCTGTTGAGCGAATAGCTGAATGAATCAGTAAGGCTGAAGACCGGACCATGCAAGATCTGGTTTACCAGGGCAGCCTTGTAGGTAGCAGGATCAACTGCCAGCTGCAGGGCCCTCTCATCGGCAAGATATTCATGATTCTGCTTTATGAACCCTGAATAGATCCATGCAAAGGGGTTAATCCACTGAAGCATCTTCATGACCTCCGTAAGGAGCAGATCGAACCAGTGCTTTTGAGAAACATGAGCCAGTTCATGATTCAGAATCTCGGCTGCCTCCTCTTCTTTCACACCGGGATTTATAAATATATAACTGAAAAATGAAAATGAATTGCGGAATTCATTTGCTCTTACAAGTTTAAAACCTTCTTTTTCAGCAATGTCCGAATTTCTGATCACTCCTGCCAACTTCACCACCTGCCTCACTATCCTTATGAGGCAAAACATGATTCCCGTGAAATACAGAATTAGCAGGATTGATCCTACTGCACTCTTGTCAGTTCCTGCATCCTGCTCCATAAGGGTTTGTGCCTCCGACGACTGATCAGAAACCAACCCCGCCAGCCCGGCCTCAGGAGCCGGCAGCTCAACCCTGAAATTTACAGTGATCAGAGGCATGATTAACGAGATCACAATTCCTGCAATAAGGTAGTATCGCTTGAGCCTGAAAAACCTTTCAGAACGCAGGAATAAAAAATACACCAGAGAAAAGCCTGTCAGCCAGATAACAGAGCGGAACAGGTACATGACAAAGGGTTCCATTATTTTCTTTTTTTAATCTTTTTCGTCTTTTTCATTTCCTCTCTTGTATCCTCGAGTAATACTTCGAGATCCTTAATAGACATATCCTTTTCGGCTGCAAAAAAAGATGCCAGAGCGGGGAAGGAGTTGTTGAAATAACTCTCCATAAGACCGAATAACTGGCTCTTCGAGTATTCACGCTTTGAAACCAGGGGATAATAAATGTGTTTGTTCCCCGATACTTTGTGTCCGATAAATCCCTTCCTCTCAAGGATCCTTACAACCGTAGAGACAGTATTTCTGGCAGGTCTGGGTTCCTCAAACCTTAACCTGATCTCTTTTACTATCCCTTCTTCCATCTCCCATAGCATTTGCATTATCTGCTCTTCTGCTTTCGTTAGTCTCATCTTGTTTCAGTTTTTGTTACTAATTGATTTTATTTAACTCTTTTCCAAATTTCCTCGATCCTGTATCCGGGCGACAACAGCCCGCTCAGAAACAACAGGTCATCTTCTGTCTTTACAGTATAAGTAGGATTTGTGCCAGTATATGAACTCATGCCTAAACCAAAATCGAGCATTTCGGTATAGTTGGTCCCTTCAAGGGTATACCTCCCACCGGCCGAAGATCCTATTGTCCTTTTTACACTGTCAACGTTGACCCATATAAAATAGTTGTCTGTTATCATCTTCAACCTTTGGCTTGCCGCCGGCACCGCGGTAAAAGAAGAAGCCGATGACCCATACTTAAACATCACAAGCTTCCATGTGCCCTGAAGCGAAACCTGCCCGGTAACTGTCGAAGCTGTCTTTGCAGACGAACAACCGTAGCCCGTGATGAATAATATCACCACTGCGGCCAGGGCCAAACCTGTTAATCTGATCTTTTTCATCATTATAGATTTAATTTTATCTGATTGAAGAAACCCATATGCCTGAATATCTGAAACATCTGAGTCTTATATCCATTAGGTGCGGGTTTCATATTTAAAAATCATTTATAACTAATCCGTTCAGGTTCCAGGTATTATTTAACAAATGTACGACTACTACTTTAGTCATGCAAATTTTTCTTCAAAAAAATAACTATTATTTTAGTATTTTCTATAAATGATTAATTTTTATTGCCTTGGGAGATATTTCAAATCCCCGGCAGGTGACTGGAATACGACTGTTAGAAACCAAATACCTCATTAAGGTTGTTGCCAGCCGGCTTAAACTCCTGTTCTCTTTTATTTTCAGCATATTTTTTATAATTTGCATATCCTGAACCAACTAAAACGCCTGTTTATGAAAAACAAGATCCTTATTACTGTAAGCATCCTGGGGGCCCTGCTTCTTTCATTTTCTTCCTGTACCCCACGGCCAAATACCCTTAGCTCAAAGGAGAAAAAGTCAGGTTGGACCCTGCTCTTCAATGGCAGCGATTTTACCGGATGGAGGCAATGTAACGGCACTGAAATGCCGGCAAACTGGACCATCGACGATGATGCGATGAAGGTTTTTACCGGGGAAGGAAAAGACCCGGGTCAGGGAGCCAACGGCGATATTGTCTATGGTAAAAAGAAATTCAGGAACTTTGAGTTGTCGGTCGACTGGAAGGTCTCAGAGATGGGTAATTCAGGTATCTTCTTTAACGTGAGGGAAGTGCCGGGCCAGCCCATCTACTATGCCGCTCCTGAAGTGCAGGTGCTTGATAACAAAAAAGCCACCGACAACAAGATCGCATCACATCTTGCCGGCTCCCTGTACGACCTGGTGGCAGCCGATTCCACCACAGTCAGACCTGCGGGAGAATGGAACACCATCATCATTAAAGTACTCAACGGGAAGGTCACTCATACCCAGAATGGGATCAAAGTAGTTGAATATGAACTGTGGACTCCGGAATGGGACCAGATGGTGGCCAACAGTAAATTCAAAACCTTCCAGGGCTTTACCGAAGGGATATCTGAGGAGGGTTATATCGGCCTTCAGGACCATGGATATCCCATCTGGTTCAGGAACATAAAAATAAGGGAACTGCAAAACCGGAATTGACATTCACTGATAACAGCCTCACCTGTAAAAGTGCAATATACAGAACAGTGAACCTGGGGTGCATGCAGAAGAATAATACATTTCTTTCCGGGCCCTGGCTACTGTATCTCAGGCTGTAAGTGAACAAAATGAAAGCACCATAAAACAATTCCGGCCTGTCTCAGACAGGCCGGAACCGACTTGTTACTTATTCTGTGGGTTGTACTGGATTCGAACCAGTGACCCCTACCCTGTCAAGGTAATGCTCTAAACCAACTGAGCTAACAACCCATTGTGGCTGCAAAAGTAATAAAAATTAAATACACATCAGGTACCGGTAAAACGGAATCACGAAAAATCAAAACCTGAGATATAAGCCGGAGCATCATAAAACAGTTCCTTTTCCTCATCGCTGAGATTAATAAACCGGGTATACACCAGTCCTGGCTTGGCATTAAGTATCCTGTTAAGTGCCCCCATCCTGCCACCTGTTCTCAGTTTGTCATAGAGGTCACTCCTGTCGTCGAGCCATGTAAGACCGGTATTAAAGCCTTCACTTGCGCAGACACTCTCAAAGAGCACGGCAAGCAAATCTTCCTTCCCTTTCTCGCAATAAATGGCATCAAACACGAGATGTCTGAAGATCCCGGGATGGAACAGTCTTTTGAAGTAAGGAGTCTTCGGCAGTATCTTCATCATTACCCAGCCCCAGACACCCGGCACATCGTGGATTTTGTACGACGATGGGATAGCGCTTACACCTGCAATAATCCTTCCCCCCTCGCGAAGTACATAATAACGATCGCCATAAAAGGCATAATCAGGGCTGAAAAGTGAGTAACCACTGTAGTAATCAGACAGCAACGACTCCATCACGGGATATTCCCCGGGAGTAAGCCTGGCTACCCTGCTGTCGACCTGTGGTGAAAACCTGCTGAAGGCAACAGTAAGAAACGATCTGATATATTCATACCCAGCCTGTGTAACAAGGTTTTTGGACCTCTCATTCATACTCTCAACAAAAGCATACATAATATGCTTGTCGCCCTCATAGACACCGTCAAGGTCAAGCATATGTGGCTTACTGAAGATCTCGAGCGTCTTCTGCTTGAACGGGAGATCCCTGTCTGATTTTATTATCTCCCTTGTCCTTTGCCTCCAGCCTATATCCGACTGGTAGGTGGAAAGAAAAGCAAGGTATCTTATGTATGATGAGGGATATCTGAGTTTTTCCCTGCCTGTGATCCTGTAACAGGCTCCCACGCTGCCCACAATCCGGTTCTTTTTATACAACGATACGAACCTTATGCTCCTGCCGTAAGCAGCTATGCGCGAAGGTATATTCTGAAGCTGGAACCTGAGGCCTCCCTCAGATCCCTGTACTGCATGATTAAGGATGTCTATTATTCCTTCATTGGCAAAGTCGGTCACACGTACCTCGAGTCCCTTGTAAATATTAAGCACCTTCTCCGGCATCTTCCTTTTTCAGTTTAATGGATTGTCAAGTGTTCCGAATACTCTTTTCAGAAGCGGCGTCACCCTGGCCGCTGTTTCTTTCCTTATTTTAAGCTCCTCACCGGCTACCTTCATAAACATCCCGTCAAGAGCCTTTCTTGTCAGAAAATCATCCAGATCGGTATTGACGGTTTTGAAACCTGCAAGTCTTCCGGGAATTGAAGCCGCAAAGGTATTCCATCTGCCGGTCAGTGCCAGCCATGAATCCCTGGTCGAGATGTCTCCAATGATATCCTTTTCAGTAGAACTCCCGATCTTCGGCTTGTAAAGGTTATAAAGCTGGTTGTAAGTTGTGTTCCTGAGATAGACCGTTGCTGCATCATCTGCTCCCCGCAATATACTGAAAGCATCCTTCAGGGTCATCTGTGTGATACTTTCCGCAAAAATGGGAGCAACTTCCCTGGCAGCATCTTCGGCCGCCCTGTTTATACTCAGTATCACATCTTCTATGAGTTTTTCCCCTCCCGGAATCCTCGAGATATTATCAACAATAACCTTTGCCTCATCGGGAAGAGGAATCCTTATTGCCAGATCTCCATAATAGCCATTCTCCTGTGCCAGTCTTCCGGCTGAGTTCCTTGCTCCGGTCACCAGGGCTTCTTTCAGTCCGGCCACCACCTCTTCCTCGGTAAGGGGAAGGGTAGCGGAATTCTGTACAACGGTAAGAAGTTCGGCACATCCGGTAAACAGCATTATTGCTGCAACAACTGATAAAATGCGTATCTTCATGATCTATCCCTAATTTCATCGCAATATACAAAATCCCCGGCAGGTCAGAAAGTTGCTTTCAGAAGTGTTTCACAGATCAGAAGGTCTTCAGGAGTGGTAATCTTTATGTTCTCCCGGTTTCCTTCAAGGAGGTTTACTGTCTCTCCCGTTCTTTCAAGGACAGTCGCATCATCGGTAAAGCTCTCACTGTATTCCTGGCAATATGCTTTTTTTATAAGGTTGGAAAGGAAAACCTGGGGTGTCTGAACCTGCTTTATATGTTCCCTGTTAACCGGAACGCTCCCTGTGCCTGTAACCATCCGTAGCGAATCGGCCGGTGAAATGACAGGAATGGCATTACCCAGCCTTATGGCGGTAGCAAAACATCTTTTTATTGTATCAAAGGTAACAAATGGTCTTACACCGTCGTGAATGGCTACCACCGACCCGTCACTCACCAGCCCGAGGCCGTTGCGAACCGAGAGGAATCTGTTCGTCCCGCCAACAGCAAGGGTATGAGGTATGGTAAAAGTATATTTTTCCTTCAACTCATTCCAGTATCCTGACTGCCCTTGCGGGAGAACAATGATGATCTTCATGCTGCTGTCGAAACCATAGAACTTTTCAACAGTATGCATCAGTATCGGTTTGCCTGCCAGGAGAAGGAATTGTTTGGGTGTCTCTGACCCCATCCTCTTACCGCTTCCCCCGGCAACAATGAGAACATAACGGTCGATATGATCAGTAACCGTCATCAGCTTCTATTCAGTCGGTGTAATCAGTTATCACTTATTGTACAGGAAACGTTTGATACTTCTTTTCGGTGTCTTGATGAACTCCTCGGGATGTAACCTGAA
>CAZBQM010000043.1:9635-16766 GCA_964494045.1 uncultured Rikenellaceae bacterium
CCCGAAGGTCCGAGTATCATATCCTTGCTGCGTCCCTTGATGAATATGTTTCCCTCATTATCCATTATCCCAAGGTCGCCTGTATGCATCCAGCCTTCTTTGTCAATGATCTCCCTGGTAGCCTTTTCATTCTTGTAGTATCCAAGCATCACATTCTCTCCCCTTAGGATGATTTCCCCGACCTGTTTATGAGGATCCGATGAATCGATGGTAACCTCAAGTGAGTCAACAGGCCGGCCCGACGCTCCCAGCTTTGTTGTCTTCCATGAGGCGTAGCTGATAAGAGGCCCACATTCGGTCATCCCATATCCAACAGTGAATTTGAAACCTATATTTCTGAAGAACCTCTCGGCATCGGGGTTGAAAGCAGCTCCTCCAATGACCAGCTCATGAAAACATCCTCCGAAGGTATCCACAAGTTTCTCCCTTATCTTTTTATGAATGACACTGTTAAGCCCTGGAATAGCAAGCAGCAGCTTCATATGAGGCTTGCTGATGACAGGTATTATCTGTTTCTTGAAGATCTTTTCGATAACAAGCGGAACCGACAGTATGAGCCGTGGTTTAATCTCTTTGAAAGCCTGTAT
Organism: uncultured Rikenellaceae bacterium; assembly: GCA_964494045.1. Classification (GTDB taxonomy): domain Bacteria; phylum Bacteroidota; class Bacteroidia; order Bacteroidales; family VadinHA17; genus LD21. The sequence continues at coordinate 10,223 of CAZBQM010000043.1, forward strand.
TACGATCTGTGGTGAAGGAGTTTTTGAAAGGATGGTAATGTGACATCCTATTGTAAAGGGGAAAAGAAATTCGAAGGCGCAGCCATAAGTATGGGCAAGAGGAAGAAACGAAACTAGCGGATCGCCTGGTTTCAAAGGCATATTATTCTGGGCGAACCTCACGTTGGCGGCCAGGCTGTTATGGCTTATCATAACTCCCTTTGAGAAACCTGTTGTCCCTGAGGTGTAACTTATTACAGCAAGCTTGTCATTACCGACTTCCGAAAAACGGATGTCTTCCTTATTAAGGACCGGATATTGCTTTTCAAAGATAGCGTCTGCAGCTTCACAGGCATTCCTGAAGGCCGGAGAGCTTCCTGTCAGCTGACGGAGGTTGTCGAGTGATACTATTCCTCCTATCTCGGGCATCCTTGAAGGATCAAGCAATTCAAACAGTTTATCGTCGGTATAGAGAATTTTTGAATCGGAATGATTGATAATGTTCATGGTATCGTCCGGCCTGAAATCGGGCAGAATCGGTACAATAACAGCGCCATACGTCACGGTGGCAAGATACACAACGCACCAGTTGGCAGAATTTCTTCCCACAAGAGCTATCTTGTCTCCCTCCCTGATCCCGGTTTCCCTGAACAGAATATGTATCTTAAGGATCTTCTCAGCAATCTCTTTGTAAGTATACCCTTTTTCAGTATAGTTCGACAAAGCCTCTATTTCCCAGTTTTGTCTTATACTCTCTTCAATATAACCAACCAAACGTTCCTTAATCATAGATTACTTGTTTTTAATGTTTCGACAAATTTAAGCCAGATTATCTACTGTTATTCCGCCAATGACTGATTATATGTAATACATCATAAGTACCGCAACCAGAGAGATAAGATTTATGAGTGTGAAGAAATAATTGTAACTCTCTCTTATCCTGCTGAATTGCCCGAGTTTTCTGGCAAAGATGCCGATTGTCGGGACAAACAGCACAACAAGAAAGATAAAAAATTCCAATCCCGGGAATACCTGTTCAAGTCCGCCTTTTACAAGAGCCGACAGATAAACGATGATAAGCAACACAAGAAGGTAAAGCAGATAGCTTCCCTTAAGAAGAAGTGTTGAGATGAGTCTTCTCTTGTGCAACTGGTGCGGCTTCAGGTAAGCATAGGCAATTGAAAAGATTATAATTATAAATACTATCCCAAGGATATGATTCAGTATCTCATTAAAATTAGCCACGTTGAAAAGTATTAGTTATTGCATTAAATTCCCATTAACGACCATATCAGCGAGCTGGCCCCCAGTACTGCTGCGTTTTGGGTGCTTAGCTCCGAAGGCAGGAGTTTGACTTTACCCTTGTATATCCCCAGGAGATTCTCCTCCATATATTCCCTCGCAGGTTCAAAGATAAGATCTTTGGCCAAAGCCAGTCCACCAAAAAGAAAAATTGCCTCGGGATTGGTGTGTGCCACCACGTCGGCCAGTTTGAAACCCAGCATCCTGCCGGTATGTTCAAAAGCCCTCCTTGCAATGGGATCTCCCGCCAGGGCTGCAGTATGGATCATCTCTGCATCAAGTTCCTCAAAACTCTTCTTTCTTAACTCACTCGGTGCAATGGAATCAGCCATGATCTTGAACAGGGTTCTCTTTAACCCGGTCGCCGACACATAGGTCTCGAGGCATCCTTTTCTCCCACAGCCACACTCACGGTTCGAAGGTCCGGGACGTATTGCCGTGTGCCCTATCTCCCCCGCAAATCCATCGTGGCCGTAAACAAGCCTGCCATCTATCACAAAACCGCTTCCAAGACCGGTCCCCAGGGTTATCACAACAAAGTTTTTCATTCCCCTGGCACCTCCGTATATCATCTCACCCACAGCAGCGGCATTGGCATCATTCGTCACAACCACAGGCAGAACGGTATGTTTTCTGAAGAGATCGGCCAGCGGGACTATCCCTTTCCAGGGCAGCCCTGCAGCATGCTCAATGGTACCTTTATTTATATTCCCCATCGGGGCCCCTATTCCAAAACCAGCCAACTCAGTGCTTCCGTCATTCTTACGGATGGTAAGCATGATCTTCTCATACAGGGCAGCAACAAACACTTCAGGATCATCATAATGCGAAGTCCTGATACTTTCCTCAGCAAGGATGTTTCCTTCACGGTCAACAAGTCCGAAAACAGTATTCGTACCTCCGATATCAATCCCGGCTGCAATTTTTTTTCCTGCCATAATCCGGATTAAAACGTTAAGATATCATAAAGATTCTAAATAAACATATCCCCGGGGTATAAACCCCGGGGAATCTGATATGGTATTTATTCACCTGTATATTCGTTGCCCACTTTTCTGGCCCTTACAGGATGATCAAGGTCAATTCCAAGCGACACTCCGGTTTCAACAAGGATGTTCCAGCCTGCTGCAAGCTGTATGTATTCGGAATATTCCCTGTCCTCCGGTATGATGATCGTCGGGAATATGGTTTTCTTTTCCGATACTGCTATAACCGTGATGCCTGCACCCTTTACAAGGCATTCCATGAATTTGTCCTGATCTACGTCAAAGGGATCCATCCAAATCAGGACCTCATTCCTGTCCATCACCTCTTCAATGCCGTGAAGTGCAAAAGTTCCTTCAAGAAATGCTGATTTCTTCCTGGTTATCTCATTGGTTTTCAGAGCAAGTTCTCCTGCAACACCATTATCCCGTCCGGCGAAATAGATCACATCGGCCTTTTTGATTTTCTCAACAATAGCAGGGTCGATCGGGGCAGTAAGTACCTGTTGGGTCTTCTCTGAAAGTTCCTTTAAGCCGTTCATCTTTTCTCCTCTTATATTTCTCAGCAGGGCATCATAGAACAACGCCTGTTCGACCACTGATTTTGTAGCAGCAACAGCATCTTCCTTACCACACGTAAGAATATGGGTGTCTCCGGCAAACTCTTCAAGCCTGGTTCCCCTGTTGGCTGTAAGTCCGAAAATCATGTCGTGGCCCTTTTGCCTGAGGACATTTACCAGACGAATGACTTCCTTGGTCTGCCCCGAGTTGGAGGCTGCAAAAACAGCATAGTCGGAAAGGTCATATTCCCTGGCCTGGGTACATCCTTCAGTTATAACAGGCATCAGAAAATTCTTGCTGAGTGATTTATAAATGGCTCTTTTGGCCGGGAAGAGCCTGCTGCTTCCCTCTCCTGTCAGGAACAATCCTTTTTTGGTTCGTATCCTGCCGGAAAAACGTTCAGTGACATTCTGATCAAATGATCTGATGATTCCGGGAGTTTCCATCATCTCCCTTACCAGTGCAAATCTGCCGTACTTTTCGTCGTTAAGGTTCATAATATTTGGTTTTATTGAAAAAGTTAGTTCATTAGCTCTTCCAGCCAGGGTTCCTTCCAGGTCCTGAATCGCGAAAGGTACCTGGACCAACGCTGCGGGTTCCTTCACCAAAGAGCCCCTGAAATACTGCACTCGCCGATCCGTCATCATCCGGATGTACATTGGTCAACACAACAACCCTGTTGTAAACTAAAGTCATATAAATAAAAGTATTTGAAATTTTCAGATAAACTCCATCAGTCCGAAAAAATCGGGTTGATGAAAATCCGGGCCGTGAGTACCTACCGGATTCCATGTAAGATAGTGTGGAACCCTGAGCCGGTCGCCGCACTTGTAAAAATTGACCCGGAAGGACCTGCCTCCCAGATCTTCAATTTGAGGACCCGGAAAGATGCCTGTGCTTATGGCAACTGTCAGATCCCATTCAAAGATACCAGCTTTCTCCATTACCGGCTCTGTGCCCACCGAACCAATTGTCAGCACCTTAGCCATCTCCTCAACAGTTGCGTACTTTCTTCCTTCCCTCGAAGTCCCCGAAGCAATAAGACATGTACCAATGGCATTAAACTCGAAGTTATAATAGTACCTGTCATCACCGGGAGCCACAAAAAACTCAACACACGAGTCTTCATAAACCTTACTGCAGGGTACAGTATTCTCTGCCCTGAAGAAGTTCTCCCTGACGTAATACCTGAGAAAAATAAGATCCCTGTTATATGCTGCTGAAAATGAGACATCGGGCATATACCTGTATCTGTCCCAGTTAATGATGCCGATCCTGTGCCTTTCAGGCAAGCTGCCGAGAGCATTGCGTATCTCATGAAGGTCACGCCCTTCAACATCAATTCTGTATGCCCTTACAACTTTCATAACTGCGGCTGGATCCAATAAGAAATTTAAGTTATAAATACCGGATGATACCGGAAATGTTCCTGTTTTTATTCATCCATCTCGTTCCAGGCAAGAGCAGAAGAACCAAGTACGGCTGCATTGCTTTCCTGGACCTCCGATGGCAGTATCCTGAAGGTTCCTTTAAAGAGATTCTGTACCATCCCGTCAATATATTTCCTGACCGGACCGAAAAGTGCTTCACCGGCCTGAGCCAGACCCCCAAAAAGAAAGATCGCTTCAGGACTTGAGAAGCACACTGCGTTCACAATAGCAAAGGCCAGTTTCGAAGCAGTAAAGTCGAGGGCCCTGAGAGCCACCGGATCATTATCTGCTGCTGCACGTGCAATTTCCCTAGAAGTCAGTGCCGATGGTGGGATATCGCGCAGAACCGAAGGTTCGTTCATATCACTCAGCATGTAAAGGGCCGTCCTGACTAGTCCGGAAGCAGAAGCATAGGTCTCGAGGCATCCCCTTCGGCCACAGCCACATTTCCTTCCTTCGGGAACCACAATGGTATGTCCAAGTTCACCGGCAAAACCGGTATGACCATAAACCATCTTTCCATTGATTACAATACCACTGCCAAGTCCGGTCCCCAGAGTCAGTACAATGAACTCCTTCATCCCCTTTGCTCCTCCGAAAAGCATCTCTCCCATTGCTGCGGCATTGGCATCATTGGTAAGAAAGACGGGGACCCCGGTCTCCTTCCTGAACATGCCGGCAAAGGGAACTATCCCCTTCCAGGCAAGATTAGGAGCATGTTCTATAGTCCCTTTATAGTAGTTTGCGTTGGGAGCACCAACTCCGGCTGCCTTCAGTTTCAGCCCCGGATTTCTTTCCATAAGAACCTTCAACGCCTTTCCAAGAGCTGTGATGAAATCACCGATTTCAGGATAATCAACGGTATTAAGTCTGCCTTCGTCAATGATGCTGCCTCCCCTGTCGACCAGACCGAATACAGTATTGGTTCCGCCTATATCAATACCTGCTGTTACTTCCTTCATAGGATGCAATTTATGTTAAAGGTTATCCAGCCCTTCCCGGAACACCCCCGGTGGTACTGCCCTGCCTGATAAGCGTGGCCGGTTTCCGGTTTTGTATTCCCAGATCCCAGTCCTGCGTAATCTTCCAGTTAATTTTTATCTCTATCTCTGAATTGTAGTAGGAAACAGGTTCCGGTTGCCTTCCCGTTGCAAAATCACCAGTGGTCCACTTACCGTCACCGTTAAGATCATAAATGGCTCTCAGCCTGTAGAAACCTTTTTCGAGAAGAGGAAATTCGAGAACACCATCCTCTTTCATAACAACCTCCCTCAGTATCTTTTCCTGCTTGTCGAGAAGCTGGATTATCCTCTGACCGCTGTAATTTGCAATGTTCAGAATAAGATGACCATAGGATTCGGGGATTCTTACACTGAACTTCCCTCCGGTCGAATCGGAAAGTTCACCATATATGCTGCTGAAAGCGGCTTGGTTTGAAGTATAAACATAATTGCTTCCCTGCTTCAGATCTATATCCATATATGTGATACATGAGTTAAGTGAATCAGACAGGAGTGAATACGGAACCCTGGTCCTCTTATCTTCAGTTACTTCATAGATGAGCAGTTTCGAAGTATCGGTCGCAGCAAGCGGAGTGGGTGAGGTAAATCTTATCCTTCCCCCCGGTTTTAATGAACCCGAGGAAAGAGATGAAGAAACCTTGTAAGGTTTGCTGACAACGGTAGTTCCCCTGGTCTGACGGGGCCTGACAAACCTTCCGGTAACTGTGTCGGTCCGGTAAATGTCGGTACCCAGAGAATCGGTAAAAGGATAGGTGACTAATGTCTTTATCACTTCCTGTGAGTAAAGTGCCGTATCGGTGAACCATACATTGATGGTATCAGCAGCATGAGATCTTTCAATAAAGTAGGCATCAGTATCCGAACCAGGGATTGAAAAACCGAAATCCATGGTATCGGGAGGGAGTGAAAGGGTAAAGGTCATCCTGTATTCAAACGGTCGGGCCGATGATGTCAGGTAGCGGTTCTTTTTCTCTGTCGGGAAAAGAATCATACTGTACATGCCCTGGTTGTCTGTCGAATCACCAGCAGAGACTGAATCAACCGGAACAGAAGCAGGGGGCCCCGGAATATTGTAATTGGTTTCGGGACTGACCTGTATTATACTGTCGAGAAAGGCAAATTCCTCATCAGAAAGATTGAAACTCTTGTTGTTGTCAAGATCCTTCAGTGCATAGAGACGGTAACTACCGGTACTTATATTGTTTATCCTGAAGTATCCGTTCTTTTCAACCCTTGTAATATAATCGGGAAGTCCCTCCAGGGGAGC
>CAZBQM010000043.1:16866-21750 GCA_964494045.1 uncultured Rikenellaceae bacterium
CTCCTGCAATGGAGGGGAAACCATGAATTTTTCGTTGATGTTATCGAGAACCACATACTCGTCAAAACTGATGATAACCTCTTTCCCGGTAAAATTTGTGGCTCCGTTGACAGGAAGGCTCTTAAGTGCAACCGGTGGAGTTATATCCCTGGGGCCACCGGAAGGTGAACCCATCTTTGCACAACCCGTAATAAATAAGAGCCCCAGTATTACCCATGTGCTATTTCCTGTCCTCCCGGTCATCAACATTCTGTAGTTTATGAATACAAACTTACATTTTTTCAGGATAAATCAGATATCCCGCTGATGTTACACCCTAAAAAGAGAAACAAAGAACAACAACAATATTATTTTCTACCTTTGCCTATTATCATAATTGCTACGTGTTATGCATTTACTTATTGTTCCGTGGGATGTCAATCCCGAGATATTCAGGATTGGTACGTTCGCCGTAAGATGGTATGGCCTTCTCTTTGCCTCCTCCTTCCTTTTCGGTTACATTATCATGCAGAGGATCTTCCGAAATGAAGGACTTAGCGACGCCATGCTCGACAGGCTCACCATTTACATGGCAATCGGTGTTATTGCCGGTGCACGCCTGGGCCATTGCTTCTTTTATGAACCAGAATATTACCTCGCCAACCCGGCCGAGATCATTAAGATATGGCATGGAGGTCTGGCGAGCCACGGCGCAGCAATAGGTATTCTGTTAGCATTGTGGCTCTTTGTCAGAAAAGAAAAAAAGGATTATACATGGATCCTCGACAGGGTAGCCATCGTTGTGGCTCTTTCAGGTTTTCTTATAAGGATGGGCAACCTCATGAATTCAGAGATATATGGCGTTGAAACAACTCTTCCCTGGGGCTTTGTCTTCCTGAGAAACGGCGAAAACGCACCAAAACATCCGACACAGATATACGAAGGATTGGCCTATCTTATGATATTCTTTCTGCTTTTCCGCATCTACTGGAAAAACAAAGGCCGGCACATACAGGGAACACTTATCTTTCTGGTTATGCTGCTTATATTTGTCGCCCGCTTCTTCATCGAATTTGTTAAAGAGGACCAGGTAGGTTTTGAAGCCGGGATGAAACTCAATATGGGCCAGTGGCTCAGTATACCGTTTATCATCGCTGGTATTGCCGGATTTGTATGGAGCATCAGGAGAAACAAGCGCCTGGTGCTTAAGAACTGACCCTATTTCTTTACAATACCGTTGAATAATACATCGAGGATGGCATTGAGCCTATCCTCAATATTCAACTCCCTCTTCTTCCAGAACAGAGGCACCTCCAGCCCTTTCAGGGTGGTCTGAACAGCAAGCGCCGTATATTCGCTGTCGGCCACATTGAATACATTCTTCCTTGCTCCATCATAGAGTATCAGCCTCAGGATGGCAAGCTCCTCACGGTCATAATTAGCCCTTATTGACTCTATAAAATCATAGTGGTCAAGGTTTTTGTCAAATATGGCATTGTAGTAGTTCGAAAGTTTTTCGAACGCTTTCATCCTTACAAAAACATAACTCCGCATCTTCTCAATCGGCGACTCAACCGATTTGATGGCTGTAGTAAGTTCATTTCTAAGTATATTGGCCTCATACAGCACTACCGCCTCGAATATCTCTTCCTTGCTCTGGAAATAATAGTAAATCGAACTTTTCCCCATTTTAAGAGCCTTGGCTACCTCTTCCATCGTGGTCTTCCTAAACCCGTAACGACTGAAAATCTGACCTGCAGAGACCACTATCTTTCTTCTATATTCTTCTCTATCAATCATATGATAACGATAAACCACATATTCCAATTCACCTGCAAATATATATTATTCCAGTTTCTTTTCAAAATCTTCGAATAAAACGGTCGATTATTCGAAATGTACATGTCCATATTGCATGAGATGGCAGAAAAGAGGTTTTGATAAAAGATCTTTAATATTTTGTAAATTTGATCAGGTTTTTCCGGCCTGGATAATTCAGACTTCTTTATGTTAGTTGACGGTAAAAACTACCAGAGTATCTGGATTGATGATACTGACCGATCGGTCGTCAGAATAATTGATCAGCAGCGTCTGCCTTTTTCCTTCGTGATAAAAGAGCTCAGAAGCGTTGAGGATGTTTATCTGGCGATAACGGATATGTCAGTAAGGGGAGCTCCTGCGATCGGAGCTGCAGGTGCCTTTGGCATGTACCTTGCCACCCTGGAGATGACATCACGCACCAACGTCAGGGATCATATAAGGAACGCGGCCGAATATCTCATTTCGTGCAGACCCACGGCCGTGAACCTGAAGTGGGCCGTCAACATTGCAAGGAAAAGGCTGATTGTTGATCTCCCGGTTCCGTTGCTTCAGGAGATAGCCCTTGATGCTGCCCTTGAGATCTGTGCAAATGAAAAGGAGAACTGCCGTCAGATCGGCAGATACGGTCTTGAGCTGATAAGGGAAATCAGTAAAACGAAGGGTGGAAATCCGGTCAACATTCTGACTCACTGCAACGCCGGATGGCTTGCATGTATCGATTATGGAACTGCTACAGCTCCCATCTATCTGGCAGCAGAGTCGGGTATCCCCGTTCATATCTGGGTTGATGAGACCCGGCCCCTGAATCAGGGGGCACGGCTGACAGCCTGGGAACTTGGAATGAACGGAATTCCCTACACACTCTTGGTTGATAATGCCGGCGGACACCTGATGCAAAAAGGCATGGTCGACATGGTACTGGTCGGCAGCGACAGGGTGACCCGCAGGGGCGATGTAGCCAACAAAACCGGAACCTATCTTAAGGCTCTTGCTGCAAAAGATAATGGTATCCCTTTTTATGCTGCACTGCCATCCTCGACTATCGATATGGAAATTACCGACGGGCTGAGTGAAATTGTAGTGGAAGAACGTGGCCCCGATGAAGTCACAATGGTACCGGGCCTCATAAACGGAGAACCGGGAAGTGTACGTATCTGTCCCGTGAATGCCAGGGCCTCAAATTATGGTTTTGATATAACTCCTGCCAGGCTGGTGACCGGACTGATAACAGAGAAGGGTATCTGCAGGGCTGAAGAAAAAGATATAGTCAAATTGTTTTCCGATAAACTAGAATAAAAATGGAAGGGGTCGTTAAATTCAACTGCCACTGGAACCAGTCGGGTCCAGTCATCTCCGATGAACAATATGAAATAATTAATTACTGGCGGGAGATTCTCTACAACATGGATCTGATAGGAGCCTATGAAAATGGCGTCTGCTTCGGGAATATCAGTATGAGAATAAGAGGTGGAAACCAGTTCATTATCACTGGTTCAGCCACAGGTGAAATTCCTGAACTTGAGCCGGGCCATTATGTAAAGGTCACTTCCTTCAATATTGACGATAATGCGGTTCAGTGCGTCGGGCCCCTCAAGGCCTCGTCGGAGTCGCTTACTCATGCTGCCATATATTCAGCCGACCAGGGGGTCAATGCCATTATCCATGTGCACAGCATAGACCTCTGGAATGAGCTGATATATAAGGCCCCGACAACCAACCCTGGGATGGACTACGGTACTCCGGGACTGGCGAGGGATGTAAGCAGGCTTTTCGGCGAGTCAGACGTGATCGAAAAGAGAATCATTGTTATGGCTGGTGACAGGGCAGGACTGCTTACCTTTGGTCACGACATGGATGAGGCGGTGAATATCCTGATGGGCTATCTCAAAATCAACGCCTGAAAAACCTTCCCTAAACAGTAAAAACAGGCAAATGGAAAAGATCCTCAGGAAGACCTTGCTTTACAGGAGCGGGCTGGGTTTTTACTGCATCAACCATGTGCAGGGTTGTCATCACGGTTGCATGTATCCATGTTATGCCTTTATGATGGCCCGTTCACACGGACGTGCGCATTATTACACCGACTGGTGCCGTCCGGCCCTGGTTGCAAATGCCGCGGAGTTGCTGGAGGGAGAGCTGAAAAGGATGAAGAAAAGGCCGGGGACCATACATCTCTGTCTGACTACCGATCCTTTTATGAACGGATATCCCGAGGTTACCGCTATGAGCCTTGAACTAATAGGGATTATCAATTCATACAATATAAGGTGTTCTATTCTCACCAAGGGGACAATTCCGGCTGAGCTTGCTGACAGGAAGAGGTTTCTGCCCGGCAATATCCTGGGTATCAGCCTGGTGTCGCTGAGTGAAGAATTCAGGAAGCGCTGGGAACCCGGTGCCGTTCCGGCGGCTGCGCGCATAAAGGCCATTAGGGAACTGCATGGCGTGGGTTGCACGACCCTTGTACATATGGAACCCTATCCGACGCCCAACATAATAGAGCAGGATCTGACTGAGATACTTGATAGCATTGCTTTTGTTGATTCGATATATTTCAGTGGCTGGAACTATAACCAGGTAGTAAAGCAGTACGACGGTTATGTTGAATTTTACAGAAGACAAACAGATGAAGTAAGGCGTTTCTGCAGGGAGCGATCGATAGAATTCGGATGAGAATGGCAGTTTCTTATCAGGAAACCGGGGATCAGGTCAGCTATGATGATCAGGCGGTGAAGGGAGTATAAACATTTTCAATTACACCTTTGGAATATTTCCAACAATTGGTTAATATTGCAGTCCGTTTACGACTGATGTCAGTTTTTTGTTTTTTGAAATAATTACATGTTTTACAAGTAGTTATTTCCTTAAGGCAAAAGATGACAGGTAGACAGGACAGGCAGATTCATGGAAGATCCGGAGTATTTTCGTCGGTGAAGAAAATCCGGAATGTCGATGAAGAAGCAAACAGGGGCCCATAGCTCAGACGGTTAGAGCATCTGACTCATAATCAGGGGGTCGCTGGTTCGATCCCAGCTGGGCCCACATAAAAAAGAGCGAGAGTGAGAGCGATAGCGAACACTCTCG
>CAZBQM010000044.1:0-21710 GCA_964494045.1 uncultured Rikenellaceae bacterium
AGGGAACTTGCCGACTCTGTCGCATGTTCACATAAAGGAAGGGCCAGGATTGTTATTACAGGTGATTTTAATGCAGCTCCTGATGACAGGATAATGCAATCGCTGGTGAATGGAGAAGGACAGGGGGACGAAAAATGCCGTGCCTGGCTCGTCAACCTTTCGGACCGTCAGTATACTCGTGCTTTCGGAACATACAAGTATAAGGGATTGTGGGAAACCATCGACCAGTTTATTGTTTCCAGGTGGCTGCTTGAATGTGAATCGGGACTTGCAGCGGAAAACGATTCATTCACTGTGGTAAGCCAGGATTTTCTTCTCGAAAAGGATCCGGTTTACCCGGGTGTCTCTCCCTTTGCAACCTACCGGGGCTACAGTTACCATGGAGGATACAGCGACCACCTGCCGGTGGTACTCAAACTGAAGGTCAGACCTGGTCGTCAAGGGGAGTGAGCCCAAGCCCGGCTCCTTTCTCTATCATCAGCCTGCGGGCAGCTTCATGTTCATTGGGGATGATACCGTCGAGGATGGCTTCCCTTATGGCATTCTTTATTATGCCAACCTCCCTGCCCGGTTTTATGCCAAAAGTCTTTATGATCTCCTCTCCGTCGACAGGAGGCTGAAAGTTCCTGACAGCATCCTTTTCCTCAATCTCCTTCAGTTTCTTTCTGACAAGCCTGAAATTCTCGAGATAACCTGCTTTTTTTACCTCGTTGCCCGAAGTGATGTCAGCTTCGCAGAGAAGCATGAGATCATCAATGTCGTCACCGGCTTCAAACAACAGCCGCCTGACGGCTGAATCGGTAACCACTTCCTGGGAAAGGACAATAGGTCTGAGGTGCAGATCAACAAGCTTCTGAACATACTTCATCTTTTCGTTCATCGGAAGCTTAAGGCGCCTGAAGATCTCGGGAACCATTTTACTTCCCAGGTATTCATGCCCGTGAAATGACCACCCGGTATCACTTGAATATTTCTTTGTAAGCGGTTTTGCAACATCGTGAAGCAGTGCCGCCCATCTCAGCCACAGATTGTCAGTATGACGCGATATGTTATCGAGAACCTTGAGCGAATGGAGGAAATTGTCTTTATGAGCCTTTCCTTCCTTTTTTTCAACACCTTTAAGCCTGTCAAGTTCGGGAAAGACAAGGGCAAGCAGACCTGTCCGGTCAAGAAGCATAAGCCCTTTCGAGGGCCGTTCCGACATAAGGATCTTGTTGAACTCGGTTATTATCCTTTCCATCGAAACTATCCTTATCCTTTCAGCATTGTCCTTAATTGAAGCCAGGGTAGTTTCATCAATGGTGAAGTTAAGCTGGGTGGCAAACCTGATAGCCCTCATCATCCTTAAAGGATCATCGGAGAAAGTCTGGCCGGGTTCGAGAGGAGTCCTTATCAATCCATTTCTGAGATCCTCATACCCGTTGAAAGGATCGAGAAACTCACCGAAATTACTCCCGTTCAGACTTACAGCAAGTGTGTTGATTGTGAAATCACGCCTCCGCTGATCATCTTCAAGGGTGCCACATTCAACAGTGGGCTTCCTTGAGTCCCTGTTATACGATTCCTTTCTTGCCCCGACAAATTCAAGCTCATAATCCCTGTACCGGAGCATGGCTGTACCGAAATTCCTGAATACACTCACCTTTATGCCAGGTCCGAGCTTTTTTGCCACTTTCCTGGCAAAAGCGATACCGTTACCAAGCACCAGGATATCTATATCTTTGTCGGGATGATCCCTTTCAAGCAATAAATCCCTCACGTATCCTCCGATAACCCAGGCCTCCAGATGCTCCTCAGTAACCACACCGGAAAGGATACTGAATATTTTGTCATTAAGACATATCTGCATATATAAATATGACAAATTGTTATTAATTCATGACAAAGTTACAATTAATACTTAATTATTTCGTATATTATGATCGTGTCGGCCCGGTGGCATGATCATTGATCCACTGTTGAACAAAAGGCATAACCGGATGTTTAACAATAAAAAAAGGCAGAAATGATAGAACATTTGACAAAAGAGACTTTCCTGAGCAAAGTATTTAACTTTGAAGTGAACAAGGAATGGAAATTTGAAGGAAGCAAACCCTGTGTAATTGACTTTTACGCCGACTGGTGCGGACCATGTAAGATGGTTGCTCCTGTCCTCGAGGAACTTGCAAAGGATTTTGATGGGAAACTTGATATTTACAAAGTGAATACCGAGGAGGAGCAGGAACTGGCAGCAGCTTTCGGCATCAGGAGCATCCCGTCATTCCTTTTTGTCCCGGCTGAGGGGCAACCTCAGATGGCAATGGGAGCTCTTCCGAAGGATACTTTTGTAAGGGCATTCAAAGACGTCCTTGGGCTTGAGAAGCAATAAAATAAAGGATCATTTTTTCAAAAAAAAATACTTTTCCTGAAACAATTCATATAGCTCATACGTTTAACATACAAGAAGGTGTAGCAATCAGCTACGTGAGTTTTTTCACAGATTTAGGTTTAGGGTAGTAAAGTAGTTTGGCCGTCTCAGTAAAACTGAGACGGTTTTTTTGTGCACCTTAACTACATTCTGATTCTCAGGCCATTTCCTTAAAGATTCCGTTAATCTCTTCTTCTGTCGTCCTGAGCTTTTTCTGGCACAGACGTATTAGTTCGGAAGCACGCTTTACCTCGGCCGACAACCTGTCAACATCGAGTTCCCCGCTTTCAATATTGGCAAGGATCCTTTCAATCTCTTTTACGGATTCATTGAATGAAAGCTCTTTCTTCGTCATATCTTCTGAGTTTTCTTATTTTCACTTTTGTCTTTCTTTTCGGTATTTTTCTTCCCGCTAACCTTGCTGCTGATCTTCCCGTCCCTGAAAGCAGTCTCTATTATATCTCCTTCGCTGAGCAGGGCAGCTTCCTTTATGATGACACCATTCATGGAAGTGATCGTATATCCTCGCCGGAGAACGTTTTCAGGACTAAGTATCGACAGTGAGTTTTCGAGGTTTTCAAGCATCACTGTTTTGTTCTTCAGTAAAACAGCCGGATAATTCTGAAGGTATTGTCTTTTAAGGGCAAGGGCAGAAGAGCGGTTCATGACCAGCGCCCTTGATGCAGAGCCAAGCCTTGTCTCGAGGCTCGATGGTAAACGACCGGCCCCTGAGATCATTTCCTTACCTGTTTTAATCAGTTCGATGGTAGTCTGCGAAAGCAGTCCTCTGAATCCCGACACCATCATTTTTGCAACAGGAATGAGTCTCATCTTACTCTTATCGAGAACGTTCCTGTACGATTCCATTATCAGCCGCGATCGTTCAGCAATATCTTTGCTCATTGTCAGAATAAGCTCTTCTGTCCCGGCTACGGCATCTATCAGGAAGTCGGCCACCGCAGTGGGCGTTTTAAGCGATTTATAAGCCACCATATCTGTAACCGACAGGTCTTTTTCATGGCCTATACCAGTAAGTACAGGCAATGGAAATTGCGTCACGTTGAAGGCTATGTTGTAATTGTCAAACCAGCTCAGGTCACTTTGTGATCCACCCCCGCGGATAATTGCCACAACGTCGAACATTTCGGAAGCGGATCCTATCTTATAAAGGGCATTTATAACATCGTTTTCTGTTTCGGTTCCCTGCATTGAGGCTTCAAAGAGTGCAGTGTGAAAGACATAGCCATAACTGTTGGTCGCCAGATGATTAAGGAAGTCACTGAGTCCGGCCGCATTCCTCGACGAAATAACTGCGATGCGTTGGGGAAGAAGTGGAAACTCCAGTTCCCTGTTCATATCAAAGATACCTTCCTCTTCAAGCTTTTTGATTACCATCTGTCTCCTGACAGCCATTTCTCCAATAGTAAATGCCGGATCAATATCGGAGACGACAAGGCTCAGTCCGTATAACTCGTGATATTCAATCTTTACCTTAAGCATCACCTTCATCCCTTCCCTCAGAGTCTGTTGTGTCATATTTGAAAAATATGAGCTGATGAAGGACCAGCGGTTGTTCCAGATGATGGCCCGGGCCCTGGCCTTCGGATTCCTTCCATCGGATAGTTTCTCGACAAGTTCAAGATAACAGTGACCGGCATAGTTCACTTTTAGCTCGGCTATCTCTGCAGAAACCCAGTACATATCCGGGAAAGTCATGTAAAGGGCATCTTTGACCAGGAGCTGAAGCTCGGTAAGTGTCATCTTCTCATTCATATCAATTCCGGTGTTGATCTTCTTTAAAGGTTAGTCAGGTAATCCTTTGGGTTTACTGCCGGTTTCCAGGATAATATACGAGGGCTCCGTAACCTGACGTGGTGGCAGTTTAAGTGGTTTATTGCCAGATATCAGGGCTTTTCTCAGGATCCTGAACATTAATCCTGTTTCTTTCCAGCGAATCCATATAGTTGGTCTGCTGTATGTCGATCACCTTATTGTCAGTCATCCCCAGCTTATAAACTATGGAATATCTCAGAGTGCCGTTCTCGTTGAAGATCTTCCATTCCCCGTCCTTGAGATCCGAGATATAGGATCCGGAGAACTGTGTCTTCCCATTCTCGAAAAAAGACTCGAACCTGCCGTTGATCCTTCCGTTAAGGTAGCTTGCCTTCAGGCTTGGAGAGCCGTCAGGGTAAAACTTCAGCCATTCGCCGTTTTTTATATCATTGCTGTAACTGATTTTTTCCGCCACGGCACCATCGGGATAGTATCTCACCGAGGTTCCGTTCCGCAGGTTCATCCTGAATTCCTCCTCACTTACAAGTATTCCTTCGGTCAGCACAGAGAAGAACTGCCATTTTCCTTCCTTCAGCTGGTTAACGTATTTGCCTTTTGAAGTTACAAAACCGTTTTCATAGTAAAGAGTGGCATTGGCATCCATCCCGTTATTGCTGAAGAACATCACTGATTTCAGTGTGCCGTTCTCGTAATATCTTTTAAACTCACCTTCCGGTTTGTTATCCCTGAAATTTCCCTCGTACATCACTGTTCCTCCGGCGTATCGGGTAACCCATCTTCCCTGTTTCCTTCCTTCCCTGTCGGTCTGGTTAAGAGTCTGATCTGCCTGAAGGGGCGAAGAATAGAAAAGCAATACAAGAAGAATTGAGCAAACTGACCTCAGATTCATAAGCTTTTTAATTAAAACTGTGATAAAAGTACAAAAAAGGACAGCAGCACAAGCTAATCTCTGAAATGAAAAAGAGGCCTACCTGAGGGCAAGCCTCTTTATTCACTTTATTACTTTACTACTTTACTTCTTAAAAAATATTTATATATAAATCAACACCTTATAAATGTATGCTGCAAATGTGGTATAAAATTAAAATAAGCAACCGCAATACTTTAATGATTGATTTGCATAGATAAAACAGGCTGTAAAACGAGAAAACAAAATAATGATCCATATATAAGTCAATTGTTACATGTTATGCGTTATTTCTGCTGCTGTTTTTCACTTTGCAATATCCAAAACAACGGCAATAATAGTTATATACAATTGTTTATCACATATATATGAATATCACAAAAAAGTGCAATAAAAAAGAAAATTGTTGATAAAAATAATTGTTAGTTAGTACTTCCTAATTAATTTTGCACTGACAAAAGAAATAGACAAAATGGATAAAATTATTCAGATCATTTCCAAAATATCGCACACCTTAGGCGAAATGGAAGAGCTTGCTAAAGAACATTTTGGTTTGCATGAACTTACGTTGACACAGATGCATTATCTTGAAGTGATGAACTCGCTTAAAAATCCAAACATCACCGAGTTGGCTACGGAATTGCAACTTACCAAACCAACGGTTACAGTGGCGTTGGAAAAGTTGATAGGGAAAGAATATCTTGTTAAGGTTCAATCGGATGCTGATCGTCGCACCTCGCATCTTCATTTAACCGAAAAGGGGCGAAGCATCAACAATATGCACGAATATGCCCACCGCTGTTTTGCCGAATTGATGAGCGAAAATCTCGATCCGGACGAGTTGCAACAATTGTTGCTTCTATTAGAAAAAATGGTCAAACAATGGTAAAATAATAATACAAATATTAGAAAACGCATTATGAATATTGAAAGTAGTAAATATAAAGGATTAACCGACGAAGAAGTCACTCGCCAACATCAGCAAGAGGGTTATAACGAGTTGCCATCGTCAAAATCGAATTCGATTTGGGGAATTGCATTGGGTATTTTGAAAGAGCCAATGTTCATTTTATTGGTGGCATGTGGCACGTTGTATTTAGTGTTGGGCGACATTCAGGAAGGAATTATGCTTATGGGATTCGTGCTCGTCATCATGGTTATTGAGTTTTTTCAGGAGCGTAAAACCGAGAAAGCATTGGATGCCCTCAAAGATCTGGCAAGTCCGCGTGCCGTTGTTGTTCGCAACGGTGAAGAGCAGCGAATTGCAGGAAGAGAAGTGGTTACTGGCGATATCATCGTATTGCGTGAAGGCGACCGTGTACCTGCTGATGCCACGGTGCTTTCGTGCGTCAATTTATTGGTTGACGAGTCGTTGCTCACCGGCGAATCGGTGTCGGTGCATAAAACAGAATTTACGGGTAGTGAGGTAGATACACAACCAGGTGGCGACAATCGACCATTTTTGTACTCCGGTTCTATGATTGTTCAAGGCACAGGTATTGCGCGCGTTACGTCTATCGGCATTAATACGCAAATCGGACACATCGGGCGTTCTCTCGAAGATGTAAAAGAAGAGCCAACAAAACTGAATCGCGAAATTGGCGCATTGGTGAAAAAACTAACGCTTTTTGGCCTTGTTTTGTGTGCTGTTGTGGTTGGCTTGTATTACCTCACACGTGGTGATTTATTGCAAGGATTTTTAGCCGGTATTACTTTGGCAATGGCTATGTTGCCCGAAGAGTTTCCGGTGGTATTGACTATTTTCCTGGCTTTGGGTGCATGGCGTATTTCTAAAAAGAATGTACTCACACGCCGTCCGGCAGTGATTGAATCGTTGGGATCTGCCACAGTGCTCTGCACCGACAAAACCGGTACGCTTACACAGAACAAGATGACGGTAACCCGTTTATATAATGGTGCATCCTTTTATACACCGTCGCAGACCGAATCGCTCCCCGAAAATTTTCATGAAATCATAGAATACGGAATCCTTTCGAGCCAAATAGACCCGTTTGATCCTATGGAAAAAGCCATTACAAAGATGGGTACAGAACAACTTTCGAACACTGAACATATTCATCACGATTGGAAAATGGTGAAGGAATATCCACTGTCGAAAGAGTTGTTAGCAATGTCACGTGTATTCACCTGCAACGACTGCGATTGGCAGGTAGTGGCAGCCAAAGGTGCCCCGGAAGCCATTTTTGACTTGTGTCATTTATCGGCCGAAGAGCAGGAACGTTTGGCAAAAGAAGTAGAAACGATGGCAAATGAGGGGCTTCGCATATTGGGCGTAGCCAAAGGCCGCATAGAAACATTGGAAATACCTGAAATTCAGCACGACTTTGAATTTGAATTTGTGGGGCTTATTGGTTTGGCAGACCCCATTCGCGAGAATGTACCATTGGCGGTTGAAGAGTGTAACAAAGCGGGCATCCGTGTGATTATGATTACGGGCGATTATTCCGTTACAGCTAAAAACATTGGTCGACAAATTGGTTTGCACAATTGGACCGAGTGTATAACCGGACAGGAGCTAAATACGATGAGCGATGAGGAATTGAGTAAACGAATTCGTACGGTCAATATTTTTGCAAGGGTTGTTCCGGAACAGAAATTGAAGATTGTGAATGCTTTAAAACAAAATGATGAGGTGGTTGCCATGACGGGAGACGGTGTGAACGATGCTCCCGCATTGAAATCGGCACACATTGGGATTGCCATGGGTGAAAAAGGTACCGATGTGGCGCGCGAGGCATCATCGTTGGTGTTGATGGATGACAATTTCGCCTCGATTGTGGGTGCCGTAAAAATGGGAAGACGCATCTGCGACAACCTGCAAAAGGCTTTAGCGTACATCTTTGCTATTCATGTTCCAATTGCCGGGCTTTCGCTCATTCCCGTATTTTTCGGTGACATGCCTCTGCTATTGTGGCCAGTGCATATTGTATTTTTGGAACTCATCATTGATCCTGCATGTTCCATCATTTTTGAAGCTGAAAAAGAGGAAGACAACATTATGAGCCGACCGCCCAAAAGTAGAAAAGAAGCCTTTTTTACGGGACGAAAAATCTTTATCAGCTGTATGCAAGGTATCTCGATTTTAGCCATCGTGTTGGCCATTTATCTGACAGGTTTGTACTATTGGCAAATGTCTGTGGAACAAGTGCGTGCATTGTCGTTCATCGCATTAATTGCCGGAAATATTGGAGTTATTTTCACCAATCGTTCATGGTCGAAAAACATTTTCCAAATTTTTGCAACACCGAATAACGCTGTAAAATGGGTAGTTTCAAGTGCCTCTTTGTTTTTGGTGTTGGCTAACATTATTCCATTTTTACAAAATCTGTTTCAATTCGATCCTATCACTTTATGGCAAGGCGTTTTGAGTGCATTCCTCGGATTTTCGGGAATTATTGGATTTGAATTGTATAAATGGAGAATGAGAAAGAGCGATATTGCAGAATAGAAAAAGGAATCGTTGAAGGGATTTGTTTTTTAGACAATAGTGCGATTTTCTACTCTATTGTTGGGCAACACTCTAAAGAATCTTACAGCATTTACGAAATACCATGATGGAAAACAAAAAAATATTTGGATTACAGAGAAATGTCTTTTTTACCGGATTGACCAGTTTTTTTACTGATACATCTACAAAAATGATATATAGTGTGATGCCTCTGTTTTTGCTGTCTATAGGAGCATCAAAGACTTCAATTTCATTAATTGAGGGTATTGCAGAATGCACGGCATCATTATTCAAGGCTTTTTCTGGATACTGGAGTGATAAGATTGGGAAAAACAAGCCATTTATGATAATTGGTTATGGAATTACGGCATTAATTACCCCTCTTTATGCTTTAGTTAGATTTCCAATTCAAGTTTTGTTTTTGAGATTTTTTGAACGTACAGGTAAAGGTTTAAGAGCTGCTCCACGAGACAGTCTTATCAGTGGCTCAGTTCCTAAAAATGAGGCAGGTATAAATTTTGGATTCCATAAAGCAATGGATAATAGTGGAGCAATACTTGGACCTTTAATCGCATTTTTATTATTATACTTTTTCCCGTTAAACTATACCAACATTTTTTTTATTGCTACTATTCCGGCAATATTGGGCGTTGTTTCAATTGCAATTTTTATTAAAGAAGGAAAAGCGGCTAAAAAAGAAAAATACAATACCTTTTATTTCAATCTGTTGCCTAAAAAGTTTTATTTCTTCTTGATTATTGTGTTTGTTTTTACCCTTGGTAATTCAGCAGATGCATTATTACTTGTCAAAACCGCTGAAACTGGAATCAATGAATCATACGTTCCTTTTGTTTATATGATTTTTAATACTGTTTCTGTATTTCTGGCCATACCAATCGGCAAGATCTCTGACAAAAAAGGTCGCGGAATAATGATTATTCTTGGATTTCTTGTTTATTCAATCGTATATTACTTTTTCGGTAGATTTAATAGTCTGAATATTTTTATGGTTTTATTCGTTTTGTATGGATTATATAGTGCATTAGTTGACGGAAGCCAAAAAGCCTTGATTTCAGATATAGTAAGTAAAGACTTAAAAGGAACAGCTTTTGGATTATATCATGCTGTGCTTGGAATTACACTGCTTCCTGCGAGTTTAATTGCAGGGTTATTATATGATAATGTTAATTCAAACGCACCATTTTATTTTGGCTCCTTAATGGCTCTGATAGCTTCGTTTTTGATGATACTATTTGTATTAATTGACAAAAAAAGGAAGCATAACGTTGACAAACAAGCGGTATAAAACATTGGGGTTTAAGTGGATATTCGAGCATTCTGCTATATATCAGGTTCGGTGTAACTGGACTTGAAAGTAGCCCGCAATCCCCAACGTTTCGTACAAAAGAAAAGCGGTAACATATTGAGTTACCGCTTTTTACTTAATAAGGACTTGTTTCTGTGCCTTATTTTACTTCTTCAAAGTCCACGTCAGTCACCTCGTCGTTGCCTGAGGCCTTTTTCCCTCCGTTGTCAGGACCAGGTCCGGGCTGTTGCTGGGCTGATGAAGGTCCGGCGTTCTGGGCTGTTTTGTACATTTCTTCAGAGGCAGACTGCCATACGGCGTTTAGTTCGGCAAGAGCTGAGTCGATAGCAGCAATATCCTGCGATTTATGGGCTTCCTTTAGTTTTGCAAGTGCCTGTTCTATTGCAGGTTTCTTATCGGCAGGAAGCTTATCGCCAAATTCCTTGAGCTGTTTTTCTGTTGTGAAGATCATGCTGTCGGCAGCATTGATCTTGTCAACCCTTTCTTTGGCAGTCTTGTCAGCTTCAGCGTTTGCCTTTGCTTCATCCCTCATCTTCCTTATCTCATCATCGCTGAGACCTGATGAGGCTTCGATTCTGATCCTCTGTTCCCTTCCGGTACCCCTGTCTTTAGCGGTCACATGGAGTATCCCGTTTGCGTCAATGTCGAAGGTAACTTCGATCTGGGGAATTCCCCTGGGGGCAGGTGGAAGACCGTCGAGGTGGAAACGTCCGATTGTCTTGTTTCCTGATGCCATGGGTCTTTCACCCTGTAACACGTGGATCTCAACCGAGGGCTGACTGTCAGCAGCTGTTGTAAACACTTCGGTCTTTTTTGTAGGGATAGTGGTATTCGACTCGATAAGCTTTGTCATCACACCACCCATGGTCTCGATACCGAGTGAAAGGGGAGTGACATCAAGAAGAAGGACATCCTTGACCTCTCCTGTAAGTACTCCACCCTGGATTGCTGCACCAACTGCAACGACCTCATCGGGATTTACTCCCTTCGACGGTACCCTTCCGAAAAATCTCTCAACGAGCTGCTGGATTGCAGGAATCCTAGTCGAACCACCAACCAGCAATACTTCATCAATTTCCGAAGTCTTGAGTCCCGAGTCGTTAAGTGCTTTCCGGCAAGGCTCGATACATGCCTGGATCAGTTTATCGCATATCTTCTCAAAGTTGGCTCTTGTGAGAGTCTTGACAAGATGCTTTGGAATTCCGTCAACAGGCATTATATATGGCAGGTTTATCTCTGTTGATGTGGTACTCGAAAGTTCAATCTTGGCCTTCTCAGCTGCTTCTTTCAGACGCTGCATGGCCATAGGGTCTTTTCTCAGGTCGACACCTTCCTCTTTCAGGAACTCTTCAGCCAGCCAGTCAACGATCAGATGATCGAAGTCATCGCCTCCAAGATGGGTATCGCCGTTAGTCGACTTGACTTCAAAAACTCCGTCGCCGAGTTCAAGGATGGAAATATCGAAAGTACCTCCTCCAAGGTCGAAGACAGCTATCTTAAGGTCCTGTGACTTTTTGTCGAGACCATAAGCAAGAGAGGCAGCCGTAGGTTCATTTATTATCCTTCTGACATTAAGTCCGGCAATCTCCCCGGCTTCCTTGGTTGCCTGACGCTGTGAATCACTGAAATATGCAGGTACGGTTATCACGGCTTCCGTAACCTCCTGTCCAAGGTAATCCTCAGCTGTCTTCTTCATCTTCTGCAGGACCATTGCGGAGATCTCCTGTGGTGAATACAGCCTGTTGTCTATCTTAACCCTTGGTGTATTGTTATCGCCTTTTGCTACCTCATAGGTAACCCTTTTGATCTCGGGACTGACCTTGTCGTAGGTCTCACCCATAAACCTTTTTATTGAGTAAACCGTTTTCTTTGCGTTCGTGATAGCCTGACGCTTTGCAGGATCACCGACTTTACGCTCACCGTTGTCGATAAAAGCAACAATTGACGGAGTAGTCCTCTTCCCTTCACTGTTGGGGATTACTACCGGCTCACTGCCTTCCATCACGGCAACGCACGAGTTTGTTGTTCCCAGATCAATTCCAATTATTTTTCCCATTTTATGATGTTTTAGAGATTTCGTTTTTTGACATTACAGTCAGCAATGATTGTGCCACTGGGTCATTTTCTTTATTTCAGGAAAATATGGCACTGGTTTTTGATCCGGTCACCTCAAAGGTGACAAAACGACAGTGCAGAACAGTCGTGAATCATGACAAAATGAATTTATATGTCTGTAATTTGAACCAATTTCGTAGCTTTGTCATCTCTTGATTTAAACCTCATGTTATGTCGGAACAAAAATCTGTCAAAAAGGTAACCACCCACGTCCTGAGTGAAATGAAGGTCCGGGATGAGAAGATCGCTATGCTTACTGCCTACGATTATTCCATGGCAAGGATTCTGGATGAAGCCGAGATTGATGTCATTCTTGTCGGCGATTCAGCATCCAACGTGATGGCAGGTTATGCTACCACCCTTCCTATCACCCTCGATAACATGATATACCATGCGGCATCTGTTGTCAGAGGAGTCAGCCGTGCCCTTGTTGTCGTTGATCTGCCTTTTGGCACCTATCAGGGCAATTCGAAGGAAGCGCTTACTTCAGCCATCCGGATCATGAAAGAAACAGGAGCTGAGGCTGTTAAACTGGAGGGTGGAAGGGAAATCACCGAATCGGTGGAAAGGATACTCTCGGCGGGAATACCTGTTATGGGACACCTGGGCCTTACCCCGCAATCGATACATAAGTTCGGAACATATGTTGTCAGGGCCAGGGAGGAAGAAGAGGCAGCAAGACTTAAAGAGGATGCCATCCTTCTTGAAAAAACAGGCTGTTTTGCAATTGTACTTGAAAAAATTCCTGCAAAACTTGCGGGAGAAGTCACTGAATCACTCAGAATACCGGTTATAGGAATAGGAGCTGGCCGTTATACCGACGGGCAGGTCCTTGTCCTCCACGATATGCTGGGGATAAACCAGGAGTTCTCACCCCGTTTCCTGCGCAGATATAATAATCTGTACGGATCCATAAAAGATTCTGTCAGAAATTATATTGGCGATGTAAGATCCGGCAGCTTCCCTGACGAAACTGAACAATATTGAAAAAAAAGATCTGAATGCCTGAAATTCTATACGAGGACAATCACCTTATTGCTGTAAATAAAGGGTCGTCAGACCTTTCCCAGGGGGACAAAACTGGTGATCTGGCACTTGATTCCTGGGTTAAGGATTATATCGCGAAAAAATACAATAAAAAGGGTGATGTCTTCCTTGGTATTGTACACCGTCTCGACAGACCGGTTGCAGGGGTTGTGCTTTTCGCCCGCACTTCAAAGGCCCTTGCACGCCTTAACGAGATGTTCCGTACCAGGGAGGTGAAAAAGATATACCTGGCTATCGTCAGGGAAAGACCTCCGGAAGATGAGGATACCCTGGTTCACTTTCTTAAGAAGAATGAGGCTCAGAATAAGACTTATGTGTACGACACTGAAGTAAAGGGTTCAAAACAAGCCTCGCTTCATTACCGTATTGCCGGAAGATCCGAACGCTTTTACCTTCTCGAAGTGACCCTTCATACAGGCCGTCATCACCAGATAAGGGCACAACTTGCAAGAATAGGCTGTCCTATCAAAGGCGATCTTAAGTACGGATATTCAAGATCAAATGAGGACGGGGGAATAAGCCTCTTTGCACGAAGACTCGAGTTTATTCACCCTGTTAAAAAGGAAAATATAGTGATTGAAGCAGATCTGCCATCGACAGATATATGGCATGTCTTCAGAGATGCACTGAAATAAAAAAGAGAACCCGGCAAGTCTGCCGGGTCCTCAACTGGGTTTGTCATGAAAGCCTGAACCGAAGTTCGTTCTCTGTTCCTGCTTCTGTAAGTAAACTACCTTTTCCGTCACACGGTGCAAAGCTAAGCTCCAGGCCGGGGAACTACGTTAAAATCAGGTTAATTAGAGTTAAGGAAAAGTTAAAATGATCCATCCTGTATGTTTTAGGATTATTTTTGCATCATGAGCAGAAAGAAATTTTCGGCACTGATTCTTATGATGCTTATTTCGCTTACAGGTATTATCTGGGTTCAGATAATCTGGATAAAAAATGCCGTAGGCGTGAGGAACGATAACTTTGATGCCGCCGTTTCCCTGAGTCTCAACAATGTTGCCGAATCCATTGAATCATCCCGCAGGATGAACTTCTTCCGCAATTTCATGATGAATGATCAGTCGCTGTTGGGTAATGACCGCGAAGCATTTTCTGATTTCTTCGGCTTTGACAGTAACCTCCCCCCCGGTTCAGTCAACTTCAGCATGAGTATCACCGGCCAGTCGTTTACCGGTACTTCCGATTCACTTTATGGCACCACTACCAGAAAGTCGGTGGTTATGACAAACGATACAACTTATTATTCAGATTCGGTTCAGAACATAACATTATCACCACAGAATACCGGTGGAATCAGGTTTTCCGGTAACCCGGAGCTGAAGGGCAACGATAGCAGTGGGATTTCTATCGACAGGAATGAATTCCTTGACTGGATACAGAGGAGATCGAGCGAATTCAGAAATATGAGCGACCAGATGATTGCTGAGGTGTATGAATGGGAGAACGGTCAGCAGATCGACAACAAACAGATTGCCTCTGCTCTCGGCCAGTCCCTTTACTTCGCAGGTATCCACACCCCCTTTGAATTTGCAGTCATTAAAGACGGGGTGGTCCAGGAAGGCACCTTCAGACTTTCAGGTAAAAACGACTTTATCAAGAGCAATTACATCGTAAGGCTCTTCCCCGGAAACATTATACGCCAGGATCTTCTTCTCTCCGTGGTATTCCCCGATAAAACCAACTACGTCCTGGGATCCATGGCATGGATACTTGGAGGTTCCCTGCTTTTTTCCCTTATCATCCTGGCAACCTTTGCTATGAGCCTGTATCTGATAATCCATCAGAAAAAGATCTCTGAGATGAAATCGGATTTCATCAACAATATGACTCATGAATTCAAAACCCCCATTGCAACAATATCCCTTGCCGCCGACACAATAACAAACCCGAAGGTCATTGGCGATGAGTCGAGCATACGGCATTTCGTGGGTATGATAAAAAAGGAAAACATAAGGATGAACAAAAAGGTTGAGACTATCCTTCAGATAGCTTCACTCGACAAAAAAGAAATAGATTTCCACTTTGAGAACCATTCTGTCCATACCATTATTGAAAGAGCTGTGGAAACCATCGGCATACAGGCACACCAGAAAGACGGGATAATAAGTCTCAGACTTGAAGCTGAGGAACCAAACGTTTATTGCGATTCGGAACATATGATAAACCTCGTGAATAATCTTCTCGATAATGCCATAAAGTATTCTGATGGCCCCCCTGAGATTACTGTCGCGACAAGGAATAACGGGAGGGGGATTGTGCTGACAGTCTCGGATAAAGGTATAGGTATGTCAAAAAGCGTTCAGAGCCGAATCTTTGAACGATTCTACAGGCAGACATCCGGTAATGTTCACGATGTGAAAGGATTCGGACTGGGTCTCAACTATGTAAGGGCCATTGTGGATGCCCACAGGGGCACTATTGACGTAACAAGCGAACCGGGTAAAGGTAGCCGCTTCGAAGTATTTATTCCTTTCAACTGGGCAAACTGACTATGAATGACAGGACTGTAAAAATCTTTCTTGTTGAAGACGACCTAAGCTTCGGCTCGGTTCTAAAGTCTTACCTCGAACTTAATGACTATCAGGTTGAATGGGTGGATGACGGGAAATATGCAATGGACAGGTACCGTAAAGGTGACTTCGATATCTGCATTCTCGACGTTATGCTGCCTCATGTCGACGGCTTCACTATTGCCGGTGAGATAAGGAAAATTAACAAGGCAGTACCCATTGTCTTTCTGACTGCCAAGAAACTTAAGGAAGATGTGTTGCAGGGCTATGGAGTAGGAGGAGATGACTATGTAACCAAACCTTTCGACACCGACATTCTCCTTGCAAAGATTAAAGCCATCGCAAGCCGGCGTGAAATCAGTCCCGGACCAAAGGATGTGTTTATGATAGGTAAGTTTTCCTTTAATACCAAGCTCAGAACCCTTTCGGACGGCACAAATGAACAGAAATTATCACCCAAGGAAGCCCAGCTTCTTGAACTTCTGGCCTTGAATCCCAACGAATTGATAAGCAGGGAGCTTGCTCTGAAAAAGATCTGGGGTTCCGACGATTATTTCACGGCCAGAAGCATGGATGTATATATTACAAAACTCAGG
Source organism: uncultured Rikenellaceae bacterium (assembly GCA_964494045.1). GTDB lineage: Bacteria > Bacteroidota > Bacteroidia > Bacteroidales > VadinHA17 > LD21. The sequence goes on from CAZBQM010000044.1 coordinate 16,182, forward strand.
AAGCTGCTTTCGGAAGATCCGGACCTGAATATCAAAAACATCCATGGCGCCGGATTCCAGCTTGTTATCTCAAAGGATCGTCCCTGAGATCTTCCTTGCTGAACTGCAGGGGAAGCAGATCACTGCATTTTTCAATAATATATGTCTTCGATGACCCGTGAAGTATTATCCTGACGGGTTTCCCATACCTGCTCTCTTCTTCAGAGATCACCTGCCGGCATCTGCCACATGGTGTTACCGGCTGAGATGTAATTCCCTTGCTGTTCATCGCTGAAATGGCAATGGCAACGGGCCTGTCGCCGGGATGGTTTGAAACAGCATTTGAGATGGCATTGCTTTCAGCGCATGTGCCTGAAGGAAAGGCAGCGTTTTCTATATTGGAGCCGGTGATGATGATACCGCTTTCGAGCCTCACAGCGGCACCCACCCTGAAAGACGAGTATGGGGCATAGGCCCGCGATGCCGCATCTGTTGCCTTCTCCACGAGCATGCCGTCTTCGCCGGGAAGTGACATTCCTTCCTCATATTCACGGTAGTCGAATGATATGGTCCTGGTATTCATATGTCCGTGATAATCTGTTTATACAAAAATAATACTTATTACGGGAAACCTGCCTGTAACATATACATAACAGGCCATAACAGTATTGAAGGCCTGATTTCAGAAGCGCAGATGTTGATAACTTTGACTTCGGGTCAGTAACTCTCTACCAGAGGTAAGTAAACGGCTGCTATTTTGCTGCATATTTTTATATTTTTGCCAAAATTCTTGTTGATGAAAAGAACAACCTGCTATATAATTGTTCTGTTGGTTATTACGCAACTGAACTATTCATGCCGTTCAACACGACCCCTTGCATCTCATTCCCCGGTACCAGCATCGGCCACAGCTACTGCTTCATCCTATATCGAACAGTATAAGGATTTGGCTATGAATGAGATGAAGAGAACAGGGATTCCTGCCAGCATAACCCTCGCACAGGGTATGGTGGAGTCGGACTATGGAAGAAGCACACTTGCCAGGGAAGCCAACAACCATTTCGGGATAAAGTGCCACAACAGCTGGGAAGGTCCCACAATCAGATATCATGATGACAGGAGGAATGAGTGTTTTCGTAAATACAGAAATGCCGGGGAGTCTTTCAGGGACCATTCCGACTTTCTTGTCAGCGGCTCGAGGTACAGCTTCCTCTTCAGTCTCGACCCTTATGACTACAAGGCATGGGCCCGTGGACTGAAGAAGGCAGGCTATGCCACCAATCCGGATTATGCAGATATGCTTATCAGGAAGATAGAAGAGAATAACCTTTATAACTACGACAGGGCCTATAATGCCTCCACACAGTCAAAAAGGAACGGGTCCGTCTCATCAGTACCTGCCGGCACAGGTTCAGCAAAGGCAGTGAAGACAACCAACTCCGCCGCTTCTGCCACAAAATCCACTGCTTCGGAGGTAAAAGCCCAGGTTCCGGCAGTACGGAAAGATTCCACGACAGGTCCCGTACCAGCGGCTTCAGGTACACAGCCGGCTGCTGCACCACAAGCTGCTGCGCCGGTGAGCAGTTTCGGTGATCTTCTCGACAGGGGCTCCAGGGTAATGGTAAATAATGATGTCCGGTATATTATTGTAAGGCAAGAAGATACGTTTGAGACTGTAGAAAGGGAGTTTGGCGTTCCCAAAGGTGACCTGTCCCTTTTCAACGATCTTCCTGAAAATTTTGCATTGAAACCCGGACAGACACTTTATCTGCAGATGAAACGCGACAGTGTTGCTGAAGGCATCCTGTATCATACTGTTAGCGCTGGTGAGACAATGTATCTTATTGCCCAGAGATATGGGATAAGACTAAAAAACCTGTACGAGATTACAGGGATCCGCCAGGGGACGGTTCTGACGACCGGACAGAGGTTGAAATTGAGCCTCCAGGCTCCTGTCAACTGATCTTTATGTTATAGTCAGCGGGCTTTATCCCCCTGAGAAACTCAGCTGCCGTCATGGCCTTTTTGCCTTCGGGCTGCAGGGTCACGATTTTCACCAGACCATTCCTGCATGCCACCTGAAGTTGTTTACGACCGTCAGATATAAGTGTTCCGGGAGCATGATCATGACTGATCTCCTGAGCTTCGGCCTCGAAGATCTTGAAGAGAATCCTGTTTTCATCCCTTTTGAACCAGGTCCGGGCACCCGGATAGGGAGAAAGGCCCCTGATAAGATTATTTATTGTGGCGGTATCTTTTGTCCAGTCAATAAAACAGTCATCAGGGAAAATGCGGGGAGCAGGTTTCAGCACTTCCCCCGGGATCATGAAGTGCGACTGAGGTAAGGGCTTCACAGTCCGGTCTGCCAGCCCCTGCAGGGTCTTTATTACCAGCCTGGCACCAAATTTCATAAGCCGGTCGTGAAGTTCTCCGGCATTGTCACCACGACCGATATTGACTTCCTCACGGAGCAGGATGCCCCCGGTATCTATCGTGCCATCAATGAGAAAAGTTGTCACTCCTGTTATTGTCTCCCCGTTGATCAGGACATGATTAATCGGAGCGGCACCGCGGTATTGGGGCAGGAGAGAGGCATGAAGGTTGATTGTGCCGGCCGGTGGTATTCTCCAGACCACTTCAGGCAACATCCTGAAGGCAACGACAACAAAAACATCTGCATTGAATCTCTTCAGATTTTCGATGAAAACCGGATCTTTCAGGCTCACAGGCTGAAGTACCGGTATGGACATTTTATCGGCATATAATCCTACAGCCGGCCGGGTGATTTTCTGTCCTCTCCCGGATGGTTTGTCGGGGGCAGTGACAACACCGGCGACATCATAACCATTCATAAGAAGGGAGCCCAGGGTTGCAACTGCAAACTCAGGGGTTCCCATAAAGACTATCCTGAATTTTTCCATGATCTCAGGTAAAGACAGCTTGATAAAACATCAGTCACCTGATTTTCCAAGGTGTTTGTAACAGGTAAGTTTATGACCCATTTTGTTTGCTTTGGTCTCCAGGTAGAACTCGTTATAGGGATTGGGAGCTATCTCAAGGGGGATGGCTTCAACGATCCGGATACCGTATCCTTCCAGTCCGGCCCTTTTAACCGGGTTGTTTGAGATGAGCCTTACCTTGCCCAGGCCCAGCTCGCGCATAATGCTGGCTCCGACCCCGTAGTCTCTCTCATCTTCTCCGAATCCGAGACTGAGGTTTGCCTGTACGGTATCCATCCCTTCATCCTGAAGCCGGTATGCCTTTATCTTGTTAAGCAGACCGATTCCCCTTCCTTCCTGGCTGAGATAGATGACCACACCCTTTCCTTCTGCTTCCACCATCTGCATGGCCTTATGCAGCTGGGATCCGCAGTCGCAGCGTAATGATCCGAAGATGTCGCCTGTAAAGCATGAGGAATGAAGCCTGACCATCACAGGTTCGTCCTTTGTCCAGCTGCCTTTTACAAGTGCCGCATGTTCAAGCCCGTTGCTTGTCTGTCTGAAGGGGATAAACTCAAAATCCCCATATTCAGTAGGCAGTTTGACCCTTTCACCTTTTTCAATAATGGAATCCCTTTCAAGAGTGTATTTTATCAGATCCCTTATTGTGATGATCTTTATCCCGAATTTCTCCCTGAGCATAATCAGGTTGGGGAGCCTTGCCATGGAACCGTCCTCGTTCATGATCTCAACAAGTGCACCGCCCGGCTGAAGTCCAGCCAGCCTTGTAAGGTCAACGACTGCTTCGGTATGTCCGGCTCTTCTGAGCACACCTTTTGCTTTTGCTTTTAGAGGAAAGATATGGCCCGGACGTCCAAGGTCGGATGGCAGTGTTGCAGGGTCAACAAGAGCTTTGATGGTAAGGGCCCTGTCTTTTGCAGAAACACCAGTCGATGTCTCGCTGCTTAAAAGGTCGACAGAGACAGTGAACTGAGTCTCATGAAGCGAGGTGTTGTTGCCTACCATAAGGTCGAGTTCAAGTTTTTCGCATCTCTCCTCGGGGAGGGCCGTGCATATAAGTCCGCGGCCGTGCATAGCCATGAAATTTACTATTTCGGGAGTTATAAGTTCAGCAGAACAGATGAAATCTCCTTCATTCTCGCGGTCTTCATCATCCACTACTATCAGAAGTTTTCCGTTTCTGATGTCGTTGATAGCCTCTTCAATCGTGTTTAGCTCGAATTTATTCATTATTGTCAGTTTGTTTTTTTTCAAATTCCGGATTGGCCTTTGAGCCAATGACAGTCAACCTGTATAAATAGTCCTTTATCTTTTTAAAAAATGCCAGGTAGGTATCGATATTCATTATGACCGAATCGTTTGATGCCTTGTAGGTAAGGAAGACCCCGATGGGCAGAAGTATATATGATGAGGCCCACATCCCGGCAATGGTGTTAATCTTGCTTTCTTCAACAAGTTTCTGCCCCGACAGGGAGACAACATACCAGACGACAAAGAAGAGGATGGAGATGACTGCCGGGGTTCCAAGTCCGCCTTTCCTGATGATGGCTCCCAGTGGTGCACCGATAAAGAAAAATACCAGGCATGCAAAGGATAGCGTCAACTTCTTGTTCCATTCAACTTCATATTTCTTTATGTGACGAACCTCGAAAATATTTGACTCAGTTGCTTCAACCAGATATGTATTGCCTTCCCTTATGTTGTTTATGGCCTTCGATATCACAAGCAGTTTATCGGCAACAGTCAGCGAGTCGAAGATCCTTGTATTGTTGAATTCCTTTTTCTCCGCAGGTACGGGAGTTTCATTGCTCATGCCAGAGGCGTTTGGGTAGTATCTTTCAACATACAGCCTCGATTTGTTGAACTCAGAGAAGTCATTGTTGACCCTTATGCCATAGCTAGTGTTCAGGGAGTCGATGTACCAGGTCAGTTGTGATATATTGAGCATGGCCGAGTTTGACTTGAACAGGTCCTCGGTACTCCTTTCAAGGTCGAAGCCTGAGAGGGAAAGGACAAGAGTCTGTTCCTTGAAGTAATCCTTGCGCGAAGGATATTTCTTTTTATCGTCAGGGACTGATTTTTCCAGCATCTCGGTAAATGAATAGCCGTTGTACAGAACCATTATCATGGCTGTCTCGTCGGGCGTGACGTTCATATAACCCGAGTCGGCATATGTTACTGCCACATTTCCTCTTTTGTCGCGGTGGTCGTAGATAAAGAGCCTGTCGAGACGGTTGGTCAGGGGATCTTTCGAAGTAATCTTGATGCTGAAACCGTCGATGTCGTTGTTGAAAGTTCCGGCCTGTATATTGATATCGGGTCTTTTCCGGCGGATATCGTACAGAAGGGTTTTGGCCTTATTGTTAGCGTAGGGCAGGACATTGTTTGAGAAGAAGAAGGAGATGACGGAAATGACTACTATAAGCAGCGTCAGCGGTTTCATTATTCTCTGAAGGGGAACTCCTGATGATTTGAGGGCTGTAAGTTCGCTGAATTCGCCCATGTTCCCGAAGGTCATCAGGGCGGCCAGAAGGATGGCAAGGGGGAGAGCCATCGGAACAAAGGAAAGGGAGAAATGGAATATCAGTTC
>CAZBQM010000045.1:0-21210 GCA_964494045.1 uncultured Rikenellaceae bacterium
TCAGACTCAGAAGCAAACTGGCGATCTTCAACCTTTTATCCAAACTGGTATTCACCGGCTTGTTCATGCTTATGATGCCATGGGCCGCCGAGAGAATCAATCTCAGACAGATCGACAATGACCTTATTAAAAAAAGAGAATCCTTTATCGGGATTATTTCCGATGTCGGGATCGAACCTTTCATATCGTCCGATTCAACAGATGCTTTCGGGAGCTATAACATCCTGAAGGATGAATTCCTCAGTCTTGAGAGGGTCGACATGCCATATGACCTTAATGAGATCGATGTTGTTGCCAGGAATATTGAAAATGAAGAAATAACATACCGTGTCCTTAACTATACCTTCAGGGCCGACGGTAAGATGTACCTTCTCGAGATCGGGAAAAGTCTCGACAGCATAAACCAGGCACGCAGGAACATTTCTGTGATTATTTGTCTTCTTATGGGCATCATAATAATAATCACCTTCCTGACAGACATTAACTACAATCGTTTTCTCCTGCGCCCGCTTGACAGGATAACGGCCAAGTTGAAAGGTATATCAAGCCCTTCACTTTTTGACAGCCGTCCGGTAAAAACCTCCACCTCTGACTTCCACGATCTCGACAAAGCCCTCTGTGATCTGATGGCCAACATCGACGAGCTCTTCAGGAAAGAGAAGGAGATCACAGTCAATATCTCTCATGAGCTTATGACTCCGGTATCTGTGATGAGAAGTAAACTTGAGAACCTCCTTCTGAAGGAACAGGCTGACCCTTCCGTTTCGGAAAGCATCGAAGACTCACTGAAGACGCTTTACAGACTGCAGGGTCTGATAAACTCGCTTCTTATGATTGCCAGGATAGAGAGCCGCCAGTATCTTAAGGAGGACAGCTTCATGCTTAATGAACTTCTTGGGGAAATAATTGCCGAAATCCTGCCCGTGGCAAGCGACAAGGGAGTCACAATAAAGGAAGAACCCGGTGATGAATATGAATTCAGAAAAGCCAACAGGAACCTTCTGTTTTCAATGTTTTATAATGTTGTCAACAATGCAGTAAAGAATACACCCAGCGGAGGTACCGTATTGATAAAGAGCAGAGCCGGAGGCAGAAATCATGTTGTTGTGATCTCTGATAACGGTAACGGTATGACTGAAGAACAGCTGGGTTATCTTTTCGAAAGGTTCAGATCATTGAAACAACCAGGCAGCGACGGTACAGGCATCGGGCTGGCAATAACAAAGACCATCGCTGATTTTCACAATATAAAGATCTCCGCAGAATCAGAATCCGGAAAAGGAACAACATTTTCTTTCTCGATTCCTGAAAATTCATGAAAAATTCATTTTAGCGACCATACCTTCGTTCACAGATTGCCTGTTCTCCACAATGTATCACTGTCAGATAGGGAGATTCACAGGTAATGCTTCAGCTGGACAGGGAATATATGAATATGGATTTTTAACAATTAAAACAAGTTGATATGAAAAAGGCACTTATATTATTACTGGTAATCGCATCTGCAGGCTTTTTTGCCTGTAACAAAACAAATGACGACCAAACCGGAAGGCTGATTGTGAAAGTGACTGATGCTCCGTTCCCCCTTGAGAACATTGAATATGCCAATGTTACCATCAACAAGGTGGAACTCAGGGAAACATGTGACGGAATATGTGACGAAAAACCCTTTGTCGTTGTTTCTGAAGAACCTGTGACGGTCAACCTGCTTGATTTGAGAAACGGAGTGACTGAGTTACTTGCCGATATTGAAATACCACAGGGAAGTTATGATCTGGTCAGGCTTTATATTGAAGAAGCCAGTCTGAAAGTAGTTGACGGAGAAGAATACACCGTTAAGGTTCCGGGTGGTGACAGGACAGGTATAAAGGTATTTATTCAGCCCTCGCTGGTTATTGAAGGAGGCCTGACTTCAGAGTTGCTTCTCGATTTTGATCTTTCCAAATCCTTTATCCTCAGGGGTAATCCCGGACGTCCGGCCGGCATCGACGGGTTCATCTTCAAACCCGTAATCAGGCCAGCCAACATGTCGGTTGCCGGCAGGATTGAAGGATTTGTTTCGGATACCACCGATACTTTCATCCAGAATGCTGAAGTTTGGATAGAACAGGATACTGTTGTTGCAACCACCTACACATGTGAAAACGGGAAGTATGTTTTCATAGGTGTTCCCGCAGGATTATATTCAGTATATGCAACAGGCGAAAATTATGATACTGTCTCTTATGACAATATAAGGGTAATAGAAGGGAACCGGACCATTCAGGATTTCACTCTGACCGGTAATTGATGCTCATAGAGTTGGTAGAAGGAAAAGGGCCTGGACGAGGCCCTTTTTTTATTTGCTGTTCTGAAGTGTTCAGAGGTATTTCATGTAATCGTTGACCATAAGGTGGACAGGAGGAACATCCTCTTCAATTGCAGGAAAACGGCCTTTCTGTTCCAGGAATCTGTTATCGCGGGCGTCATCGTTGACAAGGCTTACCTCTCCGATAAGTACTTTGCCCCTTCCCTTCAGTCCGTAAAACCGGTGATAGACCCCCGATTTCAGACAAATACTCTGGCCGGGTTTCAGTATAAGCGATCCCCCGGCTTTCACTACTGTCGTGATCCCGTCGATGTTCACCGTTACCGGATCGGGAGACAGACCTTCGTCGCCGGTCGAATTCCAGAGTTCCATAACCAGGTCGCCCCCTCCCCTGTTTATTATATCTTCTGTCTTGAACCAGTGAAAGTGCAGAGGTGTCTCCTGTTCCTCTCCTGATATCATTATCTTTTCACAATACAACTTGTCTTTTTTCACCGGGTTGCCATTCCTGATCGTAAAAAGTGTCAGTCCTGTCTTAGAAAAATCCCCTCTTCCGAAATCAGTTATGTCCCAGCCGAGCCCGTTATCCACAATCTCCCTGCAAACCTCATATTTACCCTTCCAGTCCGAAGGTGACCATGATGCCCATTCAGGCAACATGAAACGGCTGGATTTGAAAAAATCTGCAGCCTCGCTTATTATGCGGTTTATCTCACTTCTTTTCATGTGATATTCGTTTCAGTTAAACTGTTAAACACATATTTATTACGAAGAACAATTTACTTTTTTCTTCCTTCAAAATGCAAATTCAGCCATTAAAAATCTTCAGGTTTTACAGTGAAAAATAAACCCCCCGGTTCATGATTTTTACGAACCGGGGGGTGAGAGCCCCTAACATAACTCCATATACCGAAAAGTGTTTCAAATCTATTAAATTATTATTTATCAAAATGTTAAAAAATCTTAAGAGTGATGTACCCTGAAAACCGGCAGGAACCGGCTATCATTACTTTATAAATCCGGAGTATGATTATAAGGATGGCTGTTGACCAGGATAAGCTCTAAACAGGCATTGTACATTCTGATGGAATCAGGGCTGACTGATATAAATCCATGTATTAATCCTGTTGTTCTTTTTGACTTCATTCCTGAAATCAGAAGCCTCCTCATGGTTTCCGAAGCTTTTCAGGGAAACAAGATGTGAAACAGATCCATCGGGATTTTTTCTTTGCACCACTGATGCTTCGAAACCCAGTCTCATGTAAGCTGCCGCTACGCTTTGGGCATTTGCCCCGGTTGAAAAGCTACCGGCAATAATAAGATAATGGATGTTTAGGGCAACCTGACCGGCTACAGGGGTCCGACCCGGTCCTGACCGTGAAGGATCTGATGCTGTTGAAAGATCAGCAGGAAATGATTTAATAATTGCGGAATCAGCCTTGCGGATACTGTCCTGTTTTTTCTCCCAGAGCAGTTCTTCCTTTCGTGCCAGTTCTGCGGCATGATTCTCCTTTCCGATATACCAGAAGATAAGAAGATAAGCAGCAAGTCCACCAATAAGGAGCAAAGGAAGAAAACGTTCCCCGTGATTGGGTTCTCGTATTAAGGTCTTCCACCACATAAAATAGTATTTCTTCTCCTGAAAACTGACAATATATCAAAAATAATGCTTTATCGTATCTGTTGCAATAAAGAAATGATCAGATTACTGATTATATGTTGCCGGCGCAATAAATAAAACTGCTCCGTCACAGAATATTGTAAGTTATTACAGAAGGCTGTCTTTACAGGGGCCTTTCAGTCGGTCCTGCTCTCGACAGCGCCGATATCGGGAATTCCCTGTCTTTTGTTCCCGAAAAAGTCGTCCTTCAGTCCATTTGGAAATCCCCTGTCTCTTGCCGGCGATCCGGCTGCCGGAGCCAGGTCTGATGAGGAAACAAATCCCGGACCGGCATTCACTGAACCTTTATCGTTGCCTGAAAACAATATCCAGCCCTCCAACCTGTAATGAACACCGGTCTGGCCCATGTAAAACACAGTTCCCGTACAGTCGTAGATATTATTCCTCCACTCTATCAGCGACGAAAGCAGTGATGGAGGATTTGTTGCCCCCCATACGGCATAGTTGAGAGCTCCTGAAAAGATGTTGTTCCTTATAAACAGGTTCTTTGTATTCACCTGGTGAAGGAACGAGATATAGATATCTTCTCCGTGAATATTCCTGGTCTTCTGCGAATGTGACCATCCCTTGCCGGCATCAAGACAGGTATTGTTCTCAAAATACACATCGCCTGCACTTCCTGTACAGTTCATGTACCACCATTCAAAATGGAAATCATTTCTTCTGAATATATTGTTCCTTATATAAATGCCGGAGACAATGACTGAATCAGACATATACTGTGAGGTAACTCCACTGTCGTACACATCCGATATGAGGTTTTTCTCAACAACGATATCGGCGACACTGCCCCACATTTCAATTCCGTTACCCAGCCTGGTCGAACCGGGAAGTGTTCCCCCCATAAATGATATCTCACAGTTTCTCACGGTTATATTATGCGACCGCGAGATGAAAATACCGTGGCGGGCTGCATAGCGCAGGTCGAAGCCATCGATGGTAACATGGTTCTTTTCCCTTGCGTGGATCAGTGAGGGCTCTATTGTAAGGGCGATCTCGATATCGTTGTAGAAGGTAGCGGGGTTGACCGTGGAGAAAATGATGACTGATCGTGTCGGGGTATCATAAATGAAATCTCCCTGCCGGCGAAGTTCTTCCCTCCTCAGTTTTCTCACCCCGCAGCTTTCACCATTGTTGAAAATGATATTTCCCGCCTGAACCCGTAACCGGGGATCATTGTTCATCCAGAGCCTGTCCCCTGCCGGTGACCAGTCTGCCTGCCGGTTCTTTTCAACCGATCCCAGAAAGACCGGTCTGGGTCCGCTGCCATAGGATGTATAGACTATCCTCACACCTGCTGCACCCGACTTACATCCAAGCGAACCATCACCTGAAGTGATCCTCCATACACCTCCACGCCTGAAAAATACTGTATCGCCCGGCTGAAAGCTGGCCGAATTGACCCTTTCTATGCTTGCCCAGGCCCGGGCATCAGAGCGCCCGTCAGCCCTGTCGTTGCCTCCGGGTTTTACGTAATAACCTGCTCCGGAAAGCTTCAGACCAATAAAAAGCAAAACAGCTATGGGAATATATTTCATCAGCCTATGGTTCATTTTATCTGTTCTGATGGTACTGTTCATGAATTAATCCGGAACTTTCTCATACCTGTATGTGATTTTATCAGTCATATGAACTCCCGAAGACAACATTTTAATTACCATCTTTTTTTGTCTCCGGTTGTATCCGGTAATATGTGAAATTAATAATTTCCCCACAGCCGGCACCCCGGGATGATGCATTTTTAAACAAAAAAACAAGCCCGGAAGAATTGAGGCCTGAGCAGCAGCACTTTCTTTATTTTCCGGAGAAGGAATTGCTTAAGAGTATGAATGAAATTTGAAAGAATTGGTAAAATTCTTTAAATTACACGGACCGATTTATTATTATACTTGAAATTCCTGATCCGGAACAACTGAAGAATATTACACCTGCACTGAGAAGACCGACCGTTTTCCGGGAAAGGATTTGGTCTGGAAAAACAGTTGAGAATAAAATAAAGAGACACTTTTACATTAACAACCTAATATAAACTGAGATTTAAAAAAACATGAAGACATTTAAATTATTGATCAGCTGCCTGATTTTATCGGGACTGGTCACCTCAAGTCTCCTGTCACAGGAAAAGGCAGTCATCAAGATTGACCTTGACAGGAAAATCGGAGTTGTCGACTCCAATATCTATGGGGCATTTCTTGAATCGATGGTTGCATACGGTGGAATCTATGATCCGTCATCGAAGTTTGCAGATGAAAACGGATTCAGGAAGGATTTCATTGATCTCATGAAGGAACTCGACATTCCGGTAGTAAGGTGGCCGGGAGGAAATGTCGTTTCGGGCTACAACTGGATGGATGGTATAGGTCCGAAGGACCAGCGTCCGTCAAGGATGGAACTGGCATGGCATTCGGTGGAAACAAACCAAATGGGGACTGATGAATATGTCAGATTCTGTGGTCTGATTGGCGCCGAGAACTTTGTCTGTATAAATGCCGGGACAGGAACGCTCGATGATGCCAGACATTGGGTTGAATACTGCAATTATCCGAAGGGGACCTACTATTCTGACCTGAGAAGGAAGAACGGGAATGAGGAGCCTTATAAGATTAAATACTGGGCCCTCGGAAATGAGATTGACGGACCCTGGCAGATGGGGCAGAAAAATGCTGAAGACTATGTCAAGTTTGCACTTGAGGCAGGAAAACTTATCAGGTTGGTTGACAAGGATGTTAAGCTTATTGCTTCCGGCGCGTCGGATTATAATCCGGAAAATCATAACAAATGGATTGGATGGAACGATTATGTTCTTGAGAACATGGCAGGTTCCATTGATTATATCTCGGTGCACAGGTATGTAACCGAAGCCCTGAAAGAAGACAAGGGTTTTGCAAGCCAGATGTCGCTGAGCCTTGATCTTGACCGCAAGATTGAACTGATTAAGGGCCAGATCGCCAAAGCTGTGACAAAATCGGGTACCGACAGACCTATATATATATCGTTTGATGAATATGGTTCACGGGGCAACACACTAACCGGTTCCCTGATGCTGGCAATGCACCTTAACTCATTCATACGCCATGCAGATATAGTAAAAATGGCCAACCTCACCATGATCACAAGTCTTGCCGGCAGTTCTCCTGAAGGAGTATTTAAAAACACCTTCTTTTATCCCTTCTACCTGTATTCACATAACAGTCATGGTACTGCCCTTGATGTCTTTACTGACTGCCAGAAATACAGCAATGAGATTTTCAGCGATATTCCTTATCTCGATGTCACCGCTACGCATAACGAAGCAGCAAAGGTGGTGGTGCTGAATGTTGTAAACAGGCATGAGACCAATGCAATTGCATCTGATATAGTATTACAGTCGGGCAGCTATGCCGGCACCGCGAAGGTAAGTGAGATAAACGGTCCTTCTATTGATGCTTCAAACAGCCCGGCTAAAGAAGATGTGGGTATTGTGACGAAGGATATCAAGTTCAAAGGCAATACGATAAACTATAGTTTTCCGGCACATTCGCTGACTCAGATCGAGATCCCGGTCAGGTGATATGTGGTATAAGGAAGAAATGATAACCAATTTAAACCATACTATGAAAAGAATACTGACAATTACTCTTACACTGTTTCTTGTTCTTGCCGGAAAGATCAACGGCCAGGACAATGAGGCAATCGAAAATGCAAAACCAGCCTCCACGAACATCACCGGAGCTGAGTATCCGCGCATTGATGCGCAGGGCAGGGCCTATTTCCGTATCCTTGCCCCTGAAGCAAAAAGCGTTGTTGTATCCCTGGGCAATGTTGCCCTCACCAGGGGAGATGACGGTTACTGGAGCGGGTGGACTGCTCCTCTGGATCCGGGTTTCCATTATTATTCACTCAAGATCGACGGGGTGGATGTCAATGAGCCCAACAGTGAAACATTCTTTGGAGCAGGGCGTGTTATGAGCGGGATAGAGGTTCCTGAGGAAGGTGTGGATTTCTATAATGTCAAAAAGGTTCCTCACGGGCAGATCGTTTCATTCTGGTATTTTGCTGAATCGACAGGTGAGAACAGACAGGCATATGTATATCTTCCACCGGATTATATGAAGAATTGTGACAGGCGTTATCCCGTCCTCTATCTTCAGCACGGCATGGGAGAAGACAGACGTGCCTGGGCCAACCAGGGGCGGACAAACTTCATCCTCGACAACCTTATTGCCGAGGGAAAGGCAAAACCTATGATTGTGGTGATGGATGACGGAGGTATAGCCGCCGGTATGAGAGCTGCGCGTCGTCCTGAAGGCGCACAGGGTCAGAGACCTCCCCAGGCTCAGGGCCAGAGGCCCCCTCAGGGTCAGGGACAACCGGGCCAGGGACAAAGGCCACCGATGGGTCAGCGTCCGGGCGGACCGGGTCAGGGACCTGGCATTCCTTCTTTCTGGGATGGATTCGGACAGGTTATTGTTAAAGATCTTATTCCTGCTATTGATGCCAACTTCAGAACGCTGGCCAATAAAGAAAACCGTGCCATGGCAGGCCTCTCTCTTGGTGGCACCCAGACCTACCAGATCACGCAGGCGAACCTCGATAAGTTCTCAGGGATAGGCATCTTCAGTGCTCCCTTTGGCTTTCCCGGTGTTGAAAGCGGATATAACGGACTTCTTTCAAAACCTGCTGAATTTGCCAAACAGGTTAAACTGTTCTACATCAGCATGGGTTCAAAAGAAGGTGCCGGAAGCGGAAGAGCCATACATGAAGAACTGGATAAAGCCGGTATAAAAAATGTTTATTATGAAGCTCCGGGAACGGCACACGAGTTCCAGACATGGCGCAAGAGTCTTTATGGCTTCGCCCAACTGTTGTTCAGAGACTGATAATAAATAACAATTTAATAGTGAGCCCCGTGAAAAAAGGAAGATTCCTGATTTTCACGGGGTTTTATTCATGTTCCTAACAAACTCTGACGGAGAGATCCCGAACTGCTTCTGGAAACTTGTGGAGAAATATGAAGGAGAAGAGAAGCCTACCAGGTAGGATACCTCGCTGATCCTGAAGTCTCCCTCCGAAAGAAGCTCTGCAGCTTTTTTCAGTCTTGCCACCCTGATGAATTCAACAGTGTTCAGATCGGTAAGTGCCTTTACCTTCCTGTACAGTGTCGACACGCTTACCCCCATCATCCCTGCTATCATCTCGACATTCAGGTCGGTCTTCGAGAAGTTTTCCATCATGGTCGAATTCAGTCTTTTAAGAAACTCCTCATCTGTCTTGTTCATTGCCACCGATCTGAAATGGACCAGGGGTGAATTGAGAAAATTCTGTCTTTCGAGGTTGCGGTTCTTTATAAGGTTGGCAATCTGGGCCATCAGGAGATCGGTCGTGAAAGGCTTTTCAATATAGGCATCAGCTCCTGAATCAAGGCCCTCGATCCGGGCATTAAGATGAATAGTAGCAGTAAGGAGGATAACAGGGATATGGCTGAATTCAACATCTGAACGTATACGCCTGCACAGTTCATAACCATTAATGACAGGCATAATAACATCGCTCACGACCATTGTGAAGTTATATTTCTTAAGGGCCTTAAGGGCTTCTTCTCCGTTGTGGGCAAGCACCACATCATATTCTGACGATATCTCCCTGGCTATGAATCTTCCCATCTCGATCTCATCCTCAACCAGGAGGATCAGCGGACGTGGTTCTTCTGTCGGGTTGAAGATCTCAAAGTCGTGGTACTCGCCTGCCAGTCCGCCTTCTACTACTTCTTCAAAAGTGCCATCAGCGGCTATCTTCTGCAGTTCGAGAACAAATGAATTACATGATTTGTCTGTGGTATCCAGAAAGAGCCGGCCATGATGAAGATCAGCAAGCGACCTTGCAAGGGAGAGACCCAGGCCCGTCCCTTTCTCTCCGGGTTTATCAAAATCGATCTGGTAAAAAGGTTCAAAGATCTTCTCACTGAATTCCTCCGGGATCCTTTTACCGTCGCTCCTGACATTTATCCTTACCATCCCGTCATTCCCAATCGCTGATCCCAGGCTGAGATCAACCTTTGACTCTGCAAATTTCAGAGCATTGGAGAGCAGGTTGCTCATTATCTTTGTAATGGATTCCCTGTCGACAGGCATTATGAAGTGTTCTGAAGGCCGCAGAAAATGCATTGAGATTCTTTTTTCAACGCTGTAAGGGAGGAAAAGGTTGAAGGTAGATTCAACCAGAACATTGAGATCGGTTCTGACAAAGCTGAGTCTGAACATCTCTTTTTCTGTCTTTCTAAAGTCAAGCAGTTGATTTGTAAGGCTAAGAAGTCTGTCGGTATTCCTTTTTATTATCAGCAGGTTGTCTTCAGTATCCCTGGGGTACCTGACTCCTGAATTCAGTATTCTGTCGAGAGGTCCCTTGATGAGGGTAAGGGGCGTTCGCACCTCGTGAGTGATATTTGTAAAGAAGTTGATCTTGGCATTTAGTATCTCCTTTTCCTTGTTTGCCTCTATAAAATCTATTTTTCTTTGCTGTTCCAGAGTTTTCTTTTTCAGATAGAAACTTAAAAGAGTATAGACCAATGTAAGGGTGGCGGCTATATAAAAGATAAAGGCCGGTAATGAAAACCAGAAAGGAGGAGAAATCTTAATATTCAGGACAGCCTCTTCTGAGCTCCAGCTTTCGCCATCAGGCGACGAAAGTACTCTCAGCCTGTAGTCACCGGGACGAAGATTGGTATAGTAGACCTTCCTGTTCCCCTTTATCAGCACCCAGTCCTGATCAGATCCCTCCATCCTGTATTTATACCTGATAAGGCCCGGGTTTGTAAACGACGGTGATACAAAATCTATGCTCAGGGAAGACTGGTTATGCTTCAGGGAAATATGACCGTCAGCAAGGACGGATCTGAAGCCGGGTAAGCCTTCTTTGTTTATGTTGTATTCCTCCCCGTTGACCTGCAATCCGGTAAAGTAGACCGGAGGATTGCAGGTGTTTTCTTTAATATCTGAAGGACAGAATGAGATAAGGCCGCTGATGCTTCCGAAGTACATCCTGCCATTGTCATCCATGTAGGCGGAGTTATAACTGAAGTTATTCTCAAGAATCCCGTCTTCTCTTGAATACTTCCTGAACTTACCCGTCACAGGATCAAGTCGGAACAGACCCTGGGTTGAGGTGATCCACAGTACTCCGGAGGAATCCTGTAACATAGCGCAAAAGATGGTCGATCCGAAATCCTTTCCACTGTCATATCTGACTGCAAGACCAGTATCCGGGTCAATATAGCTGAGTCCCCGGCCCTCGGTCGCGACCCATATCCTGTGGTCCCTGTCCTCATAAAGCGATGTAATGTGTCCACCCACCGGATTCTCACCGGAATCATCGGCCGTGTTAATCCGCTTACAGGTTCCTGACGATCTTTCATACCTGAACAGTCCGTTCCCATATGTGCCTATCCAGATATTCCCGTGTACATCTTCACACAGGTCGTGGATAAAATTAAAGGGCGCAATATCTTCCAGAAAATCCCATGATGAGTTTCTTCTGTCGAACCGGTACAGCCCACTTACCCCACCTGCAAAAACCTCACCGCGCGAAGTGCCAAGCATAGTAATAAAGCTGTTGGTTCTCAGGCCACTTTTAGGGTCGCTGACATCAAAATGCCTGATTATCCTTCCCGATAGTATGTTCATTATATAGATACCCTTATCATTGGTGGCTATCCAGAGGCTGTCGCCTGATACAAGCAGGCCCTGTATATTACGGCTCTCTATATTGTCATGTTCCGGACCTGAAAAGAAGTCGGAGAATCTACCCGACCGCGGATCATACCTGAAAAGACCTGCATCTTCGGTGCCTATCCAGATATTGCCTTCAGCATCGGCACGCATCTCCCTTACTACGTTTCCGTTCAGTGATCCCGGCAATCCGGTGGGATAATATTTTTCAAACGAGTTATAATTTCCTGGCAGATAGCTTACCCCTCCATAAAAAGTACCTATCCACATCCCTCCTTCCCTGTCGAGGGTTATTGAACGGATGGCGTTATTCGATAATGAATAGGGGTCTGTATTGATTTTCTGAAGGTTTGTTAAAAAGCCCCTTGTCAGGCTGTAAATATGAATGCCCGTTTCGGTACCAATCCATATCTCATCATCATTGTACCTGCTTGCTGTTCTTATCAGCATGTTACTGAACTCCCGGCCTTCGTCAGGCAGATCACTGACCCTGCCGCTGACTGTTTCAACAAGCTTCAGTCCGGCCGTGCTGCTAGCCACGATCAGTCTTCCGTTACCCTGGTCGAGAATATTCAGCAGGTTGGCTGAAGCTGAAAGCTCTTCATTATTCAGGACGATGATACCAGTGAAGGCGTCATTCTGAGGATCATACCTGTAAATCCTGCCGTCGGTAGCGCAAAACCAGACATCGCCGTTCGTTGATATGTCGACACTCAGGGGGATGAAGTACTGGCCTGCAGGGTAAATCCTTGTGCTCCCGTTTGCCTTTGTATAGCGGAGAATACCGGAATATGTTGTGATCCATATATTGCCATCATTGTCGGCGATAAGGTCCTGGATAAAAAGTCCGGGACCCTGGTTTTCCGAACCAATGGTTCCGAAAAAATCACTTTCGGGAATGTAATAACAGAGGCCGTTTGAAGTCCCGATCCATATCCAGCCGTCGTTATCTTCACAGAGGGCTGTCACAAAGTTGTGAATTAAGGAGTTGGCTACAGCGGGATCGTGAAGGAAGACTTTGAACTGATAGCCGTCAAAGCGGGTAAGGCCCTCCCTTGTTCCGAACCACACAAACCCCCTCCTGTCCTGGATGCTGGCCATGACGGAGTTATTGGAAAGGCCGTCATCATTCCTGTAGTTCCTGAAATAGTATGATCTTCCGCCTGCCGGAAGGGAAAGAATGACAACAAATAACAATGAAAAGAGAGATCTCATTTCCACATATAGTTTTGAGAAAGCGGAAAATTATTCAATTTTTAGATTGATCCGTCTGCTTACTGATCAATTCCGTTTTGAAATTCATTAAAAGCCTGATGACAGTATTGTGCTTATGACTATTGTTTTTCGACGGTAATCCGCTTTTCGCCCCTGTAACTTCTGATTGTTCCTGTCTTCTTCAGGTATTCAACAGTTGCTTCGGCTGTCCTGACATACATCGAATGTCCCGGATCTTCGTGCCTGTATCTGTATACCTGTGTCATATAGCTGTTCATTGCAACGGTATAGGTTCTGTCAACGTCAGCTGGTTTGCCGTCGGTGCCGAGTAAAGTAAACCCGGGTTTTCCCGAGGCATCTGTTCTGACAAGTAGATTAATGCCTGATGGATAGAGCGGAGCATCTTCGTCAACAGGATAGGCGGCATTCATAAGGTCTATGATCTCATGTCCGGTCAGACGAGTCACAATAAGATTATTTCCGAAGGGATCGAGCTGGTATATATCCTTTATTGTCAAAGGTCCTTTTGCCAGATGGTTCAGACGGACACCTCCCGGGTTGACGAGGGCAATATCTGCACCGGCTACATCTCTCTGGGCATCAGCCATGAGGTAGCCCAATTCCTCGTACGATGAGAAATCGTCAGAGGCCGTGGCAACAACCTCATTAAGTGAAGGGTTGTCATTGTACCTGTCGACTATTGCCCTGACAGATGGTTTTTCATTACGCGAGTTTTTTATATCGATCAGCTCCATGGAGCGTTCGAGTGTACCATCACTTTTCAGGGTCAGTCTGATGAGGGTGCCGAATGATAGTTTATTTAAAGCCTGGGTTATCATTATCCCGTTATGGATCTGTTCCTTGTCAACTTTTGTATGGGAGTGACCGCCAATGATGAGGTCGATTCCTTCAGGCACTGTCTCAGCCAGCCTGACATCGCTTTCAAAGCCAAGGTGGGTAAGGGCTACAAAGATATCGCTGCTGTCTTTCAAGTATAAATATTTCGCTGCAGTCTCAAAGGGAGAGCTGAACACAAAGTCCTTCAGTTTATCAGGATGTGAATCGGGGACACCGTTCTGGTTGAGCTGCAGCAGCCCCAGGAATGCCACTCTTACACCGTTCTGCAGGGTAATGATCTTATATGGGGCAATTTTTACAGGGAGAGAGGGGCTTACCGATACGTTGGCGCATATGAAGCTGAAGTTGGCTTTCTCGGTAAGGTTGGCAAATCCGGCGGGACCCGTATCGAATTCATGGTTTCCTACGGCGCTCAGGTTGAATCCTGTTGCATTCATCAGGTCGATCACGGGGAAGCCCTTTTCAGGATACTGGTCGTTGACGGGGTTCCCGGTCTGATTATCGCCTCCGCTTACGACAAGAAGTCCTGGGTAAAGATTCCGAAGGCTGTCGGTTATCCATGCAAGTCGGGGGAAGTTGTCGATAGTGGCATGAATATCGTTTACTGCGAAGATGACAACCTGTCTGACGGGTTGTACCGCAGAAGCTGCTTTAAGATGGGTTGGACAGGCACTGAGGCACATGGCTATGACGAAAAGGGTTATGATCATGGTCATGGTCTGGTTTTTTGTCCCTGATAATGCGATAAAAAGAGAGTTGCCCTCCGAGAGTTCTCCGTCGGGGGCCACTTCGTTGCCGAAGGTGTCGTTGATACGTGGAAGGCGGCGGGGTATCTTACGGTCTGTAAGGGAATAGTATTTAATGATAGCTTCTTTAACTATTGCTCCGTCATGAACTTCGAGCATTACATCGTTGACCGAGATTTTCATATTGTTGTTTTTATTTTTAAATCAGAATTTAAAGTACAACAATTTTAGCAATCTGAAAGTTTTGAAACCTGAAAAACTGAAAATGAAATAAATCTGAGCATTATGGAAGCTGTCGGGATAGTGATTCAATTGTTCCAGGGTTCCAGTGTTCCAGTGTTCCAGTGTTCCAGAGAAGGAAAAGATAAAAGACAAAAGACAAAAGTCACAAGTGAGGACCCGTATGAATAGAAAGAGTATAGATGATTTATGGGTTTGAAAGTTTAAAGTTTAAGGTTTAAAGTTTAAAGTAGTTGCGTTGAATTTCAACGCAATTGCATATAATTTAAGAAGTTCCAAAGTTCCAGGGTTCCAGGGTTAATATCCATTATGTATTAAGACACTCCTCTTTATTTCATCCTTTCGACTTTATAATGATGCAGTGCGGGGGGCAAAACCGGAAAAAGTGCGAACCGTGCCTTTTTTTTGTAGCGGGAAGCAAGGTGTAGCGAGCGTAAAAAAAAGGGTACGGTTGGTTTTTCCGGCCACCTTTACTTTGGTTACTTTCTTTTGGTGGGGCAAAAGAAAGTGACAAAAACAAGATAGAACAAGAAAATCAACCCGAATCAAGCGGGTAATGCCTAGACTTGCATTCACCAGATAAGGATTTCCAGAATAAAGTAGATATTTAATTCTCATTAGAGCCTAAAGTATTTTACACTGACACGTATTGTAAATTTTCAGTAGTTTTAAAACCAAGGAAACAAAAACCCGTGCCATGTCTTTTCAGAAGATAATTAATTCGGTTCCTGAATTTTACAAACCATTTTTACCGGAGGTGTTCCATAAGGCCATTCCGCCCGAACCCTTTTCCGACTGTCAAAACTGCCCGATGGTTGCCGGAAGCCTTGATGAAATGGGATGTGACACAGGAAAGCCATTTTCACCTCACACAAAATGCTGCACCTTCATCCCCAGGTTGCCGAACTATCTTGTTGGTGCCATTTTATCAGATAAAGAACCTTCAATGGAGGAGGGTAAAAACAGGATTATAGAAAGGATCCGCTCGGGAAAAGGGATATTCCCAAACGGAGTCTATCCGACCAGTGAATACAACAGACTATACCAGGAAAAATGCAGGACAGATTTTGGCAGAAACGACAAACTGTTGTGCCCCTTTTTTATGGAAGGCGATTTGAACTGCTCAATCTGGAAATACAGGGAAGCGATCTGTGCTTTATGGTTTTGCAAACACCTTGCAGGGAAAAAAGGGACTGAATTCTGGAATTCAGTAATTGGCTATATGAAATTTCTTCAGGAATGGCTGCTTAACATTGCTGCAGGCAGATGCGGACTTAATCCTGTAGATCCATATGGTGAAGGGACCTATCGAGAATTCAGGGAAGCTAACGGAGAGGGAACTGAAAAAAGCAACTATGCTGATATCTGGAAACATTGGGAAGGGCATGAGATTGAATATTATATTAAGTGTTTTGAAGTTGTTTCGAATCTTGATAAGGTTGAGATTGAAAACATACTGCGTCATGGTGAAATACTGGCAAAGAGGATTGAAAACTTTGCTGATGACATAGGAAATATTCCTGAGTTCATGATTATTAACAAGGACCTGCTGCACGAAGATCATTACGGGAATTACATAATTGAGATATCAAGTCAGATTGAAATTCTCCAAAAGTCCGTGATATGGTCTTTCCTTCTTCCCAAATCAATACTTGACTCCTTTGACGGCACTGCCAGTACATCTTTTATTATTAAAAAGCTGGTCGGATCAGATGGTTACAGAATTGAACCGGAGATACTGATTGCATTGTACAACCAGGGCATTTTGCAGGAGGTAAGAATATAGATTTTTAACAGGAAATATTAGCTTTGTATAATTAAACTTCAACTATGAGAACAAAAATACTGTTAATCATTTTCCTTATTCCGGGCGTAATAATATGTAATGGATTCATGGTAAGGGAAAAGGAAAGCAACACTGATTTTCCGGATGATTACTACCAATTGCAGCGTAATACATGCTTTGCAGGTTTTATATCAAACCTTCAAAAGATGGAAGCCCTGATATATATACCAGAGGACAAGATCGGGGAAGCCAGTAAACTGAACCTTACGGCCATACCATCGAAACAGTCCGTTAATACCAACAGGATGGTCATAACCGGGAAAGATGAGTACGTTCAGGTCTATCCGGTAAACAGCCTGAGTGACGAATGCAAAAAGACTATCTCAATGAATTTTAAAAACCTTGAGATGGTTTGTTTTGTCCGTAAGGAAAAAGTAACAGACATGAAAGACTATGTTGTCGGTAAATTTTATCCAGGCAGTAATTTTCATAAAAGCGAATCCATTTCTGTTAATCCGACAAAGACAGAAGAACTCCAGATCAAATTAATCAACTCCAACGACTGGCAGAATTTTGTCCCGATGATGAATAACTCCTCAAGATAAAAACGTATAGACGGAAGCTGATCTGAGGAACATGTTTTTGAGCTCATCCAGCGGAATTTTTAAATAGCCAGGTGCCTGACCCGACCATATATTATCAGTCACTAATAGTCTTATGTATCTCATTTACTATCAATATTTTCACCCTGCAGGTTCATAAAAAAAACAGAGTACAACGGGGCTTGAGTTGAAGGCTATCTTCTTACCTGTTTTATACTTTTTTACAATCTATACTTGTTGATTTGTATTTTTATATATCTTTGCATACGAGTGGAGATTTTTTTTTGATAATGAAATTTGTAAAAAGTAGAGAGAGGTTTTGGGGATTACTTGTGATTTTTGCATTTTTTGCACTTCATTTGTCGGCCTCCGGTATTGACCATGTCAAGTCAATGACAGAGAAGCATCTTACCGGCGAAGAAGGTTTGGTTGAATTCCCTGTTTACAGTAGTTGTCTGGCATTTTATTCCGGCCCTGTTTTAAGTGTGTCGGGATATATGCATTTATTCAAGGACGACCACACAAAGAAGAAACAGACCGCCTGCCAGGAGTACATTGCAAAAAATGATGGTAATAGTTTTATATCCAGGCTTAAAAGGCTTGAGGGATCATTCTCGGGAAATCATTTTAAGCAATCATTATTTTGTGAATTCCAGATTTAGTCTATTTCCTTATACTTCCCCGTTTATTTTCACTTTTAGTCTATCTACTTGAAAATTGGCTGATTATAAAGTGCCTCAGATACTTTATATCTGAGATCAGGGGTATAATGTATTAATTTGAGAACATTTTTTAACTAAATATTTTAATCAAATCAATATGAAATCTACAAAGCGAATACTGTTTATCATGGGGTTTCTGATGTTATTGGCAGCCCCTATGTTTGCCTCTGAAGCCGACATGGCTGTTCCGGACCTTCACCAGGGCTTTTTTGCACGGTTTGGTCTCGATGCCTGGCATCTGTTGTTTTACGGCTCTGTAATTATTATTTTCACTCTTTCTGTCAGCCTTGTGCTTTTCAGATCAATTAAAAAGCTGCCGGCCCATAAGTCGATGCTTGATGTAGCTGCAACCATCTATGAGACGTGCAAGACTTATCTTCAGCAGCAGGGAAAATTCCTGCTCATCCTTTTTGCCATAACAGGCACCGCTATGGCTTACTATTTCTTTGCTCTTGTCGGGTCATCAATCTCAGTGGTGTTCCTGGTACTCATGTTCTCAGTAATTGGAATGGGAGGGTCATACAGTGTGGCCTTGTACGGCATCAGGGTTAATACCTTTGCAAATGCACGTACCGCTTTTGCTTCTTTAAGAGGCAAACCATGGGATGTAGTATCTATCCCACTGAAGGCAGGTATGAGCATCGGACTGTTCTTAATCAGTCTTGAACTGGTAATGATGGTAGCAATTCTTCTTTTTGTACCAAGGGATATAGTAGGATATTGTTTCTTAGGATTTGCCATTGGTGAATCACTGGGAGCAAGTGCACTTAGAATCGCAGGAGGTATATTTACAAAGATTGCAGACATAGGTTCTGATCTCATGAAGATCGTGTTCCATATTAAGGAAGACGATCCAAGAAACCCTGGAGTGATTGCAGACTGTACAGGTGATAATGCTGGTGACAGCGTAGGACCGACAGCTGATGGTTTTGAGACTTACGGTGTAACCGGAGTAGCTCTGATTTCTTTCATAACACTTGCAGTAAAAGAACCGATGGTTCAGGCATCACTTATAGTGTGGATTTTTGCAATGCGTTTCCTCATGGACTTCATGTCGTCAGTTTCTTTCAGCGTCAACCAGGTAATAAGCGAAAAGAAATACGGGAATGTAAAAAACTTCAACTTTGAAGAGCCGCTCACACGTCTTATCTGGATTGCCAGCATCATATCAATTATCACCACTTTCTTTATGAGTTACATGCTTATTGGCACACTCGCTATTGACGGAGTTGCTTATCCGACAATTTGGTGGAAACTGGCTTCGATTATCAGTTGCGGTACACTTGCCGCTGTGCTTATCCCGGAGTTTACCAAGATATTCACCAGCTCACAGTCAAAACATGTCCATGAGGTGGTAAATGCTTCAAGGGAAGGCGGAGCATCTCTTACAATCCTTTCAGGTATTGTTGCAGGTAACTTCAGTGCTTTCTGGAAAGGATTACTTATTGCCGGTCTGATGACTATAGCATTTCTGATCAGCCAGTTGGGACTTGGAGATATTATCGGTTATCCTTCAATATTCGCATTCGGACTTGTTGCATTCGGATTCCTTTGCATGGGACCTGTGACCATTGCTGTTGACAGTTATGGTCCTGTAACAGACAATGCCCAGTCAGTATTTGAACTGTCGCAGATTGAAACCATCCCCGGAATTAAAGAGGAGATAGAAAAAGATTTTGGATTCACACCTGATTTTGAACAGGGTAAATTATACCTTGAGGAAAATGATTCAGCAGGTAATACTTTTAAGGCAACAGCAAAACCTGTACTTATTGGTACAGCTGTGATTGGTGCCACAACTATGATATTCTCCATTATTCTTCTTCTGAAGAAACTTGGACTCCTTGCTCTTGAGCTTACCGAAGCTCCTGTAATTATTGGCTTTGTCTGTGGTGGTGCAGTGGTGTACTGGTTCAGTGGAGCATCAATACAGGCTGTTGCAGCCGGAGCTTACAGGGCTGTTGAATTTATAAAGAAGAACATAAATCTCGACAAAGCAACTGCCGATATTGAGGATTCAAAAACGGTTGTTAAAATATGTACACAATATGCTCAGAAAGGTATGTGGAATATCTTTGGCGCACTGATGGCAATAACCCTTGCATTTGCGTTTATCGATCCGAACTTCTTTGTATCTTACCTTATATCAATTGCTGTATTCGGACTGTTCCAGGCAATCTACATGGCAAATGCCGGAGGCGCCTGGGATAATGCAAAAAAATATGTTGAGGTCGACCTTCGCGAGAAAAATACTCCTCTGCATTCAGCAACAGTTGTTGGAGACACCGTAGGTGATCCTTTTAAAGACACTACATCTGTGGCTCTTAACCCGATAATTAAATTCTCTTCACTTTTCGGACTTCTGGCTGTTGAAATTGCCATTAATATGAAACTTGCAGCAAAATCAGCAGGAGCATTTGACTATACAGCGATTATCGGCTTTATTCTTCTTGCAGTAGCACTTGTATTTGTTTACAGATCATTCTATGCAATGAGAATCACCGACGAACGTTCAGAATCTGAAAACAAACAGATTAAACATACTGAAACTGAGGTCAAAACAGGACACAAAGTTGATGAGACTGTAGCGGAACTTCGCTAAAAGTACCACTCAATAAAATAACTAAAAAAAGAGGCTGCCTGAGGGTAAGCCTCTTTTTTTTATTCCACTTCATGCTTGCGGATATCAATAAACTTTCATAACTTGTATCTGTCAACATTTACTAAAGAGTAAAAGATGACTCGGACTATGAGGCTCCAAAGCTTTAATCCGACTGGTATCAGATAATATAAAACTATTTGCCATGGAAGTAGTGATTGTTTTATCTGCATTGCTAATCTACCTTTTACTTACTATTAATAAAGGTATTGGACCAGGATTAAAAAAAGCTGATGAAGATTATGTTGTCCCTCTTGAAAAGAGCCAACTTGTAAAAAAATGCCTCTTCTCGCCTTACTGGGACCTGATTCTTCAAGTGAACGGATCATTTATCGGACGGATCAATGGTAACTCCCTGAAGGCAAGGGGACTTGTTCGAAATGACATTGTCATTGCCAGACCTGTAGGCAAAAACAGTTTAAATCCCAAAAAAGGAGATCTTATTATTGTCAAGGATTCATCCGACAAAATGAATATGAATAGCTTCTTCTCCATACAGGAGTATGCCGGTGAACTTGACAACGGATTTATCCAGACCATATGCTATAAAAAATTCAATCCTGTAAAATCATCAAATCATAAGACCATAGATATTATAGCAATAGTGCAGCGTCATATAAAAAATGACCTGCTGCTTAAAGAGCCTCTATCGGCAAACTAGCCGTGAGGCGTGAGGCGTGAGGCGTGAGG
>CAZBQM010000046.1:0-21150 GCA_964494045.1 uncultured Rikenellaceae bacterium
ATGAAAAGATTAAGGCAGATCCGGGATGTCATTTATTTTGTTCTGGATTTACTGACCGGCTACTGGCCGATAAAATATGCCACTGTACAGATTTATTGAAAAACAAGACTTGTTAAGGGTTGACTAGTTAGAAAATGCTGAACACTCTCTGCTCCTATAAAATATCAAAGAACTCTTGCGACTTTTGTCATTAACAAGATAATGAGGTAATATCAGCATTATAATACTTCATGGCAATATGCAGGAGGTCCGGATCCTTCAGTACATGATCAACTTGTTTTAAAAAAATAATAGTTCAAGTATTTCATTAACCTGGAAAAGTTGACTTTTTCACCTTCAAGTGATCACTTGAAGGTGAAAAAGTCTGTGCCATTGTTACGAAAAACCTTTATTCCTATTTACTGAAAGTTCTTTATTAATAATTACCAATAACATGAGGTTAATCCTAATTAATCCGATATGTAAAATGATTACAATACGCTATGCTAATCATTAATCTTCAAGTTAATGTTTGATTATTAATGGGTAATTATAGAATCTATTATTATCACCAATTACAACTATATAAGAACCATTTTTAAATTGACTAATTGGAATAGTTATACTATGACCATAGTATGTTGTACTGTATTTTAAAAGCCCAGCATAATCTATAACCTTGACAGAAAAAGGATTTTTGTAATCCAAAGAACCATTGGTTGTTATTGTAACTAACTCTGCAGCAGGATTTGGGCTTATAATAAATTTTATTGCGTTTGTTAAAGGCTCCCCATTTATGTCAGTAATTAGTTCATCATTATCGTTAAATGAATCCTTGTTATTGAATGATGTTTCAATATCCTTATTCAAATCATTGGTTCTACCAAGACCTTTGCCATCATCGAAGATTGAAATATTTTGATAACTATAAAGAGAACCACAACCATTTTGAGCCTGTACACTAACTTGATAATCACCTGGATTATTAAACGTAATATTTGCATAATAGCCATAATTGTAAACAGGATTCCCAAAGGATGGTGATAAAGTCCAGCTATAACTAGCCTGAGCATTTACATTATACTGTACAGCATCGAACATATAAGTATTATAAATTGATCCAGAACTAGGCCCTGATATATAGCTAAGTGTTGGGACTCCAACCCATACTGCCTTTTGCGACGTTTTATTACCGGTCCCATGGTTATATACTGCTGTTATAGTCCCTGTACCACTTGTAGAAGAACTCTTCTTCCTAACTGTTACAACATTTGTCCCCTGCCCTGAAATAACATCTATGTTGCTACTTGTGGACCAAGTAATGGAATAGCCATTGAGTCCTGAAGGTAGGGAATAAGTATTGGTGCTGGGGTAACAGGAAAAATAATTACCAGTAATAAACTGAACCACTTCAGAACCAATTCCTACGGCATACCAAGCATTTTTTACAGCAATAGTTTCATTAGAGTTTTCTCCAAATAGTAAAGTTGAAGCAGAAATTGAGCCTGTTCGTGCATCCGAATATGTAGATGTAGATGTAAGATATGTAGTCTCCATTTTATAAACGATCTGGGCTGCTTTTGTAATACCAATGCCTGAGACAACATAATGATTACCAAGATCATTGGTTCCCACACCACCATTTACCAATAAATAAAACCAATAATTACCAACCCCACTATTTGTATGGACACCACAATTGTCATTGTAATCAGTAGGCGTACAATTTGTTACATTTACCCAATGGGGCGAATATGCATAAGTCATTGGTTGAGAAGATGAATCTGGAAACGACATAGATCTGAGCCCATTTGATACTATCTCTTCACCAATTATCCAAGTATGTTTATTGTCTGTTGCCCAATCTTCGACACAAGCGCCCCAAATATCTGACAGGCTTTCACTTAAAGCACCAGATTCTTTTTCCATAATTAGGCCAGTCCCATTCCCTATTGCATAAAAGCAAATGCCATGAGCATATTCGTGCCCAACAACATCCATGCTTACGACTGGATTATATACGTTTCCGTCTCCCAAAAAAATTGCATTAAATGTTCCACTCCAAAAAGCATTATCCATTTCAACTACATTGCCATAAGAATCTCTATCTCTTACATGGACATAGTTCGTTATTAAACCTCCACTCCCATTAATGCTATTCCTGCTATGCACTGAATAAAAATAATCAAATGTCCGTTCAAAAGCCCAGTGACTATCAAGAGCTGCAATATCATGATTTGCATTGTTATATTCAGCATCTGTCCAATTATTATCGTTATCTGAAAAGATTGAGGCATTTGCAATTCCAGTCGTTATGTCGTTATAAGAATAAGCAGGAGCTCTGTTAAAATTATAAGTTTTTATACCAGTCCCTGAATAACTCCTTGAGCTTTCAAACAATCTATATCCTCCTGAATATGTATCTGTTGTTATATTAACATTACCTGAATATAATGTAGCCGCGGAACCTGACGCATTTGCATCATAGGTTAATGGCTGTTTAAATACTATCCAGCTGGTTTCACAATCAACATATCCTAAAAAATTTTCAAAAATACTAGTCATAAGATTGATCTTGTATGTTAAATGGAGGGCTCCATCATCTCCTTTAATTATAACAATTTCATACTCTTTAGTAGGTGATTCATCAACTACAATATGATCTTGTAATTCAGTTACTTTATATTCCTCTTCTTTATTCAGAATATTCATAACTTCATCAAACTTCAATTTACATTCAATTCCAAATTCATCCGGAATCCTTATAAAGTTTCCATTAATTTCGAAAATGTCACTGGAATCGTTTTTATGTACAATAAACTCACCAAATTCCACTTTTATTCCTTTAAAAGTTTGCTGGAACTTCTCATGAGTAATGCCAAGTTCATCCTTAATAGTCTTATAAAGATA
The DNA here is from genome assembly GCA_964494045.1 of uncultured Rikenellaceae bacterium. Classification (GTDB taxonomy): domain Bacteria; phylum Bacteroidota; class Bacteroidia; order Bacteroidales; family VadinHA17; genus LD21. Next base: position 2,890 of record CAZBQM010000046.1, read on the forward strand.
AAAATCATCATTTTCCCCTGAATTTAGTACTTCCAACAAAAAATTTTTTGAATCGAGGGAATTAACTGAATGAACTTTGTCTGAGACCCTTGCAAATTTTATTTCGCCGTCTTTTGTGCTATCAATAACTACAATTTTCTGTTGGCAGAAAACATTAAAGGAACTTAAAAGAAGAACCATGCTTAATAATAAAATTCTAATCGTTTTCATAATGAATAGGTTTAGTTATTAAAAAAGATATCTGCATAAGTAAACTTTTAAAAAAATTGCTCTACGATATATGATATTGAAATCAATAAGAATATTAGACTACAATTGATGCTAAATCATCAAATATTCTTTGATCCAACGGCGTATTTCAGTAAGTCACTTTGTCCTTCCAAATGCACCATTGCATATATCTTACCCGTAACTCTCATAATCATTATGTTTAATCCGGAAAACCAGATTTTATAGAATTCATGTATTTATGCTTGCTTTATATTAATAGTTATACTGGCACATCCAATCACACAGCCATTTATAACATTCGAAGGAAAAAAATATTTTTCACTGTATGTCAGTCCAGGAAGATAGAAAGCAAAAAATTCACTTTCTAAATGATCAGATTCTTTGATACAAGAAATTTCAGGCTTTCCGATGGTAGTTCAAAAATTATCTCTTGCTAAAACTTGCGAATCGTCTTGGGGTATAGTATCCTCAATAAATGCATTAATAATGATAACAGATCACCAATGTCCGGTTAGTTTTAACTAACAGACTTGTATCACATTATATATCATATTGTTAAGACATGCGCTTTTTTCTTTTTGATTTCATTTTTCATTTTACTTTTGAACCAAATTACCAAAATAGAATTGCTGATTACCAAACAAATACGTATAGCATAATTGTAATTAATAGTTGAATCGGGCACTAGTGATAACAGATCTATAATCATCTGATTTTATTGACATAATATCTTCATTCTTACGATTCGGCACTATTAATAGAAAAATCAAAATAGCAACAAAATTCTTCATGAAATCAAATAAAACATCAGACAATTACGCTCCCAACAGCTCTCTAAACTAAAACTAACTATAATAGACTTTATCAAAGTTACGTTACGAATCACTAAAATGCAAGTCAAGCAAATTTTAGATTTTTCTGAAAAACATCCTTTTAATCACTGTTTATCATTGTTTTAAACTAATGCGGAAACCAGATCCATTTTTTTAAGCAACCATTTTTTAACCATAAAAATCCTTTCTGCTGTGATTAATATTAGTACGGTCCTTTACCAAAAATAAAAATAAAGAGAGCTCCGAAGAAGAGCATCGATAGGATTAGTTATCAGACATATGAACACGATCACCATATACTTATTAATTACGAATTATGTACTGAAGGCGATATGATTAACACACTTATTACCGGGGCAGTATACAATGTGATGAAAATCCTCCGTAGAATCCATGAATCTATTATCTGTGTCTTAAATGAACTTATCAAAAATTGGTTTGGAAATATCTGATAAAGTAAAATATTATTAAACCTGATTTTTGTGAAATCGACAAAATAATTTTTTCATACTTGTCAAACAGAATCTCAAGAATAAATAATTCATCGGTACTTCTGAATATGCAGTTCTATTCCGGATATGGTCGACCCTGATTACAACCTTGCTATTATTTGTTCTGAATATTAAAGCTTTATAAAAATGGTATATGTCTATTATAGTTGGATTCATCCGGCTAAATCTGTTATTAAAAAATGATCTGTTTGAGTGTTTAAGTTTTCTGTCCTTGCTTAATAATGCTCCATCTGGTCATTGCAACTGTAATTGTTCTAATAATCTGATTATAGTGGTAAAATATTTTGATTTTAGTCAAATTATAACTAAATATTTATGTAATTTTAAGAGTCTGGTTTTTAGAAAAGAAAAGTAATTCGGAATTTTCAAAAAAGCGCCATGCTATGAAACATATTTTGACTAAACTTCTCATTTTTATTACTTTAATTACTCTATCCGGCTGTGAGGAAAAAGAACCTCCTTATGAGGAAACCTTGCCCATAATGGATACCTTACGGTTTCTTTATAAAGAGTATAAGGTTGGTGAAATAGACCAGTGCATATTAAACAATGAGATTGTTTTCTGTGCCGGATGGGATGCATATGATGCTCCAGCTATTTATTATGATATTGAAGGCAGAATAATTGGGATGTGTAATTGGTGGGGGGGGCCAAACCATTTAGATTCAATCTGCGGTCAAACCACTGATTGTGAAGTAATATACAGGTGCAGGCATCATGAAACCGGACTGCCACCTGTCGATAAATACCATCTTGGTGATTAAGTTTTCGGCGAGGTACATATTACCGCACTAATTCTTGACCAAAACCGGAAAATTACATTGCAACAATGCAACTTCAGAACCCTGGGCCGAGGGTGAGATTCCTCGCTTCACTTCGTTCCGCGTCGGAATGACTGGGTTGCTGGTTGGGAAAGTTTGGAGGTAAGCAACGGCGATTCGGTCATGCCTTCCTGAAAAAGAAATACAGGTTACGAATCGCCGTTGCTTCCCTTCCCCAAAACATAGAAACCCTCTGTCATCCCGAATCCCGATTCATCGGGATGAGGGATCTCACCCTTGATGCAACATAACCTTATAGTCCATTCCTTGATGGAATTAATGGGGACACCAACTTACCAGGATGAGTATGAACGTTTGAGGTCACAAAATATGAATATAAAACCTGATGTCATAAATTGTGATATCAACTTGATCTTCCAATTTGTAATATCAAGAAAAATATCTTCAATCTAATAAAAAAGAATACATTTGTTATGGATATATATGGATACGTTATGGATATACCTAAAAACATGCAGACAAAACTGAGCTTCGACAGCCAGGTATACCAGCAATTAAGTCAGAAACTTAGTGTACTTGATACATTTAAAGGTGTTTGGAAAGCCAAAGAGAACCTGCAGGGCCAGTACTTTAAGGAGCTCAGGAAGATAGCGACAATAGAGAGCGCAGGTTCTTCAACACGTATTGAGGGTGCAAAGCTCACGGACCAGGAGGTTGAAAAGTTACTTGCATCGTTAAAGATCACACGCTTTGAATCCAGGGACCAGCAGGAAGTAGTTGGCTATTATGATGCTCTTACAACCATTCTGGATAACTATGCTGATATTGAATTAACAGAACGTTACATTCATCAACTGCATGGCATACTGTTAAAACATAGTGAAAAGGATCAGTCACACAGGGGGAAATATAAAACAACCATTAACAAGGTAGTTGCAAATTATCCGGATGGTACCCAAAGAGTGCTTTTTGATACCACCCCACCACATTTAACTCCATTGGAGATGCAACAGCTCCTGGAGTGGCTGCACGAGAGGCTGGATAAACGGGATATGCATCCATTAGTTATCACTGCCGGTTTTGTATATGAGTTTTTATCGATCCATCCATACAAAGATGGCAATGGTCGCCTGTCAAGACTGCTTACCACGCTTTTATTAATGAAGCTGGATTATCAGTTCATCCAGTATGTCTCTTTTGAGAATGTTATTGAATCCAGGAAGGATGAATACTACCGGGTGCGTGTTGCAGGGCAGAAAGATCGTTATAAAGACAATGAAAGGATCGATGCCTGGGTGCTGTTTTTTATGCAGAGCCTGATCACTTTAACAGAAAGGCTGGAGGTCAAGTACGAGACCTACAGTAAGCTCAAGACAGCGCTGAACAAACGTCAGCATGAAGTTCTAGATTATATCGGGGAACATGAACCGGCCCGGGTAGGTGATATAGAAAAAGCTTTGGAACAGTACTCACGAAACACCCTCAAGAAAGATCTTGCTTTTCTGGTAAGAGAAGGTTTGTTACTGAAAACCGGAGACCGTAAAGGTACAAGGTATCACAAAGCTTTAAAACCTTGACAGCTATCCAATAAAATCAAGATCCCCGCAGCCCCTAAAAATCTTTCATTCCCGATTTATAGGAATGCTCCCCGCGCCATGCCCTGCCGGTTAATTTTTTGTCATGCTTTTTGTTCCATCGTATCCCACGGAAGCGGAACAGGCTATGCGGCACAACTTGTCCCGGAAATCGGGATTGCCCGTTCCTGCATCGGATCAAAAAGCCGCCCCGACCTTGCAAACAAAAAGACATGACTGAAAAAAAATAATCCTCCTAACATAGGGGGGGGGAAAAAACCTGCGGGGAGTACCCCTATTTGTTATTTTAATCGGACACTACTTTCAGACTGAAGCAAAAACCGGATCCGTCTTTTTGAGCGATTATCCTTTAGCCGAAAAACTCTTTCAGCTGTGATTAGTACCGGACAGTCCAGCATCCTTGATTATTAAAGTACTGAACCTCATATTGTATGATAACATTGTCTTTGTGTTTATTCCAATTCTCTGATTCTGTGGTTGCTACATATCCTCTTTCCAGGATAATATGTACCTTATTATCACTTATATCCTAAAAAAAGACTTAATCGTACCTTGCCTAAATATTATTTTTCAGTGTCACTTCAGAAACCGGCCTGTACAGGGGGCCATCGGGACGGAGAATGCTTTCAAATATTATGACCTCCCTGACTTCGATATTCTGAAAGTGGGTTTCAGCATACCTTCCTGTTACAGAGAATAACCTGCCGGTATCTTTTACAGATTTGATCCTGCCAAGGGTGATATGCGGACTGAATGGTTTGGTATCGGATGTGAAGCCTCCCTTCCGGAGGGCGCTCGATAAAAGAGAATACAGATTATCAAGTGGCCCGGATTTTTCAATCCCGGCCCAGATGACCTTCGGATCGGATTTTTTCCCGAAAATCCCGGTTCCCCTCACCTCTATATCAAAGGGAACGGCGGAGGAACAGGCTTCGGCAACCAGCGTGGCCAGAGTCTTTATCCTCTTCTCCTCAAGATCCCCGAGAAAAAACAATGTTAGGTGAATATTTGACATGTCGGTCCATTTTATCCTGTCTCCCGAAAGAGACGAACTTAAGTCCGACATCATCCTTTTGATCTCCCGGCCCGGATCTGCCTTAACAGCTATGAATATCCTTTTCAAATCTGTACTATATTGTTTTACAGTAAACCTGCCTCTATATCGAGGACTATCCTTTCAATGAGTGCATCTTCACCTGCCGGGTCATATTCTTCCTTCAGGTTAGTTCCAAAGACTCTTGCTATTGCCTGCCAGAAGGATGCTGATAAACTACCCCTGTATTGCTGGATCAGGACAAAAGAAGTGTTGCGGGTTTCACGGTCGATAAGCTTCAGCAGGAGACGTCCCTGGGTGATGGTAAGCCTTCTCACATCATCCTCATATTCCCTGAAGACGTCTTTTTCAATTTCGCGGAGGTATTTCTTCTTATCCCTGTCGCCGGGGATCCTTTCGAGTTCGTAATTCACCTCGGTCAGCTTTCCCCTTACAATCAGTGAATATGGATATACCTTCTTGAGGTTGTATACCAGGCGCTCATACCTGGCATAGGGGTACTGGCGTCCTTTCGAAACCCTTCCCACTATAGTGACCTCCTTTATTTCAACCTCAGGCAAAACAACTCCTCCCCTGTTAGTCTCCCTGATAATAAACACCCCTCCCGGAAGAGTATCGGGCTTTAAAACCGCTGAATCTCCCTGGGCAAAAATGCCGGCAGACAAAAGGCAGAACAGTATTATAAATAATGCTCTCACTCGCTACGTTGGTTTGTACAAAGTTATCAAAATACGGGCCAACTGATCCTGTTTCCCATTCGTGCCACAACAAGAATGAAAAAAAGCTTTTCAAGTCAGCATTTTTTCTTATAACGGTTCCCGTTTATAATAATGACAAAGCTTTCTCATATTTTTACTTTGTATCTTGTATCAGAAAAAATATCCCTGTCTGAGAACCAGGAGCAGACAAAAAAGAATAATCATATGCCATTAAAAGTTGAAGATCTCGAAGATCAGAAACGGTTCTGCAAGTTGCTGGAGATCCCTTACTCCGACATATTGGAATTTGTACTTGAGCATCTTAAGAAAAAGACAGTGCTCATGGTTGCATTCTGGTCCTTATGTCTTCTGATTGCCGGTGCGGCGGTTTTCATCAGGATACGCATTGCCGGGGTCTTTCCTTTACAAAACATTATTTTGCATTCTGCTATAGGGTTGGTTGCACTGCCCCTCGTTTCTATTCCTCTTCATGAATTTATTCATGTTATTCCCTTTCTTTTTACTGGTGCCCGAAACATCCGGGTCGGGATGGATCTGAAACAGTATATGTTCTACGTAACAGCCCACAGGCATGTGGTGAATACAGTACAGTTCATTGCCATAGCCCTTTTCCCTTTTATCCTCATAAGCCTGACCTCGGTTATCCTTATGTTACACCTTGCTCCCCTTTGGAAATGGAGCATTTCCCTGTTCTTCCTGGCTCATACCACGATGTGCGCCGGAGATATCGCCATGCTTAATTTCTATGCCGTTAACAGCGAAAAAAAGATCTATACATGGGATGATACGGATAAGAAAATAGCCTATTTTTATCATATGCTTTAGAACCTGATCCGGATGCCTGGGTCCTGCCAGGTCTGTTAAACCTGATAGTTCTGACTTGCATCAAACTTTAAAAACTTAAGATTATGAAAAGAACCCTGGTACTTGTCCTGCTGGCTTTAACAGTGGTGTTAACAGGTCAGGCGCAGAAAAAGACAGTTAATCTGCCCGATCTTCCCGGTTATGTAACACTCAAATGCGATCTTCATACACATACTGTCTTTTCAGATGCTAATGTATGGCCTACTGTAAGGGTTGGCGAAGCATACCGCGACGGGCTGGATGTTATTGCCATTACTGACCACCTGGAGTACACTCCAAAAAAGAATTTCATTCCGGTTGATCATAATGCCGCCTGGAAAGTTGCCGAAGCCACTGCAAAGGAATACAATATCATACTTGTCCACGGAGCAGAAATAACCAGAAGCATGCCTCCCGGCCATTTTAATGCCCTGTTCATTCAGGACGCCTCTCTTCTGGCCGTAGATTCAGTATGGTCGGCCTTTGAAGCTGCAATAAAACAGGGAGCCTTTATCCAGTGGAACCATCCCGGTTGGAAGCAGCAACAACCCGATGGAATTCCAAGGATGTACCCTATTCATCAGCGACTTCTGAAAGACGGATGGATCCATGGGATTGAGTTTTTCAATACTGATGAATATTATCCTTCAGTACTGGAATGGTGCAGGCAATACAAACTTTCAGTAATGGCCAACAGTGATCTCCATGGTGTGGTAACCGAAACCTACAGGGAACCCGACTATACCAACCGGCCAATGACCCTTGTATTTGCCACTGAGAGAACTCCGGAAGCCCTGAAGCAGGCGCTTTTTGCCGGCAGGACGCTGGCATATTTCAGGAATTATATTGCAGGTCCTGAGGAATATGCCCTACCATTCTTCTACCAGTGCATAAATATTGGGAAGCCTTATTTAAGCACTGATAAATCAGTGTTTATGGAAATTACCAACACTTCGGACATTACCTTTTACCTGACCAACGGATCGCAGGGTGCTCCCGCGTCGCTTACACTCGGCGCTAATTCAGTCACCCGTCTGGTTGTTCAGAAAGATGTCATTTCACCGGTCACATATGATGTGACAAATGTACTTACAGGAGAAAATGAAGTGTTAAAGGTTGAACTGAAGTTCTGACAATTCAGAATTTCTCCCTGGCCGTTTTTAACACATCATCATCCTTCTCAACCGGGCACATCCTGAAGGAGTAGCTATAGTCCTTTTCAAGGAGCCTGTATTCTTTGTGCACAGGGGCCCCCCATGAATCGTCTCCGCCTACTCCCATCTGGGCAAGGTCAATGTTCAGGTTGACAAAATCGCGGGGTTTGACATCATTGATATGGGTATTGGCTGTTTTGGCATCCTTCCTGTACTCACTGAGTTTTCCGGGCGATTCGAAGTCATCGTGGATATTCTTAAGGGCAGCAAAGCAGAACACCGGATCGCCGCTGACCAGAATACCGGTTCCACTGTCATCTGTCAGGGTAAGCAACCTTGTATCCGTTTTGTATCCGTTTTCCTGGGGACGTACATAAGGAACATACTGATCGTCGACTGTACTTTCATAGAAACCTATTTGTGCCGAAGTCTTTCTGTCAGAGTAATTTTCGTGAGGTCCCCTGCCAAACCATTTAAGGTTCGAAAATTCCTCGGGAATCTGCAGCTGCATACCCATCCTGGGGAGTTCCGGAATTTTATCCGGTACTTTTGAAAACCTGTTCCTGACAATTATATCACCTGATCCCGAGATGACATATGTGGAAACGTAACCGGCTATTTTTGCACTTTCAGTATCCGGGATATCGTATTCAAAAGTCACTTCAACCCGGTTTATCGCAGGCTGATTTATTGAAGCTTTTTTTATTTTGCTCCTTTCTCCCGCCTTTTTCCATACTACCAACCTCTTGTCCATTCCATTTCCATAGTCATTATCTGTCGGGGGACGCCAGAAATCGGGCTCAGGGCCTTTCCTGAGCAATTCCTTTCCCTTCCAGGTGTATGACTTCATCCTTCCTGTCGAAAGGTCGAAAGTTACTTTCACCTCAGTTCCGCTGACCTCCAGGTCTGTTCCCGTTGTTTTGGTCGTGAGTGCTGCCAGATTATCCGTTTTGACAACAACAGGTACTCCTTCAAAGGGAAGTTTGAACTGGGCCGTTGCATAAACATGGTCCTCAGGAACCAGATTCCATTCATCACTTCTTGAAACCGTTATGTTAAGGAAGTATTCGGAGCCAGGTTCCGGAAGAACCGGAGAATATGGAATCCTGACCAGAGTATCACTGCCTGGCTTAAAGTTGGTGAATGTCAGTTTTCCTGAGCTTACTGATCCGCTATCAGATATCACTTCCCAGATAAAGGTAAAAGGTGAAAGGTCGGTAAAATCATACTTATTTCTGATGCGTATAGTACCTTCCTTCAGATCAACAGCTTCAAATCCTACATACTGGTAAACTTTTTTAACTTCACTCAGCCCTGGTTTAGGGGTTCTGTCGGGCCAGGTAAGCCCGTTTATACAGAAATTGCCATCGCTTGGTATCCCTTCTTCACCATAATCACCTCCGTATGTCCAGTATTTCACTCCCGCCTCATCGGTTTCGAGCAATCCCTGGTCGACCCAGTCCCATACAAAAGCGCCCTGAAGTATCGGATATTTTTCGATAACATCCCAGTATTCCTGAAGGTTGCCGGTTGAATTACCCATGGCGTGAGCATACTCGCACATAATCAAAGGCCTGTCATTATTTTTGTCTTTGGCGTAGTTTTCCAGATATTCAACGCGGGCATACATGGGACAAACTATGTCGGTATGGCGCTCAGGTGTATTGGTACTTTTCTCGGCCCTTTCGTACTGGACCGGCCTGGTATTATCCCTGCCTTTGAACCATTTGTATCCATCAACGAAATTCCGTCCGTCACCGGCTTCATTACCCATCGACCAGATTATGATTGAAGGGTGGTTCTTGTCTCTCTCAACCATGCTTTTCATCCTGGTAAGATGGGCTTCAGCCCACTCTGGCTTGTCGGCCAGGGTAATATCCTTGTCGTAGCCTATTCCATGCGATTCGATGTTGGCTTCATCGATAAGATACAGGCCGTACCTGTCGCACATATCATACCACAACTCCTGCTGGGGATAATGGGATGTCCTTACTGCATTTATATTATAGCTCTTCATCAACTTTATATCCCGTAATATGGTGGCTTCATCAATAACATGCCCTGTTACTTCGTTATGTTCATGCATGTTAGTACCTTTAAGATGAATTGCCACCCCGTTGACAAGGAACTGCGAGTCTTTTATCTCCACTGTTCTGAACCCGGTTTTGGTGCTGACACTCTCAAGTGTATTTCCGAAATTATCCTTAAGGGTAATGACAAGGGTATAGAGGCTGGGAGTCTCAGCACTCCATTTCTTTATACCGGGAAATTGTGACGAAAAAGTGGCCAGAGCCCTTTGATCCTTTATCTCAATATTTTTTGTAGCCGTCCATATCTTCTGATCATCGTCAAATAATGAGGCATCCACAACAAATCCCTGTTCTGATGCCTGACCGGCAGAACTTATTTCCACGTCCAGATCAAGCCGTCCGTCGTTATAATTATTCTCAAGACCAGCCTTTGCGAAGAAATCCCTTATATGAGTAACAGGCCGTGCATGAAGGAATACGCTTCTCTGAATTCCGCTCATTCGCCAGAAGTCCTGGCCCTCGAGATAACTTCCGTCAGACCAGCGGTACACTTCAACGGCCACCGAGTTAGTCCCTTTCTTCAGATATTTGGTTATATTGAATTCGGCAGGGGTTTTGCTGTCCTGGCTGTATCCCACCATCTGTCCGTTAATCCACACATAGAAGGCCGAGCTTACCGCCCCGAAATGGAGGTAAACTTCCCTGTCCTTCCAGTCTTCGGGAACCCGGAATTCCCTTTTGTATGAACCCACCGGATTCCAGTCGTGGTGGATGAAGGGAGGATTCATCTTAAAGCTGTATCCTATGTTGACATATATCGGTATGTCATAACCTTTCATCTGCCAGTTCGAAGGCACTTCAATATCGTCCCATTTCCGGGTATCAAAGTCATCCTTGAAGAACCAGTAAGGTCTTTCATCAGGAGTCTTTACCCAGTGAAACTTCCAGATACCGTCGAGACTCAGGTAATTTGGTGAGACTGACTCGTTGGCTTCAAGAGCTGACAGTTCATCGGGATAACTCATAAAGCTTGCATGTGGGTCCTCCCTGTTACGGCTGACTACTGAGGGATTTTCCCAGTCGCGCGGTTCAGTTTCTTCAAAAGGAACTCCTTCATATGTGGAATACCTCTTACAGGCCGGTAATACTACAACAGCCACCAGGACAAACAGAACTATTTTTCTCATCCGTAAATAATTATATTTCTATTACCGGACAGAACCGCATAAGATTGAAGATGAGCTGCTTTCAAAGAGTCTACTTTGAAAATCAATCATTTGGGGTTCATCTGGCAGTTTATTTCTGTTAAAGAATAAATTTAAGAAAATTCCTTCAAATCATTTCGACTGTTAAACCAACTTTACTATCCCTGAAAGAACCTCCTGTCAGTCGACATCATGTAAAGCATCTGTCTTAAGGCCTTTCGGAGCATCAGAAGAGTCCTGTGATGTTTCCGTTGGCATCAATGTCTATCTTCTCAGCCGAAGGGAATTGAGGCAGTCCGGGCATTCTCATTATGGTTCCTGCAACAGGTACGATAAATCCGGCTCCGGACGACAGTTCAACCTCCCTTATCTTAACCGTGAATCCCTGCGGACGTCCCTTTTTATTCTGATCATCGGAAAGCGATTTCTGGGTCTTGGCGATACAAACAGCCAGTTGACCAAGTCCCAGCCGATCGATCTTATCGAGCTGGTTCTTCGCCTTTACCGTATATTCAACATGATCGGCGCCATACATCTTTTTGCAGATAGTCTCTATCTTTTTCTCAAAATTCCACGAAAGATCATAAAGGGGCCTGTAACAATCGGGGCAGGTATTTATTGAGTCTATTACTTTCCAGGCCAGGTCAATTGCACCTTCGCCTCCCTTTGCCCACGACTCGTTAAGGGCCACGTTTATTTTACCCGATTCGCAGTGTTCCATCAGCAGTCTGATCTCTGAGTCTGTATCTGAGTCGAAGCGGTTGATGGCGACAACCGGATTGAACCCGAAATACCGCATGTTCTCGATGTGTTTGTCGAGGTTATCGAAGCCTTTTTCAAGAGCCCCGAGATCTTCTGCCTGAAGGGCTGTAAGCTTTGCTCCGCCGTGATATTTCAGTGCACGTATGGTTGCTACTATGACAACGGCATTGGTTTTGAGATTACCGTACCGCGATTTTATATCAAAGAATTTTTCAGCGCCGAGTTCACTGGCAAAACCTGCTTCAGTTACTACGAAATCACTTAGTGACAATCCCGTTTTTGTGGCAATGATCGAATTGGTACCCTGGGCTATGTTGGCAAAGGGTCCTCCGTGAATGATGGCCGGGGTGCCCTCGAGTGTCTGAACCAGGTTAGGTTTTATCGCATCCTTGAGAAGAACCGCCATGGCCCCGTTTGCCTTCAGGTCTCTGGCAAATACCGGCTTGTCGCTATAGGTATATCCGACAAAGATATTGCCCAGCCTTTCCCTCAGGTCGGCAAGATCGCGAGCCATACAGAGTGTGGCCATAACCTCCGAGGCGGCGGTTATATTGAATCCCGACTGCCTGGGAATACCTTCAGTGGTCCCTCCGAGCCCGATTACAATATCCCTGAGCGAACGTTCATTCATATCCATTACGCGTTTCCACTCAATGGTCCTGGGATCGATTCCCAGATTACCATCTTTCAGCTGGATATTATTGTCTATAAGCGCTGCAAGAAGGTTATGGGCCTTTTCAACAGCTGAAATATCACCTGTGAAATGCAGGTTTATATCCTCCATCGGGATAACCTGTGAATAGCCACCGCCGGCTGCTCCTCCCTTTATACCAAAAACAGGACCGAGTGAAGGTTCACGAAGGACAACTGTGGTAGTCTTGCCTATCCTGTTAAGAGCCTGGGCAAGACCTATTGAAGTTGTGGTCTTTCCTTCTCCCGCAGGAGTGGGGGTTATTGCCGTAACCAAAACCAGCTTTGCCTTCTTTATACGCTCTTCATCAATAAAGTGAAGAGGGATCTTGGCCTTATACTTTCCGTACATCTCCAGCTCATCCCTGGGAATTCCGAGGGTGTCAGCTATTTCACCTATCGGTTTTATTGCAGCTCCCTGTGCAATTTCAATGTCCTGTTTCATAAACTCTCCCTTTGGATTATTATCCGCGACAATTTAGTAAATCTTTGAATAAATAAACGGCCTTATGGTTCCATTATTCTCTTCGTACCGGTAATCCGGATCTAAAAATTAACTGACAGAATCAGGAATCAGGAATTTGCAGGTCTCACCGCTTGTTCTCATCCTTACCCTCCATTCGACGGGATAATAATTATTTATTCTTTTCCCGAGGTTATTGGCGAATCCAAGGTTTATCCCTCTGAATGAAACGAGGAACCATCCCGGGGGGGCATCCCCGATTACCAGGTTATCGCGCCTCAGGTACGACATGGCTGTGTCATAACTGACTTCTGCCTTCCTGAATGCATCGTTCTTCAGACAGACCGAGAGTGCAAGATCATGGGAAGGAATTAAACTGGTTCTTTTTACCGAGCAGATCACCGTTCCTGCCCTGTAAATCCTTAGTGCTTCACGCAGATAGCTGAATGTATCAGCATCACAAGGGATCCTTATGATGTTATCACCGTATCTTACAAGGTTATTCTCCTCTCCGTTAAGCCAGTCCCTTAATGCTGTACTTTCGGCCCTGTCTGGTTTTTTATCAGTCTTAGGATTCCTTCTTCTGACTGGTGAGCCAGAACCAGTACCTTTCTTAACTGCCACGGCAATATAAAATCCTTCACCGCTTACCTTTCCGGGATGGAATCCATATCCTGTAATGCCACGATAACTGATCTCAGTAATTCCCGGGAAGGCACTGATGTCGAGAGGGATGGTCTCTGCACCCAGTGTTTCAACCAGCCATCTGACATTCTTTTCGTTTTCTTCCGGATTAAAGGTACATGTGCTGTAAATAAGAATCCCGTCCTCATTCAGGGAATCCCATACATCAGCCACAATGCGTTTCTGACGCTCTGAACAGAGGACCGTGTTTTCGACCGACCATTCAGTAACGGCAACAGGGTCTCTGAACATACCTTCCCCGGAACAGGGGGCATCAGCAAGGATGACGTCAAAGAATCCGGGAAGCCTTTTGAAATCAGAAGGATCACTGTTTGTCACCACGGTATCTGAAGCTCCCCATTTTGATATGTTCTCGGCCAGGACAGAGGCTCTTGACCTGATAACCTCATTGGCAACGATGAATCCTCCCTCTCCGGCAAGTGATGACAGATGAGTGGCTTTACCTCCAGGTGCTCCGCACAGGTCAAGAATTTTCAGTCCCTTCCTTCCCGCCAGACATTGTCTGAAAACCTCCTCAAGAAACATGGATGATGATTCCTGGGGATAGTAACAACCTGCATGAAACAATGGATCAAGAGTATAGGAAGGACGTGCATTAAGGCAAAAACCGCTTGAGCACCAGGGAACCCTGCTACTGTCGGCCGGAATATAATTCCACTTCAGTGGATTGGTCCTGATACAGGCAACAGAAGGCTTTTCGAGCGCTTCAATAAGTGAATGGGCTTCAAGATAGGATTGTTCTCTTATACGTTCTATGAATTCCCCGGGTAACATTTTTTAATCATAGAGGAAACACACAATTCCGGATCAGAAATGATCCGGGTTAATGTGCAAACATAAGAAATGTTTCATCTTATGTTTGCACTTTAAACCAAAACCCGGGAAAAAACTTACATTAAATTCCCGAAACCGGGATACGGAATATGTTTATTGAGGCAGGGCCCACTTCGATGGTACCTGAGAAATTCAGAGCTGAAGGTCCCTCAATTCTGACGACTGGTTCTCTACCCGGCTCATTTGTTGACATTTCATCCGGAGCTGTTACCTGCCATAGTTCCATTGTTTCTGAAGAAGATCCTCCGGCAAGGGAAAGAGGGAAACTGATGGTTTCGTTGGTAGGATTGACAACTGACAGGGTAAGGATACTTCCGTCTTCTGTAAGGGTGGCACCTATATCAAGCGGACGAAGTTCTCCTGACAGTTCCACCGGGATCTGACCGAATTTCTCCCTGTATAGTTTGAGAACCTGGCCGGTGGCATCAAAAACTGAATGTGTGGTATTGGTCTTGATACAACCGATTACATTCACAGTCTGTGCATAGTTGGCCATATATATGATATCCGTATTTTTTGAGTATTCATTGAGTCCGGCTGCAATGCCCATTGCATCCCTGTAGAAATACCTGGTTCCGAGTTCCCCGTATACATGAGGACCATACCAGTAGTTCCACTCATCCATGCAGATTCGGATATCTTTACCCTTAAGTGCAGGAATAGTCTGCCTGTACTCCCTGTGAGCAGCTGCTTTTTCCCTAATTGCATCGGGTACCTGGTTCACATGCGTCATCAGGCCTCCGCCATGATTGTCAGCCTGGTAGAAATGTTCACTGATGTAATCCATGTGATCGGAACAATTCGACAGTACCATTTTATCCCAGTCGCCGAGATTCCCCACGGCAATAAGTTTGATTGAGAGATCGGCAGATCTCATCTTATCGGCAAATTCATTATTCTTTCTGACAAAATCCTCGGTCGTCATATGACCCAGCTGCCAGTCGCCATACATCTCATTTCCGATCGACCACCACTTCACGCCCCATGGTTCAGGATGGCCATTGGCGGCCCTCATTTTACCCATAGGGGTATCGGCGGCGCCATTTGTATAAAGGACCTCGTTTCTGGCCTCATCGGAGTTGCCAAGACCGGCATTGACAGCAATATAAGGTTCGGTATTAAGTATCTCACAGAATCTCATGAATTCGTGAATACCCACATCATTGGCTTCAACTCCCTGCCATGCCGGGTTCTTGCGTGGGGGACGTTTATCAATATCGCCCAGGCCATCTCTCCAGTTATATCCGCTTACAAAGTTACCACCCGGCCATCTGTAAACCGGTGAATTAAGTTCTTTGAGAAGTGCCATTACATCTGACCTGAAGCCTTCGATATTATCTGAAGGCATAAGTGACAGTGTTCCAACCCAAAGCTTGCCGTTTCCGACAGGTTCTACAGAAAGTATGGCATCATGAACAAGACCTTCAGACGTGAAACTCAGCGGATAGCTCTCATATTTTCCGGTTATGCCTGTAATCTCCTCTACATCAGCCCTGTCGCCCCACTTAAGCGTAACCAGTACCTTTTCAATATTTCCGGATGCCTTAAGAATGATCCTTCCGTTATAGCCAAGGTTCTCTTTCAGGCCAAGGTTTTCCTGTGACATTACAGCTTTCTTTTCGCCTGAAACAGAAAGGACAGGCGTATGATCTCCTGTGAAGGGAGCATTGTTATCCATTGAAATCATATCCTGGTCCCCCGTTATCCTCCATGGGGATTCCCTTGTACCGGGAACGTACCAGAACTTCCTGTCCTCAAGCATTTCGGCCCATATGCCTCCGTAGATGCATCGTCCAAGGTGTTCAATGAACTGCCCGTATATGTATACCGGCATGGGTTCAGCTTTTTTACCAAGGTCGATCTTTACATCGGTGGTTATTTTTTCCGATGAGATATACTGAATATCCATGTTGTCGAACCATGTCCTTCCCTTTGCTGTTCCTGCAACATCAAGAACACATGCAATGGTAACACAGTCGTCATTACCGGTCTCAAACTCATATTCTACCATGGTCCAGTCGTTGGTACCAGTGAATCCTGTGGGTTCCACTTCAAGTCCGTCCATCCTGAAACCTGCACCTTTACCATTTTCGGTTACTATGTCCTCGGTTTTAATCCATCCTGTGAATTTATACTTTGACCAGGGTTTCAGCAGAACCTTAGTGGTCCATCTTCCGTTGGTAAATCTGTCGCCCCTGATGAAAAGGCTTTTTGTCCCTTCCTGTGCGACATTATCATAAAAATGAACCGCACCCCTTGCCCTTGCGTCAGGGGTCCAGCCTTTCACTTCTGAACCGTCAGTATATTCGGCCGAAGGGTTTTGTATCACTCCTGTTTCCGGACCTCCCTGGGCCTTTGGGCCGGAGGTACAGGCAGTAGCCAGGAGTACAGATAGTGATAGATACAATAGTTTCCTCATGGTCTGTTTGATTAATGTGTCAGTGATTAAAATTTTCTTTAAAACGATTAATTGGTGTTAAAAATACACTAATTATACCAAAGTTAAAAGAGGAGTGGTGAAAAAACAAGTCTGTCAGTCCTCCTCTTCACCGGTATCGTTTCCGGCCTCTGGGTAAGCGGAAGAGAACCTTCTCCAGATATAGTAAACAGGTATTCCAAGCAGGACTACTGCAAGTCCGGGAAATGTATATCCGGGTTTGTAAATGAGAAGTATCACCATTATGGCTGAAGTCACCAGTATATAGAGTGCCGGTACAACAGGATAGCCGAAGGCTTTGTACGGCCGTGGTATGTCGGGGCGCTTCCTGCGAAGGATAAAAATTGCAAGGATGGTGATTACAAAAAAGAGAAGAACGGCAAAAATGACATAATCGAGCAGGTCGGAATAGGTACCGGACAGGCACAGGAGTATTGACCATATTCCCTGGATTACAATTGCAAAGCCCGGCACACCGTTTTTGTTTATGCTGCCTATTTTCCTGAAAAACAAACCATCTCTGGCCATGGCATAATAGACCCTGGGACCTGCAATGATCAGACCGTGGTTGCAGCCGAAAGTGCTTATCATTATGAAAAGAGCCATTATTCCGGCGGCATGATCACCCATGATCACACTCATTGAAGAAGTTGCGACCCTGTCGTCGGCAGCGAAGCTGATCCCTCTGCTGAGGGCATCTGCACCTTCAGGAGATCCAGCCAGTGGCAGGGTAACGATATAAATAAAATTGGTAAGCATATAAATCACTGATACTATCAGTGTTCCGAAGAAAAGGCTGAGAGGGAGGGTTCTCCGGGGGTTGATTATCTCACCCGAGATATAGGTAAGGTTATACCATGCATCGGATGCAAAAAGGGATCCCACAAGAGCTGTACCCACTGCAGCAGCAAGGGCGAATCCCGTAAGGGGAATTATCTGGTTGTCCGGTCCGATCTGTGAGGCCTGCCAGAACACTTCCCTGTTTATCCTGAGGGCATCGACTTTTCCCGCGGCGAGCAGACCGAGAATGATAAAACCCGCGAGTGCGATGATCTTTGTAGAGGAGAAAATATTCTGAACGCTTTTCCCTGTCGCAATACCCTTTGTGTTGAGCCAGGTCAGAAAAGCAATAGATAATATGGCAACGAGTTGCGTTGAAGTAATTTCAAGAGGGCCGGCACTCAGGATCACGTTTTTTTCCGAGATCCAGGGTACCAGCACTCCTGAAAATTTTGAAAATGCCACTGCAATTGCAGCTATTGAGCCGCACTGAATAACCAAGAAGGTGGTCCAGCCAAACAGAAACCCTACCAGTGGATGGTAAGCTTCTTTCAGATAAACATATTGTCCGCCTACCTTTGGCATCATAGCTGCCAGTTCTCCGTAGCTGACCGCACCAATGATGGTTATTA
>CAZBQM010000047.1:0-20360 GCA_964494045.1 uncultured Rikenellaceae bacterium
AGACAAAATCAGCACTATATCCAAGCGGGAAACCATTATCAAGTGGTATGTAAACTATGTCATCAGCTATTTCAGATAGTGAAAATCCATTCTCTTCAAGCGTTCTCGGATCAAACTGGTAAAGAGTACTTTCAGTCCGGCTGCAGGAGCCAAGAGCTAAAACTAACAGAATTAAGTATGGGTATCTCATCTTGCTAAAAATATGTAGTTGCATAATTTACCTGCCCTGCCACATCTGTTTCGACCTATTATCTGACCTGTAATTTACTAAATATTTTTATATTGCTTACGCTCATAGTTATTATTATACTAAAAAATCATGTTTTAATCTGTTATAGGGTGCGATCAGGGCAATATTCATTAATATCGGTATTAAGAGGACATACTTCACCACTTCAGTCTGTTGGATTGTTACAAGGTTTATGCAACCTAAGGATGTTATCCTAAAATTATTTATTCCGCGAAATCGGATAGCATCCTGCCTGGGACGTGACAGGTCATCTTTTTCAGGTGTGCGAACCTGCATGCCTCATCAACTGCCCCGGGGTGTCGGTCTGAAAATCCAACCGGGCTTTACATATTACTATTTTTGGAAAAGCGAAATTGTCTAAAACAAAAAATATTCAGAACAAATAGATTTTCTATATCGACTCAAATACCTGATTGTGCCTGTAACGATTTTGAGAAAAAGGCAAACTGATCACTATTCTCATCATATTCAATATCTTCAAGATAAATTTTCCCATCTTTTGGGATATCCCGTTTCAATAAAACGTTTTCAGCAAGGCAAACCGGCAAACCGGCTTTTGTCTTATTGTCTGTGCAGTTTTCTATTAGTCCGTAACAACAAAAACCACCCAGGCCGTCAAGGGTCTCACCCTTTTTCAGATCCTTTTTTGCATATGCATAAACATTCGTTTTAAAGCCAAAATCGGGTTTTAGGACTGCTCGTTTATTAAGGACTACCTCAGCAACGGTAGCGGCAAATTCGAAATGACATAGATGATAAGGACGATAAAACAGATAGAAAGGACCAGGGCCCATATCAGGAGGTAACCAGTTCAGGGTGCTTTTTTGGTAAGGATGATCAGTATAGCCTACCACGAAGACACCACCTTTCGGTTTGGCATCAAGCACAAAATCAACGATTGGATTTTCCCCATCCCAGATTTTATGAAAATCAAAGTGGTCGAATATCTCATGAATATTTGACATTTTAGGCCCATACATTCCCGGGGTTGCGGCATACCCTCCTATTCCGTTTGCCATCACAGCCATTTCAATGCATAACTTTGTGCCGTCAGAATAAGATGAGCACATTTTCGCATCCAGATCACGTTTTGCAGCTTCTCCCTTTATGGAGGCAGGAGTCACATAACGATCCAAAAATCCTTTCATGTTTCCAGCCATCACGGTCTTAAATCCCATGAATTCAACTTCCTCTATAATACGCTTAATTACCGCAGGCTGATCACCATCACAAACAGTATAAAGCAGGTTATTTCTCCGGGCTTTTGACATTAAATAACTCCCGTACATCAAATCTGCTTCATAATTCATCATTATCAGATGCTGATTATGGTCCAGAGCCCTGTCGCCAAAAAGCGCCCCTCCAATTATTGAACTGGTGGACTCAATAAAGACATTTATCTGTTCACAAGATGCTATCAGAAATCCATCTTCACACACTGCAAGATGTCCTTTCCGGATTGCTTCATTCATCTCAGAAAGATTGTTGACGATCTTATAGTCATAGTTGAACTGCCTTGCAACTTCAACAGCTCTGTCCAGATTAATATCTGCTATCGCACAGCATTCAATCCCGGGGGTAAGGGAAGATTGAAGCACCATTCCTCTCCCGATGGAACCGATACCAACGATTCCAATCTTTATTGGAGACTTAACTTGTCTTAGTTGATCTAATAAGCCAAACATATGTATCCTCCTTGTGATTAATTTATTTTACAACCCAATTTGACTAAGTTCATTCATATTCGTCACTATATTTCAATGATCAGTTGAATATTGTTTCAATGATATGCGATACTGTTATCTCAGGCGAAAATTTTGCATCAAAAGTATTTGCATTGGCCAGGGCATATGATGCTGCTTTTTCAGGGTCCTGCAATAACCTGTGTACCTGCCTTGCAATTTCTTCAGGTTCATCATAGGCAAATTGTTCGTTGAAGAATTGGTTTTGATAATACAACTCTTTGTTGTTATGTATAGTCTGACCGATTATTGGTTTCCCCATTGCCATAAGTTGTCCAAACTTTGATGAAATACCATTATGAGGGCCCCTGATATAAATTGTGACTTTTGATCTGGCCAGATGACGTAAATATGAACGCATCTCATATACCGGTTGCTTAAAGTACTGGTATTTATCCGGTAATTTTCTCCTGGAGGCAAAGCCGATAATTATATTTGTTTTTATCAGATTTTCAAGTGATTTCATCAGTTCGAAGCGATAATCATTAAGCTCTTTTTGATTATAATAAAAAGGCACGACAAAAAATAAATTAAGGTCTGGCTTAATTTTACGAAGACGCCTGAAATAGCTTAATCCAGGAAATCTGAACATAAGATTCATACGTTCAACAAAAATCTGAAAAGTCCAGTCATTTTTTTTGCCCGGGAAAATCCGGGGCATAAACCTGATCATGTTTTTAATATGCAAAGGGAAACTGGGACCAAGCGGAATTATCTTTTCCCTATACTCTTTTATCAGCAGATCCTTTTCAATATCATCAATATTATAATTTACTTTAAAATAGTATTTTACCTTTTCAAGTACAGGAATAAGATACCCTTCATTCCTATAGGTGACTGAAGGGTCGTTACGGTCTATGCAAAAGAAAAAGTTATTACTACCATTTCTGAATTCAAAAAATCCCAATTCAGACTTGTGCCATTCTTCTGTTGAGGACGATTGCTTTATGAAACCTGGTTTCTTTCTTTTAATTAAGAACTTATAGTTATACTTTTCCTGGTTATGCAAAAACCCATTGATATAAAAACTGATCCTTTCAACCTCACCTGAATCAAAATATATTATCTCCGGGATTTCTTCTCTAGTTTGCATAATAACTATTTTAAAATATCAACCATAAAAAGACTTCCTGCCTGTATCATAGAAATAAGCCAGATATCCCCTTCTCATTTGGCCTGAATAAACAAGTATCATCTAAGATAGTAATTTTTTGAAAATCTTCCTCATTATTAATAGTTTTTATACAGATCTACCGGTTGGAACCAATATCGAAGAATCCATGAATATTATTCCTGATTTCAGTGGAGCACTGATGCAATCCTTTTAAATATTTCTTTTGAATCTTATGAAAAAAGAGCAATCGTGAAGACTCTCTCTCTTTTTCTGTCAGGGCTAATTTTTATCCTCTCCACGCAGGACCTTCTCCATCTTCCTGCCTTTTGCCAGCCCTTCAACCAGCTCATTGTAAGTGCTCATTATTCAAATGATCTTCATCAATCCATCAATAGTTTCTGATTGTGGCATATACTCCGAAGGATTGCTCTTCAATATCATACAAAGGTCTGAGAAGGTATCTTTTACCATTGTTGTCCAGATGGAAAATATTATTGCCTTTATCTTTCGACAGGTTGTCGGGTATATCCTGATGGTCGCCCTTCAGAATAAGTTCAGATGTATCTTCGAAGGCCAGAAGGACGGGACCGTAAAATATTGCAACAACATTCGTGTCATCAGGCATGGTTTTTATGTAAAACTCATATCTAAAAACCAGTCTGACCGTGTCATTATTCTTCCACAGACGGTGAATGCTGATGTAAGAGCCAGGAACTATTTCAATGTCCTGCTTTTCGTTGTTTATATAAACCTCTGCATTACGGGCCCAGGAAGGAGCCAGAAGGTTCAGGGTAAAAGATGTTTCCTTACGTGCTGACACTTCGAAGTCGATACAGCTATCCTGCGGAAAATTACCTGTTTGCTTAAGTAATACTCCATTTATATCCCATTTTACTATGGAAGGGATATAAAGGTTTACAAATACTGCAGAATCGTTATGGTAATAAATACCTGAATTAAGCAGGGAAAATGTCTCCACAGAGCTTCCGTTACAGCAACGGAAATCGTTCTCCTTAAGGAAGGCCTTTTTACGAGGGGACCCCAGAGGCAAATGGTATACACATCTTCCTGTCTGGCCGCTTTGCAGGGCCATTGTGGAATTGTAAAACGTGTTCATATAAGTCTCAGCATATATGGGATCGGCTGTCCATGTAAAAAGTGTCGAAGTCAGCTTCTGGGTATTATGCGAAACACACGATTCGGAAGTCTCTTTGGTCATAGTGCTGCTAAGCTGACCCGGGACACCCCAGTGTTCCGCTGAAAGGGAGGTGGGTGTTGTAACGTTCGGACGAGGACCACTGCTTGTGCCATTGACATATGTGTGCGACTTCATAAGCATGTCCCAGAAATTTACAACGGCGTCGTGGTACTTTTTCTCATTTGTTATTGAATATCGCTGTGAAAATCCATTAACAAGTACCAAATGGGTGTTGGAATGTAAACCCGATAAAATATCCCTGTTTTCTGAAAGCGGATTTACGAACCAATCCCTGTCGAATATTTTTGCCAGTGCCAGATGCTTTGGGTCGCCGGTAACTTTATACAACTTATACAGGACCTCGTTCATTGCCCCGGCCTCATTGGAAGGATTTGCCCCGGCACTGTACAGGACTTTTTCAATCGTCTCATCGCTTAGTGCCGACATCCGTTTTTCAACATAGGCAGCCATGTCTGAAACCATCCGGCCGGCTTTTTCATTTCCGATGCGGGTATAAACATCGAGCAAACCCTGCATAATTTTATGGTAGGTATAATACGGAGCCCATACCTGCCCGAATCTGGTTTCAAGGGTATCAAAATCCTTTTCGGGAAAGGCACTGAGGTACCCTGTACCAAAAACCTGCTGGCATTTATATAATTCGTCGACCATATAATCAAGTCTTTTTGACAGCAGGGGATCATGGTATTTCTCAACGATACAGGAAACAGCCGACAGATAATGCCCTGTAAAATGCCCCCTTAACCCTATTCCCGGGGCTTCCCAGCCCTCGAGGGGTGTGGCATCTGATGGTAATCCGGCATTGACCCTGAAATTGTGCAATAATCTGTCAGGATCAAGCGATTTCAGATATTCCGTATTTAAATCCTCCCTGTGTTTTACCCATGAATCAGCCAGGATTACCGACTTCTCAGGAAAGGGAACTACTTTCGATGTGTTGGAGGCATATCCTGCATTCTGGCAATATGAATACAAATGTAAAAACAGCAACAAGGCAATAAGGCTTTGTTTTATAATACTTTCCCGGAGGATGCAGTTGCTTTTTCGGAATTTGTTCATAAAGCATGGCAGGGTTAGGCCTTAATTTCTTCAGGCTGATTCATCGCGATAATGCCAACCTGTATTTCACATCAGGAAGTAGCTACTTAAGATCTATGTTCCAGTGGCTGGCAACAGCCTCCAGTTCCTTCCTTGTAAGATAAGTGACAGCACCATGTTTCGGGCCTTTGAAATTGGTTGTTTTCATTATCCCTTCGTTAAAATGACCTATATTCCTGAAGTTGACAAAATCGGTAGTCTCACTGAATCCCATATTATTTGGTCTGGCACCATAAACATCATACATAAGCACGTAGGTGTCAGTTCCCAGGCGCCTGAACACGTTGGGAGCCTCGGTTGAGACTTTCTCAGGATCGATGCGTGTTGTGTCAGTCATGTATCCTTCGTTTATCCTGTCAGAGACCGAATGCAGAACCCTTGCGTTGGAAACATAGAAAAGCTGATACTGTTTGCCCACTTTAGTTACATCGCCGTCGAGGCCTGTAATCTCAGTTATCCTTTTTGGTGTGGTTTCAAGTTCTGTAAAATCGTCATTGGCATAGGAATAATAAAGATTACAATCCTTGTTATTGTACCGGATCGTAAAATAAACCATCATCTTGCCCACTGATGGGTCAAAAACGGTCTCAGGAGCCCATGAGCAATCGATGTCACCAAGCTCCGGGAAAGCCTTGTCAACGCGAAAATCGGAGTGGGTCCAGTGAATAAGGTCATACGATTTCATAAGCACAATGGCACGGTTGTTACCCCAGCCGTATTTCTCAGCAGGACGTTCAAAATCGGTATCGCGGAAACCTGCCCGCTTGCCAAAAATGTGCAGGTCGGTCATAGCCAGGTAAAAAGCACCATCCGGACCACGGGAAATATGAGGATCGCGTACACCCTTCTGTTCAGCCAGCTGTGAGCCTATAAAGACCGGATTACCACCGTTAACATCAGTAAAAGTGTACCCGTCGTTGCTTATTGCCATATAAGCTGACTGGTCCTGGTCCCTGAAATAAACAAGCAGGTATCCTGCATAATCCTTTTCCTTTAGCTTCAGCTTTTTCTCCGGCTTTTCAAGTTTTGTAACTATTTCAATGCCTGTAGGAACAGCTGTTGCCTGAGCATTCTGAGAATAAGCGCTTTGAACCAGAAGGAGACCTGATATGATAAGCGGTAAGCAAAACAGTTTTTTCTTCATAATTAAGTTATTTTAGGCCTTGCCCTTTTGAAGTGCCGTAAAAAGAGGAGATATAAATCTCCATATCAACTTCCCGTTCTTCAATTACCGGCAAGGCAGATTTCTTTTATTCAAACCCGGTTCATTATTTCACCGGCATGTAAATTTACATAAAATATCAGGTCCAGGTATCTGCCAGTAAAAGGTTGCTGATTTATGTAATTACCATTCTGCAATTTTCAGGATCACGTTCCCTGTTTTTTGTCCCGATTCAACATACCTGTATGCCTCAACAATCTGTTCCATATTATACTTCCGGTCAATGACAGGTTTAAACTCACCCCTTTCCACAAGTTGTTTCAGAAAGAGCAGATCATTTTTTTCAATTGACGGAACGGGGAATATTACCTTTCTACCTCCAAAAAGCGGGGTAAAGAGGGCAAGGAAAATATTCTCAGCATGCCTGCCCAGTTCAGTCGAGATGTAAATTCCTTTATCCATAAGAAGGTGTTTACACTTACCGAAAGAACTTTTTCCGACTGCATCAAAGATCAGATTGTATTTCTGATCAGCCAGTGTATAATCCTGGGTCTGGTAGTCAATAACAGTATCAGCGCCAAGTGATTTCACCAGCTCAACGTTTTTGGTGTTGCAGACCGCGGTTACCGGCACACCAAAATGCTTAAGAAGTTGTATGGCAGAAGAACCTATAGCTCCCGATGCACCATATACCATGGCATTTTGTTCGACTTTGATTTTTGATGCCCGTATATTGGACAGCGCATAATGCGCCCCTTCCGTAACAGGTGCAGCTTCATCAAAGTCAAGGTTGCCTGGTATTATTGCCACTGCTTTGTCTTCGGCTATAGTAAGAAACTCAGCATGTGCCCCGAAGGTCTCATCGTTGTAACCGAACACCCTGTCTCCGGGTTTAAACGTTGTGACATCCTTACCTGCTTCCACGACAACACCGGAAAACTCACAACCAAGTATCCGGTACCGGGGCCTTATAAGTCCGCTCCAGAACCGGCTAACAAAATACACAGCACTGCGGAATCCTGCGTCCGTGCGGTTCACGGTAGAGGTATAAACCTTAACCAGGATCTCATTGTCCTTAGGTTCCGGCTCAGGCACCTCTGATACTACGGCCACTTCAGGGGGCCCGTATCTGGTGTGTACAATTGCTTTCATACAGGTCAGTTTTTAAGTAATTCTTCCCACACCGTTTTCAGACGGCACGAATCTAATGTTTTACCTATTCATTTACCTTTTTCAGAAAATCGCCATCAATGATCAGCAGTTTTACCCCGTTTTCAGTTGATGAGCGATGAGAACTCAACTCATCAGTAACAACATAAGTCATTCCTTTTTTAAGAATAAACTTCTCTCCTGTGATGAGTTCACTTACAAAATCGCCATCGAGACAGTGGACGATATGTCCTTTTGTGCACCAGTGGTCAGCGATATAACCTTTTGAGTATTCAACAATTCTTATTCTCAGTCCTTCAAACTGCATGGTCTGCCAGTATGCAATGCCCGGTTCCCCCCTGTGTTCGGTTTTTGGTATGTCTTTCCAGTCAATAGTCTGAAAAGGGATGTTCTTTTTATTCATATCTGATAATTTGACTTTTAAGCTGTAAAGTTAAGCATGATTCAATCATTGAATGAAATAATTCATGGATTGTACCCTGTTAACATGAAGGAAGGCCGGAACAGGAAAGAGTCTTCTGTGCCGAATCAGGTTCAACCTTTATTTTCCCCATAGTATAGCAGTATAATATTCAGAGTGTTGCAGGATTGGTCCTGCAATCTGAGCCCAATCCCGGACCTGTAAATATCTGATCAGTCTTTACTGCCCTTGAATTTAAGTAAATACAGCTGAATGAATATTCCGTCTTTAACCTTGTTGTCAAACACGGTATCTGTCTTTACAAGTTCGGATTCTGAAAGGACAAGCTCAAGATTATCCACATTAAGTTCCTGATTCTGGAACCTGACCACACAGAATTCTTCTCCGGGCTGCAAAAATTCTTCAGGCCTGTTGTATTGATGTATCTCAGTGAAGGCATCAACATTTGACATCTTCGCCTTTAGCCAATAATGGTCCAATCCGGAATTGCCGCTATACTCCACCAGTGGTCCGGCGGTTATTTCTGTAATGTGAAGTACTTTTTTTATTCCGGGATAATTGGCGGAGATATACCCGACAGTCTGTTTATAAGGTCCGTATGAAAAACCGAAACTTGAAACTGAAGTCCTGATTCCCAGGAATAAGACAGCAGAAATCAGGATTATTCTCAGCCACCTTATTCTCATCCGTATAAAAAGAACAGTTGGCGGGATTGCAAGCATGGTCACCAATGTCATGACATACCTTGTTGACAGGATGGGTTGTGAAACCAGCGAAATAACCGTGACAACAAAAAGAGTTCCCAGGAAAATAAAAAGTGAGAACCATAAAACAAGACGATACTCAGCAAATGTTCCGGAAAAACTCATAAAAGCTGTAATTACTATTATGGCGATAAATAATACAGTCAGTGAAAGAGAATAATTGCTTGTCCAGAATTGTTCGTTAAACGGAATGGTGAAGCATGAAAGGATCGTGGTAAGGCTAACTTCCGGAACCCAGAAGGCATTTTGCACTTTGTTTATCTGAACAATAAACATAAACAGCCATGGAAGGAACAGTATGGTTGTCAGGAGCATAGAAAACAGATGTAGTAGCCAGTTTCTGTTTTTTTTCAGCAGGAAATACACGAAAACGAAGATATTAGCCACGAATGCAGCCGCCATGCTAAAATAGTGTAAATACATGGCAATTACAGTAAAAACCAGGAGCAGGATCAGATCACGTTTTTCCCCCTTTTTCATGTACAGGTATGAATAAATGAACACCCCTGCTACTGAGAATGATGCCCATGTGTACATTCGGGCCTGGTGAGAGTAAACTGCCAGCATTGGAATTGAGATAAGCATCAGGCAGAAATACAGGGCCCCTTGTTTACCAAAAATACGTTGGCCGGCAAAATACCCCAGTGCTATTGTTGACAATACTCCCAGGACTGAGAATAACCGTAATGTTACAGCGCCGGCACCGAACAGGGCAGTAAAAAACCTTAAGCCCAGGTAATATAATGGTGGATGTAAATCGTTTTTAAACCTGGCATAAAAGTCAGACAGCGAGCCGCCAAGCATTGATTTGGTATATATTTCATCGCTCCACAAATCGCTGAATCCAAGCTTGAATAAATAGAAGCCACAGGCAAATAAAAAAATCAGGAAGAATAAAAAAAGATTATTCCTTGTTAGTTTCTCCAGTCTTTCTTTCATACAATTAGTTAAAATAACCACGAAGATTGAACCTGTTCATCAGGAATCCCCAACTCCAGGACATAGATCCTTTGAAGCCACGGATTACTATTCCTCCCCTCCAGTCATAAAAGCAATTGCAGTCCTGTTGTCATATTTCTCCCTTATCCTTTGCTTATTGCCTGATTTCAAATACACGCCGACATTAAAGTTAAACAAATTATACCGATCTGTCTCTAAATAACTAATAAATTGACTCTTGTCCGGAATGACACTGCACCTTAATTTATATTGACGGGTCAGTGTGGACGGCCCGGCTGCCCAATGAAGAATCGTGAAGAGGGCCTGATCAGTTTCCTCTTATAAAGCACAAAACCGGTTTCGGAGAGGTGCTCTGAGAAACAGTGATATGGCGATAGTGGCATGTCAGTTCAGGAGGCAGCAAAGATAAAGAGTCTTATACTGTGTAAAAGGATAGCAAGGTAAAGCTCAGAGTGTTGTTTACTCCTGATAAGCCATGACATTTTTATAGATAGTTGAATATTTTGTTTGAAAAATGTATGAAATTCATTCCGATCACGATATATTTGAGGGCTGTTTGAACATGCAAAATCTGACCTTTACGGTCATGTATGTCAGGATACAGCAAAAAAAATTAATCCGGACCCTGGCCTATGAAATCAACATGTGGTGTAAACGCACGTGAGGATAAGAACATTCCTGAACGGTACATGCTATGCTATCTGCAGGAAATGTCAGGGTTAATTGAAAATCAAAAAAATTTTAAATGAAAACTGGAAAGACTTTACTTGCGTTATTCGTTGCCATGTGCAGCGTTCTTACAGCCGGAGCACAGACATCTGGCTTTTCCCTGGGAGCTAAAGCGGGACTTGGAATCCCGAACCTGACCGCAGGAACTATAACAACCCCACTCAGTGAGGGTTACGCTTCCAGACTTGGTCTCTATACCGGCATCGTTGCCGAATATCAGTCTGAAAAATGGTTCGGATTGAAAGCCGAATTGAATTATTCCTCCAAAGGAGGTCAGAGAGACGGGATGCAGGCCTTGCCGCTTGCTGAAGAAATGCAGCCACTCTGGCAAATGCTTCCACTGCTGGGAATCTCCCCGGAAGACTATATGTATGTTGATATTAAGAGTGAAGCCATCCTTAACTATATTGAGATACCGGTCATGGCCAAATCAAGCTTCAAGCTGGGTTCCAGGATCAACTTTTATCTTGAGGCAGGGCCCTATCTTGGTTTTATTCTTAAAGCAGAGAATATTTCAAGTGGGTCGGACGGCATCCATGTCGACAAGGCCGGGATGATTGCAATCGACGATATCCTTGAACTGGCCGGACAACCCGTTGTCGGGAATGTATCATTTGATCATAACCAGGATATCACCAATGATGTTAACAAAGTAAATTTTGGAGGACAGGGAGCTGTTGGTTTTGAGCTTGTAATGAACTCAGGCAAGCTGTTCATTGAAGGAGGTGGCAACTATGGTTTTATCCCGATTCAGAAAGATGAAGCCAACGGTAACAATAATGCCGGTGCCGGTACGGTTACATTTGGTTATCTTTTCAATCTCTGATACAAGGGTCATAAGTTCTGTAGCTTCAAAACTCAGGTCATGAAATACCTGGTGACCCTGGTTCTGTTTACATGAGTTATATAAATAAAAGAAAAGAGGACAGCCTGATGACTGTCCTCTTTTCTTGATATATCTCATACGCCTTTATTTCACAGGCACTAAAGACAATTATTATTTTTTCTTCCAGAGCGTTTCTATTTCCTCCAGGGTCTTGCCTTTGGTTTCGGGAACAAATTTCCAAACAAACACAGCGGCAAGGATTCCCATTACGCCGTAGATCCAGTAAGAGAATCCATGGTTGAACTGCTGTGTCAGCCACTGGTTATCGTTAAGGACGGGGAATGAGAAAGAGACCAACCAGTTTGCTATCCACTGGGAGGCAACGGCTATCGACATTGCGCCTCTGATACTGTTAGGGAATATCTCGGCAAGGAGCACCCATGTTATAGGACCCCAGCTCATGGCAAAGAATGCTGTGTAAAGAAGCATGAATATCAAAGCCATGACACCCTCATTATGGGTGTAGAATGAAAAGCCAAGGGCCGTCATACTTAAAGCCATTCCGAGGGCACCTATTATCATAAGAGGTTTCCTTCCGAATTTATCAACTGTCATGATTGCTACAACAGTGAAAGTAAGGTTCACTATACCAACAATGATAGTCTGCATAAGTGAACTGTCTGTCGAGGCTCCCATGTTTCTGAAGATATTACCGGCATAGTAGAGTACAACGTTGATCCCTACAAACTGCTGGAATACTGAAAGCATGATACCGACGAAGATAACAAAGAATCCGAATGAGAGCCATGGAGCACTCGTTTCATGAAGAGTGGATTTGATATCAGCAAGGATCTTGGGTGCATCGGCTTCGCCAGAGATTTTTTTCAGCACTTTCAGAGCATCCTGATCTTTTCCTTTCATGGCAAGGAAACGTGGAGTCTCAGGCACGAAAATAAGAAGTATAAGGAAGAGGCCGGCAGGAATAGCTCCCGAGAAAAACATCCAGCGCCATCCTTCTTCAACAAGCCACTGTTCATTACCCTGGCGGGCGATGAAGTAGTTAATAAAATATATCACGTTCATCCCGAAGATGATGGCAAACTGGTTCCAGGAAACAAGCTTTCCTCTGGTATCGGCAGGTGCGATCTCAGCAATGTACATCGGGGATATCATTGAGGCAATACCGACCCCAATACCTCCGATTATCCTGTAGAAGAAGAATGAGAATACAGGGAGTGTTCCCCAGATATTCAAAGCCTCCGGTTTCCAGGCTCCAATTGCTGAAAGGAAAAAGGCAATGGCCGCAATGATAAGGCCGTTCTTTCTTCCTATAGACTTGGAGATGAAACCCGAAATAGCTCCTCCGATTATACAACCAATGAGTGCGCTGGCAATCACAAAGCCCTTAATGATGTCGGCTGTATCCTGAAGGGCAGAACCTTCCATGGCAACCGGCTTCTTCATAAAGGTAACAGCCCAAACTGTTACCAGTGAAAGGATTACAACAGTGGCTATACCACCTTTCTTTTTCCCAAGAAGCTTAATTATCTGAGCTGAGATAATAGAGAAGACCAGGTAGATAACCAGTGTAAGGAGCAGTCTGTACTGGCCGATAAGTTGGACAGTGTATTCACTATTTGCCGGGTCGAGGATCTTTGTTATAAAAAGCTCCACAATCGACTTTTCAGCTCCGTTAACAACGGCAGTGTCGTAACCAAACAACAGCCCTCCCAGTGTAGCAACAAGTGTGAGGGCCATAATGTAAACAGGATTCCCCTTTTTGGCGGGAGCTCCTGAAGAATTGCCGGATGAATCGATAGATGTCATGATATGTCCAGGGGTTATTTACAGGGACCTGCCTTTATGGGTACATAAGGCAGGATCCCTGAAGTTTGAAAAATAATATTAAATATACATATTTAAAATTGTCTCATAGAGCTCCTGCTTACCGCTGATCAAAGCAGGTTCACCGTTCTTAACAGCAAGGCTGCGAAGGTCTTCAAGAGCAAGTTTACCTTTTTCAAATTCTGAACCCTTGCCATTGTCGAATGAGGCATAACGATCTTTTCTCATCTTTTTATAGGGAGAATCGTTAAGTACTTTCTCGGTTACAATAAGGGCACGTGCAAAAGAATCCATTCCTGAGATATGGGCAATGAAGATGTCCTCCAGATCGGTGGAACTACGACGGGTTTTTGCGTCAAAGTTAATACCTCCGGTTTTAAATCCTCCGGCTTCTGCAATAACGAGAAGAGCTTCAACAAGTTCATAGATATTGATCGGGAACTGGTCGGTATCCCATCCGTTCTGGTAGTCTCCCCTGTTTGCATCAATACTTCCGAGCATTCCGGCATCAGCAGCTACCTGAAGGTCGTGCTGGAAGGTATGCTGGGCAAGAGTGGCATGATTCACCTCGATATTAAGTTTGAAATCCTTCTCAAGACCATGCTCTTTAAGGAAGCCTATCACAGTAGCAGAATCGAAATCATACTGGTGTTTTGTCGGTTCCATCGGTTTCGGCTCAATAAGGAAGGTACCCTTGAAACCGTTCTTGCGTGCGTAATCACGTGCCATTGTAAGGAAACGTCCCATATGTTCAAGTTCCCTTTTCATATTGGTATTGAGCAGAGTATAGTATCCTTCGCGACCGCCCCAGAACACATAGTTCTCTCCGCCAAGTGCTATGGTAGCATCAATGGCATTCTTTACCTGGGTTGCTGCATGGCATACAACATTGAAATCAGGATTTGTTGAGGCTCCGTTCGAATATCTTCTGTTTCCGAACACGTTGGCTGTACCCCAGAGGAGTTTAACACCGGTCTCTTTTTGTTTTTCCTTTGCATATTCAACAATTGCCTGCAGGTTTTTTTCATATTCTGCAATACTGCTGCCTTCGCTAATAAGGTCGATATCGTGGAAACAATAAAAAGGCATGCCTATCTTGGTCATGAATTCAAAAGCTGCATCCATGGTGCCTTTTGCTTCTGTCAGAGCATCTTTTTCAGTGCCCCATGGGAACGATTTGCTTCCTGCAGTACCGAAGATGTCGGCGCCGTTGCCACGCATAGTGTGCCAGTAAGCCATTGCAAACCTGAAATAGTCTTTCATCGTCTTTCCGAATACAAGTTTGTTCGGATCATAATAATGGAAGGCAAGCGGATTCTTTGATTCCGGACCTTCAAAACCTATCTTTCCTATACCGGGAAAATACTCCTTGTTACTCTTTGTTGCCATATTCTTCTAATTAATTAGTTTTTATAAAATAATAATAAATGAACTTCAATTCTATAGCCTTTCAGTTAAATCTGGTCCCGGGATCTGATAAAACACTCTTCAGCCGGCCATCTGTTTACAAGCCGGCAAATGAAAAACTCCCGGCAGGGAATGTCGGGAAGGGACCATTAATTGGACTATTTTGATAAATTGGTGACAAATAAGGCCTTATATTAAACATCCCAAAATTAATTTGACACCAAATTAGACAGAAAGAATTTTATTTCCAAATTCATAATTTAAGTGCAGTATCAATTAACATTTTTTTAAAAAGAAGAACCCTGGCCTACAAAGCTTTATAATCAGAATCACCAAATAGGTCCGGTTAAACATACCTCTTTTATCAGCCGGATACCGGACAGATGAAGTCATTTTGATCAATCAATGAAACCCGCGGGATTATCTTAGTATTCACCCAGCGATGCAATGGCATTCTTAAGCACATTAGCTGATGCCGCCAGCAACCTTGCCTCTTCGGGTGGCAGGTTTGAGTCGATGATCCTGACCGCACCGGTACTGCTAACTATTGTGGGCACACTCAGACAGACTTCCCTGAGGCCATATTCACCTTCGGGTAATACGGATACCGTCATTATACTGTTCTGACCCCGGAGTATCGAAGCTGTAATCCTCACCAGTGCAAGGCCTACGGCATAGTGGGTTGAGCCTTTGGCATTGATGATATGGTAGGCTGATTCCCTTACATGCTGTTCAATATACTTCTGTTCCTCTTTCCAGTTTACGCAATTGTTGCAGACCGGACAATAAGTGTCCATCGACATACCGGCTATATTGGTCATCGACCATGCAGCAAATTCACTGTCGCCATGTTCGCCAAGGATATACGCATGAACATTGTGGACATCAACCCCGCAATGACGGCTTAACATATGGCGGAACCTTGCACTGTCGAGAACAGTACCTGAACCTATAACCCTGCTCCTGTCCCAGCCCGATTTCTTCAAAGCCACATAGGTCATCACATCCACAGGATTGGAAACAATAAGCATGACTCCCTGCGATCCGCTTGCAGCAACTTCTTCGGCAATGCTGCCCACTACCCTGGCATTGTTCCTCAGAAGCTCCAGACGCGTCTCCCCGGGTTTCTGAGCCGCTCCGGCAGTGATTACTATAAGTTGTGCATCGGCATAATCGGCCTTTGAACCAGCTTTTATTTTAAGGGTGGGGACAAAGGGTTGTCCATGCATAAGGTCAAGAACCTGTCCCTCTAAAAGACTCTCGTTGCGGTCGGTAAGAACTATCTCATCAGCCAGTCCGCTCTGCGAAAGAGCATAGGCATAGGTGGCTCCTACTGCCCCTGCGCCTACTACAACGACTTTACGCCCGTGTTGTAAATTATTGCATTCTCCCATCTCGTTAATTTTTTTAATTAAACGTCCGGCCACCACCTTATGTTCACACCCTGTATGCCTGATCGTTAGTTTAAATTCTTAAAAATAACATAAAACCTGTAATAAACCCTGAATTTTCTTTGCCTGTTAACCCGCAGAGATCCATCACGTAACGTTTTTGTAAAAAATGTTTATTAAACAATTAACAACATTTTATAAAAAACTCCGTATAAGGGGTGCAAAAGACAGGAATTATGCAGTAGTTTTGCATTTCTCAGGCATGAAATGCAGTATTCGTGATGCATTGATGCTTGTCTCAGAAATATTAATAATTAAAATTATTCTACAATCATGAAAAAAACAGCATTATTATTGACTTTATGCCTCTTGTTTGGCGTTAAGAGTTTTGGACAGTTTTCATTCGGTGTAGCTCCCGGTCTGTCAACCAACAGTGCATATTTCGGTTACAAAACCGGCAAGTTTGTTCCTTATGTTGGTTTGCAGTATGGTAATATCATGTTCAATACCAAAGAAACCGGGCAGGAGTACGACTATGACGAGACGAGTGTAGTTACCTACACCGATGAAATTGATTTCAAAGGAAACCTCTTCCTCCCGAATATTGGCGTCAAGTATTTTGCAGTAGAAAAAAACAACCTTAAGGCATTCCTTAACCTTAGTGTGGCAAAACCAATCCTGAGCGGGAAAATGGAAGTTGACGGTGAAGAAGTGAATGAATTAGGTGAAACCCTGAAAGACATCAAACTATTTGCAGGAGAACTGGGTTTTGGTGTTGAGTATTTCTTTGACGACAACTTCAGTATTGGTGGTGAATTCGGAATCAGATATTTTGGTGGAAAATACAGTAATTCACATACCGATTCTTTCTACAATCCTGATACTGATTTAAATCAGGACACTGAAATTGAGGAAACCTATAAAGTCAGTACCAATCCCACATTTTCAAAGATCTCTCTTAACTTCTATTTCGGAGGCAAAGAATAATCTGCTACATGAACATAAAAGCACCATCCTGTCAGGGATGGTGTTTTTTTTATCCCCTCCTACATCAACCTGTTCAGTGCCATGGTCACCAAAGGCAGGGTAAGGATACTCAGTAAAGTGGACACGAATACGTTGGCTACTGCAATGGTATCATCCGAACCGAATTCCTTGGCCATTATGACCACAGTAGCCATACATGGCATGGAAGCTTCAAGAATGATAACTGAAGAAACGAGCTTTTCGGGTAAAACTCCCGTAACGGCACCTGTGAAATAAAATAAAGCAATAAGTATTGCCGGCATAACTACAAGCCTGTTAACGCTTAACAGATAAATGCTCTTTCGCTTTATCAGACCTCCAACGCTCGAAAAGCTCATCAAAGCGCCAATATAGAGCATTGAAAGCCATGTATTTGCCGAACCAAGCTGTGCCATCGGCTTAATTATTATATCGGGCAGTCTGACCTGAGTCAGGAAAAACAAGAGCCCAGCAAGGGTTGCTATTGTATTTGGATTGAAGACCTTCAGAAGGCTCTTTTTCCAGGAGGAGCCATTACCGTGGCTGAGTAGTATAACACCGGCTGTCCACAGGATGATGCTTGAAACAAGCTGGTACATGCTTGCATAAAGCAGGCCTTCGGTGCCGTAAAGGGCTGTAATAAGAGGAAATCCAAGGAAGATTGTATTTCCAAACATGGAGTGGGCCTTGAAAATCGCTGCTTCGGCCCCTTCGAGCCTGAAGATCCGGCAGGCTGCCCACCCGGTGATAAACAGAATCAGAATTACAAAACCCGTCAGCCCGAGAACTGTGAGACTGTTTGATATCAGCCGTGGAGAAGCCTCAAGGCTGAAAAAGTTTGTGAAAAGCATCAGGGGAAGTGATATGTTGAATATCACCTTTGAAAGGACATCCTTTGATTCATTTGTAAGTACCCTGAACCTGGCAGCCAGCACTCCGATAATAACAACAACCGCCAGTGTAAAAATCTGGGTTACTACAATCTCTGCTTCCATTACCTTTTTAAAGATGTAAAAGTAATATTTTCCACCCTGGTTACCCCTGCTACTGAAAGAAGCTATTCACTTTTCTCCCTTTCTTCCCCGGCATGAATCCATCCCGGCAGGACCTGTTCTATAAAGATTTTCTTCTCAGCTTGGAATTTTTTCATATCGAGGCCGATATATTCCTGGGCTTTTCCCCTGGTACTGATATCGGGATACGGAATCTCCTCATTATACCCGAGGGAAGCAAGCACCCGGGCAAGTTTGATACGGGCATCCTGGGCCAGCGTGATACCTCCCGATATGATTCTTCCAAGTTCCACGGGAGAGTGAAACGAGTTGCCATGACCTGCAGCCGAGAAATCCCATCTCCACTGGGCTCTTCTGATGTCGTTCAGTATATCCTTCATCTGTTCCCCGGTGGCACCTTTGTCCCAGGCTGTCATGGCTTCCACATGGCATCTTACCAGAAGTTCCTCAAGTTTGGTCCTGTTTTCATTGATCTTGTCCTGCCTCGAATACACATCACTGACGAGTTTTTCAGTTTCCTCACGATGACATACCTGGCATGAATTTGAAACGTTGTTCAGAGGGCTCTGAAGATGATGATCGGTGAATTTCTGTCCTCCTTCACTTATGAAAGGCATATGGCAATCGGCACACGATACTCCACGTGATGCATGAACCCCGGTCAGGTAGACTTCATAATCGGGATGCTGGGCTTTGAGCATGGGAGCCCTGCTCAGGGCATGTGTCCAGTCCGAAAACCCTATTTCGTCGTAATATTTCTCCATATCCTCAACACTTGTACCGTTTGCCCAGGGGAAAACAAGGTACTGGACACCCTCATGCATATTCTTATTGAAATAGTATTCAACATGGCACTGGGCACACACAAGGCTTCGCATCTCCTGATGACTTGCCTTTGAGATATCTTTCCCCATTTTCTCAAAAGCTTCAATCAGGGCAGGCCTTGTGATCTTCAGGTTCATAGTTTTAGCATCATGACAGTCGGCGCAACCAATAGCGTTGATGACTTCCGATCCTTTTGTATCCCACGATCCACTGTAGAACCCGGCAACACCTGCCTTATTCATAAGGCGGGGGACATCGGGACTCTTGCAGGTCCAGCATGTGTTGGGCTGGGGGCTGGGGACCCCCTGAGAAGGAGCTCCGGTCCGGAGGGTTTTCCGTATATCCTCTATGGCATAGTAGTGGCCACGTCCCTGTTTATATTCCCTTGAGAAAAGATAGCCGGCCCATAGTACAACCATTCCGGGTGATTCTTCAAGCATATCGACTGTCGCACTCCCGTTGTACCTGCTTCTGAAAGTGGTATCAGCTGTTCTGATGTACGAGTCGTATTCCCGCGGAAACAATTCCCCCCATTTTTCATTTCTTGGTTCAAAGGGCGAGAACTTCACTTCAGGAGAATAGGCAAATATTGCTTCCGAGCGTCGCTCAATGATTGATGAAGCAAGAAGGCCCAGTAAAAACACAATACCTGCAGTAACCAGAAAAAGCAGCCATCCGAGCCATGGTTTCTCCCTGATAAGATCCTGAACTGATTTCATACTATCGCTATTTTTTGTTACTGTTTTCAACAGATCGCTTCAGCCAGTCCGGAACAATAGATCCCGGAAGAGGAACCCTGGCATCGGGTACACTTGAAAGGCTGTTGACCCTGCCGTGCGGGGTCTCCCTGTGACACTCCCAGCACTTACGCTCCATTCTCGACTCATGTGTAAGTGTATTATAGCTGAGAAGCTTGCTGTCGGTAAGAAGCTCTTTATGACACCTGATGCAATTCTTATGGACAACCTCCCTCCCGGATTTTTTTATAAAGATGACCTGCGGCTCTTTCCTTAAGGTAAATATTGCAGCATGACGCAATCCGTCCTTCGCCTTGAAGAAATACTTATTGAATATATTATTATGTGGCACGTGACACTCGTTGCAGTTGGTCCACTCCCTGTGCGAACTGTGGTACCATGTAGCATACTGTGGCGCCATAATATGGCAGTTTACACAGGTCTCGGACTTATCTCCCAGATATGAAGGAGCATTAGAGATATAAAAGGCAAAAAGAAAAAGACCCGTAAACAGGGCCGATACAATAAGTACCGGAAGTTTCCACCTGTCGGGGGGTATAAATCTCTTTAAAAAATTCATGCTCTTTTTTCTGCAATATATAAACTATTCCTGAAAACTTAATGACGTCATCGTACATGATCAATAGCTCAGGCAGGCAACCTTTCAAAGTTTTATGGGATA
>CAZBQM010000048.1:0-19877 GCA_964494045.1 uncultured Rikenellaceae bacterium
CCTGCCGTTGACAATCCCGAAAATTACTGTACTGTCATTCTGCTGCTGAATACCTGCATCCCGTTTTTCCTTCATCGGGCCCTTATCGGGCGAAGCTTCCGGCAGGGTCACTGACTTGCCGTCGTCAGTCATAGCTCCTTTTACATCTGCCCCTGACCCGGTCTGATTTTTCTTCTCCAGACCTGAAAAGATCCTGTCGGCTTCCCGCTGGTTAAGAGCGGCAGCCTTTTCAACATCAGATTTCTGCGTTACTCCCCCTGTTTGTCCAATTCCTGGACGGGGTCCTGTCATCGCTCCGGAGGCAGAGACGATTTTCTGAAGCGAATCTGCTTTTACCTGATTATCAAAGGCATCCGACAGCAACCTGTCGTCTTCATCCGACAGATATTCCCTGGGTTTATTCTGTCTCAGAGAAGAAGCAGGGACTTCATTCCTACCCCCTGCAGTCTCACCCTTAATGCCGCGATCTCCAATCCCGGTACCGGAAGCTTCCCTCAGGAGCTGTTCCCGACTCAACATCCCCTCTTGATTCCTGCACTGTTTTATATACGATTCTGTGTCAAGCTTCCTGGCTTTCCTCCTTCCAGCCAGATCCGAAAAAGTGTTGAATGACTTTACTGCCTCTTCAAACTCGCCCGACATCTGCCTGGCACGGCCCAGATAAAACCATCCGTCATCAGGCACTTTTTTGATTGAAGAGGATCCCTCCATGGCTTCAGCCAGGATGGAAGAAGCTTTGACTGTTTCTTTTTTGAGTTTCACAAGTGAAACACCATAACAGTATTTATAATAAGGATCTGCCGGAAATGTTTTTA
Organism: uncultured Rikenellaceae bacterium; assembly: GCA_964494045.1. Classification (GTDB taxonomy): domain Bacteria; phylum Bacteroidota; class Bacteroidia; order Bacteroidales; family VadinHA17; genus LD21. Next base: position 816 of record CAZBQM010000048.1, read on the forward strand.
ACAATTGTCCGAAGTCATCCAGAGCCTTTTCAAAATCCCCTCCTGAGAAGGCCGCAACCGCTCTTTCCTTTATCTTTTCTTCACTTACCGGTTGTGAATAAACGACAGTGCTGAAAAGGAAAGCAATAACAAGCGTGGAAATCAGGCCGGCTGGTTTCAAAAGTAAGGTCCAGTGATTATGATCTGGCTTTATAATCATCTTATTGTCAATATTTTCAATTTTGAAGTACGAAATCCGGGCAATCCGGTTTGTTAATAATAATTACAATTCCCCTGCCGGAATACGGTTCAAACTTCGTAAATTTACCCATAATTACAAAATCCATACGATTATATGGACCGGCTAAAAGAAGGAATGAAAGCCCCGGACTTCACGGGAGTGGATCAGAATGGCAATCATGTCAGCCTGAATGATTTCAAGGGCAGAAAGCTTGTTCTTTATTTCTACCCAAAAGACAACACACCGGGTTGTACAACCGAGGCATGTAATCTGAGGGATAACCATGACGAGTTCCTTAACAAAGGTTTTGCCGTCGTCGGTGTCAGCATGGATTCTGAGAAATCACATAAAGGTTTCGCACAGAAATTTTCACTTCCATTTCCGCTTATCGCTGACACCACCAGACAAATAATTGATGCCTTCGGTGTTTGGAAGGAGAAAAAGCTTTACGGCAAGACATTTTTAGGTATCGCAAGGTCGACTTTTGTAATCGATGAAGAAGGGATTATTGAGAAGATTTTTTCAAAAGTCGATACAAAGGGCCATTCTGAACAGATCTTCGGATTATACAAATAAATAACTGAGTTGATATGAGCAACGAAAGAAAAGAAATCAATAAAGAAAAATTAAAAGCACTTGAGGTAACCCTCGGGAAAATTGAAAAGGACTTCGGAAAGGGTACTATAATGAAGCTGGGCGATCAGGCGATTGAGAACATCCAGGTTATCTCCACCGGATCCATAAGTCTTGATGCTGCCCTGGGGATAGGCGGTCTTCCCCGCGGAAGGGTTATCGAGATCTACGGCCCTGAGGCATCTGGTAAAACAACTCTGGCCATTCATGCCATTGCCGAAGCCCAGAAAAACGGAGGTATCGCTGCAATAATCGATGCTGAACATACTTTCGACAGAAATTATGCAGAGAAGCTTGGCGTTGATGTAAATAACCTCCTCATCTCACAGCCCGATAACGGTGAACAGGCTCTTGAGATTGCAGATAACCTGATACGCTCCGGAGCGATCGATATCATAGTTATCGACTCTGTAGCTGCTCTTACCCCGAAAGCAGAGATCGAAGGAGAGATGGGTGACTCAAAAATGGGTCTTCAGGCGCGGCTCATGTCGCAGGCTCTCAGGAAACTGACAGCAAACATCAATAAAACAAACACTTCCTGTGTCTTTATAAACCAGCTCAGGGACAAGATCGGCGTGATGTTCGGTAACCCTGAGACCACTACAGGAGGTAATGCACTTAAATTCTATGCATCGGTAAGGCTCGACATCAGGAGGACAAGCCAGATAAAGGATGGAGAAGAGATAACAGGAAACAGGACAAGGGTTAAGATAGTCAAGAACAAGCTTGCTCCACCCTTTAAAAAAGCTGATTTTGATATACTTTATGGCGAAGGCATTTCACAGCTCGGTGAAATAGTGGATCTTGGCGTTGACTTTAATATAATCAAGAAAAGCGGGTCATGGTTCAGTTACGGTGAGACCCGGCTCGCCCAGGGCAGGGATGCCGTTAAGCAGGTCCTGAAGGATAACCCTGAACTGTATGAGGAGCTGAAAACCAAAATATCCGAAGCTCTTAAAAAGCAATAAAGGAACCAGGTCCGCAAAGGAATATTTATATCCCTGGGAGGAAACATGAAGCAATGTTTTCTCCCAGGGCCTATCTGGATTATACCGGCTGTGTGTGATTTCATCAAAGCAAAAAACCTGATTATGGAAAAGAAGTCTGTCATCATGATGATGTTTATCGTCATGTTATTTTCATGCAAAACGGAGAACAAACCCGAAGAGGAAAGGGCCCCTTCTGCTATTAACAACGAACTTACGGCTGCTGAAAAGGAAGCTGGTCTGATGACCCCCGAAATCATGTGGAAGTTCGGTAGACTTGGATCATTTGCCCTATCTCCTGATGGAAAAACAGTGCTTTACACTGTTACAAACACGGATCTGGCTACAGAGAAATCCGTGACCGACATTTTCAGTATAAGCACTGCAGGAGGAGAGCCGGTAAAACTGACAGAGGGAGGAGGAAATTCACCTCAATGGTTTGATGATGGACAAAAAATTGCATTTATCAGGGGAAGCCGGCTGATGACCATGAATGCTGACGGAACACAGGAAACTGAGATCGGTGGTCTTGAGAATTTTGAGATTTTCAGGATATCTCCTTCAGGGAAGAAAATTTTCTTCACACGCAGGGTGAAGCTGGATCAGACGGCAAACGAAAAATATGGATTCCCGGAAGCAAAAGTCAGGATTATTAACGACCTCATGTACCGTCACTGGAATTCATGGAGCGATTACTCCTACAGCCATGTTTTCGTGGCATCATTCACCGGAGAAAACGTTACTGATGAAAAGGATATCATGGCAGGTCAGCGGTTCAACTCTCCCACTGCCCCCTATTATGATGAATCAGAGATTGCATGGAGCCCCGATAGCAGATTTCTGGCCTATACCGTTAAAAGGCTTTTTGGCCGCGATGATGCAGTGAGCACAAACAGCGACATATTCCTCCATGAGATTTCTTCAGGCAAAGAGCTAAACATTACCGAGGGTAACCTGGGTTATGATAAAAATCCTGTGTTTTCCCCCGATGGTTCAAAAATTGCCTATCTGAGCATGGAGCGCGATGGTTATGAATCAGATCTTGACAGGATATTCGTTTATGACCGTAAATCAGGTAAAAAGACATGGGTTTCGAAGGGCTGGGAATTCGATGCAGAAAACCTGGCATGGTACGATGACCGTACAGTTTACTTCATATCAGGATATCTGGGCACATCTCAGATCTTCAGGATAAACATTACCGACAACAGGGTTGACAAAGTGACAGAGGGCAAGCATGATCTTGGTCCCATCCAGGTCAACTCCGGGACCCTTGTCTCGGGTATCATGTCGATGTCGATGGCTCCTGAACTTGCTTCAGTAGATCCGGCATCGGGATCTGTAAAACAGGTCAGTTCAATAAACGGGGAAATATACAAGTACATCCGGATGGGCATGTCTGAAGAAAAATACATAAAGACACGTGACAATAAGGATCTTCAGATGTGGATCGTTTATCCTCCTGATTTTGATCCTTCAGTCAAATACCCGGCTCTCATTTTTTGTAACGGAGGCCCCCAGTCGTCGCTTGGTCAGTTCTGGTCGTACCGCTGGAATTTCCAGATGATGGCTGCAAAAGGTTACATAGTGATAGCTCCCAACCGGAGAGGTAACAAGGGATTCGGACAGGCATGGAAAGAGCAGATATCGGGAGATTACGGAGGTGCCAACATACAGGACTATCTTGATGCCACCGATGCAATGGCAAAGGAGAAGTACATCGACAGTGAAAGGGTGGGTGCCGTGGGTGCCAGTTACGGGGGATATTCGGTATTCTATCTGGCCGGGGTACATGCGGGACGATATAAAGCCTTTATTGCTCATTGCGGAATGTTCGACTTCACAAGCTGGTACGGGACAACCGAGGAATTATGGTTCCCGAACAAGGACATCGAAGGCCCCTACTGGAACGGTCCCAGGAGTTATATGTATTCTCCTCACTTAAAAGCTGATCAATGGGATACTCCTATCCTTATCATTACAGGTGCAAATGATTTCCGTATCCCCTATACCCAGAGCCTTGAGGCGTTTCAGGCAGCCCAGCTTAATAACGTACCAAGCCGTCTCCTTTTCTTTGAGAATGAGACTCATTTTGTTCTCAGGCCACAGAACTCGGTTATTTGGCAGCATGAGTTCTTTCAATGGCTCGATACATACATGCAATAATCAGCCTCCCCTGAGCAGATCCAGTATCAGTTGTTTCTTCTGCTCTGACGGAAGGGTTCCATCAATCCAGTGAATGATGGAACCCTTCCGTTCCATACCTCTGAACCAGGTCATCTGACGTTTGGCAAACTGATGAATGGCTGTTTCCAGATCAGATACCATTCTATCGTATGTCAGGGTCCCTGTCAGATACAGGGTTATATATTTATACTCGAGGCCGTAATAGATAAGGATATCCGGATCTACCCCGTTTTCAAGAAGCTTCCTTACCTCATCTATCATTCCCTCATCCAGCCTCTGCCTCAACCGTTCACTTATTCGTTTCCTTCTAATTTCCCTGTCAGGATTAATACAGGTAATAAGAACCTTCATTCCCGGAAACCGGGCCTGCTTCTCCCCTTCCCTGCTCTGAAAAAGCTCTATCTCAATCGCCCTGATCGCCCGTTTCTTTGTATCAATGTCGGTAACATTATGGAGCTTTTTTAAGCCAGCAAGCATTTCCGTCAGTTCTTCGAGGCTCTTTGTTTCAAGTTCTGCCCTGAGTTGAGGATCAGGTGGAACTTCAAACATGTTGTAGGCCGATACTATGCTGTCGACATATAATCCCGACCCACCGCATACTATGGGAAAGATCCCTCTTCCCCTCAGCTCATCAGCTACTCTCAGAAAATCGCGCTGATACTCGAAAACGTTATACTTGTATCCAGGATCTGTAATATCTATCAGATGATAAGGAATTTTACAGCCGTCCACGATATAATCACCATAGTCTTTCCCTGTACCCAGATCCATGCCTCTGTAAACCTGCCGCGAATCTGCACTGATGATTTCGGCTCCCAGCTCATGGGCTATCCGGGCAGCAATAACAGTTTTCCCTGAAGCGGTAGGTCCCGTAACTACAAGTAAATCATATTTTAATCCCTTTCCATCCGACATCGGGGAATGATTTAATAATAATCAGTAAGTAACAATAAAAATACTTATTTTTGCGGCACCTTTATAATATTACAATGGATTACAGGTTTTTATACTTGAGAATTAAAAATCTGACGATCGATCCGGTCAGAGAATGGGATTCAATAATGGCCGGAGACAGGTCCCTGGGCGACATAAAACGCCTTTTCCTCCTGCCTTTGGTCATCATGGCTTCAGTTGCAGCATTTCTGGGAACGCTGTTCTTTACTCACTCCGGACTTAATATCTTTTATTCAGTTTTTGCTGGTGTCAGGACTGTCATACTTTACTACACTGTGGTATATGCTTTTACATATCTTTACAACCTTGTTTCAGGTTATCTGGAAATAAAGAAAGACCGGGATTTTGCTTTCAGGCTGATAGTATACTCTATAAGTCCCCTTCTTGTTTGTCAGATTATAAGCCAGTTGTTTGAATCACTGATTTTTGTAAACGTACTTTCCTTTTACGGTCTGTATTTCTGCTGGGCAGGTCTTTTATCCTATCCTGGATTGAATGATAAAAAAAGACTTCAGCTCTTCATAGCTTCATTGACACTGTTTGTGGTCCTGTTCTTTGGGGCAGACCAGATTCTTGCCACTGTTTCAGACAAGGTTTATTTCTCTTTATTCAGCTGACATATTCCTATGAAAGGAGGCTCATCAGATATTGTAATCAAAAACCGCAAGGCATCTCACGACTATGAATTTCTTGAGAAGTTCATTGCCGGGATAAGGTTGTTTGGGACAGAGATAAAGTCCATCAGGCTTGGGAAAGCGGCTCTTTCCGACTCGTACTGTTTTTTCAGTGGCGGGGAGCTTTTCCTGAGAGGTATGCACATCTCGGAATACTGGTGGGGCAATCTCAATAACCATGATCCTCTCCGTGACAGAAAGCTCCTTCTGAAGTCGAGGGAGCTCCACAAGATCGAAAGGAAGGTAAAGGAAAGCGGCCTGACCATCATTGTCATCAAAGTCTTTATCAATGAAAGGGGTCTTGCCAAAGCCGAGATAGCAATAGCTAAGGGCAAAAAAGAATATGACAAGCGAGAAACCCTTAAGATGAAGGACGCTTCCCGCGAGATGGACCGGATGAGGAAAAACTGAATCCGGCTCTTCCTCTCCCAGCCTATCCCTCGTTCTTTATGCCGTTTTCAGAAGTTCGGAGTGAGCAGATATCTCGAGTAGAACTTTACGATGTTATTGACTGCCTCATCCGGGGTCTCGACCACAGTAAACAAATCCATATCAGCGGGCGAAATGTTCTTTTCCTCCTCAAGCATCTCTTCTTTTATCCATTTGATAAGGCCGCTCCAGTATTTTGTACCTACAAGGATGATAGGGAATTTGCCAATCTTCCGGGTCTGGATAAGTGTAATAGCCTCAAATAATTCATCAAAAGTGCCGAATCCGCCCGGAAGCACAATAAAGCCCTGGGCATATTTCATGAACATCACCTTTCTGACAAAGAAATGGTCGAATGTTATCAGTTTGTCTGGATCAATATAGAGGTTTGGCCTTTGCTCAAATGGCAGGTCGATATTTATTCCCACTGACTTGCCGTCACCTCTTTTTGCGCCCTTGTTGGCAGCTTCCATGATTCCGGGTCCGCCTCCGGTGATGACCCCATAGCCATTCTGAGTAAGTTTAAAAGCTATCTCTTCTGCCATGCGGTAGTATTTATCGTTGTAATGTGTTCTGGCTGAACCAAAGATACTGACACAGGGACCGATCCTTGCCAGTTTTTCAAAACCTTCAACTAATTCTGACAAAATTTTAAAAACCCTCCAGGAGTCTGTTGTATGAATTTCCTGCCAGGTCTTCTGATCAAATGCATCTTTAATAAGATCTGCTGGTTTTTCCATTATATAAAGTTTTAAATTTTTAAATATAATCAATTTCCGGCCCTGAGTTCTTCCCTCAGGAACATGCCGGTATAGCTTTCATTACAGTTTATCAGTTGTTCAGGTGAGCCGGTAAAGAGTATGTTTCCGCCTTCCTTACCACCTTCTTTTCCCATATCGATAATATGATCGGCCATTTTTATCACGTCCATATTATGTTCTATAACCACGACGGTGTTACCCTTGTTAACAAGCTTGTTAAGCACATCAAGAAGTACTCTGACATCTTCAAAATGAAGGCCTGTGGTGGGTTCATCAAGGATGTAGAGTGTTTTACCTGTATCGCGCCGTGCAAGTTCAGTTGCCAGTTTCACCCTTTGCGCCTCTCCTCCCGAGAGGGTCGTGGATTGCTGACCCAGTCTTATATATCCCAGGCCAACATCCTGCATGGTTTTTACCTTATGATAAATGGAGGGTACATTGGCAAAAAACTCAACAGCATTGTTGATTGTCATTTCAAGAACATCGCTTATTGATTGTCCTTTAAATGTAACAGCAAGTGTTTCCCTGTTATATCTTTTTCCGTTACAATCGGGGCAATTGACATAAACATCGGGCAGGAAATTCATCTCAATGGTTTTCATCCCTGCACCTTCGCATCCCTCACATCGTCCTCCCTTTACGTTAAATGAAAAACGGCCGGCCCCGAAGCCCCTTATTTTGGCTTCAGTGGTCTGTTCAAATAGTTTTCTGATATCGGTAAAGACGCCGGTGTAAGTTGCAGGGTTCGACCTGGGCGATTTGCCTATTGGCGACTGGTCAACCTCAATGACCTTGTCAAGATACTCGGCTCCGAGCAGATCGGCAAAGGGAAGGGGTGTCCTGCCTGAGTTGTGAAATCTTCGGGCCAGAACCGGATGAAGGGTCTGATTGACAAGAGATGATTTACCGCTTCCTGAGACGCCTGTCACGCAGATAAAAGTACCAAGTGGCAGAACCAGATCAACATTCTTAAGGTTATGTCCGTTTGCCCCCGACAGTACCAGGAACTTGCCGTTACCTGTCCTGCGATGCTCCGGTATGCTGATATTCTTTGTTTTATTGAGATAGCTGGCAGTAAGTGTGTCCGACTTGCATATCTCTTCCGGACTACCGGATGCCACTACTTTACCTCCGTGTCTTCCGGCTCCGGGACCCATATCAACAACATGGTCGGCCGACATTATCATCTCCTTGTCATGTTCAACGACTATTACCGAGTTACCCGAATCCCTTAGTTCCTTAAGTGATGAAATAAGTCTCCTGTTATCTCTCTGATGAAGACCAATGCTTGGTTCATCAAGGATATATAGCACATTGACCAGACGTGATCCGATCTGGGTAGCAAGTCTTATTCTCTGACTCTCTCCTCCTGATAGTGTCCTGGCACCACGGTTAAGAGACAGATATTCAAGTCCGACGTCAAGCAAAAATCCCAGCCTTGACCTTATTTCCTTTAGTATCTCAGTGGCAATGGCTCTCTGCCTGTCCTGAAGCCTGGTCTCGATATCCGATAGGAAATCAGCCAGTTCCCTTATGTCCATCGCCGCAAGTTCTCCTATATTTTTCTCATCGATCCTGAAATAAAGCGATTCTTTTTTCAGTCTGGTTCCGTTACACTCGGGGCAGACATTGTAAGAGACATACTGATCACTTATCCTTGTGCCGTACTTATGACCGTTTATCGCTTCCACATTACCCACAAAGTTGATGACGCCTTCAAAGGTCAGGAAGTAGTTTGAAGTCAGTCCAAGTGGAGTATTTGAAAGTTTGAGCACCTCGTCGGAGCCATAGAGTACCTTATTGAGGGCATCTTCGGGAATATCCCTCAAAGGCGTATCAAGGGTAAAGCCGTTTTTCTCGGCTATTGCCTCGATCTGCCAGAAAATCCATACATTTCTGTATTTCCCCAGAGGTTCAATGCCTCCTTTCCGGATACTGAGTTCCGGGTCGGGAATAAGCTTTCTGATATCGATGCTTGAAACTTCACCAAGGCCGTTACAGTGAGGACATGCTCCCTGAGGTGAGTTGAAGGAGAAGCTGTGTGGAGCAGGTTCATTATATGACAGACCTGTAACCGGGCACATAAGGTGGCGGCTGTAATAGCGCGGTTCATTTTCGTCTGCCCTTATTATCATCATCACTCCGTCGCCCTGGTCAAGTGACAGAAGAACAGAGTCTCTTAGTCTTTTCTCAGTTACGTCGCCAACCCTGAATTTATCTATTACAAGTTCAATAAAATGAGTCTTGTATCTGTCAAGTTTCAGACCATTAGTTATTTCCCTTATCTCTCCGTTAATCCTGGCATGCAGAAAGCCCTTGCGCCGAAGTTGCTCGAAGAGTTCCTTATAGTGTCCCTTACGGCCTTTAACAAGAGGGGCCAGGAAATAAACCTTTTCTCCCTGATAATGATTCTGGATCAGTTCAATGATCTGATCGTCATTGTATTTAACCATCTTTTCACCTGACGCATACGACCAGGCATCGGCGGCTCTTGCATAAAGAAGCCTCAGGAAATCATAGATCTCTGTGATGGTTCCTACAGTCGACCGTGGATTTTTATTGGTTGTCTTCTGTTCGATGGAGATCACCGGGCTGAGGCCGGTAATCTTATCCACATCTGGTCGTTCCATCCCTCCGAGGAACTGACGGGCATAGGCCGACAGTGTTTCAAGGTAACGGCGTTGTCCTTCTGCATAGATCGTATCAAAGGCAAGTGAAGATTTACCGCTTCCGCTGAGTCCGGTAATCACAACAAGCCTGTTCCGTGGAATCACAACGTCTATGTCCTTCAGGTTATGGACCCTGGCTCCTAGAACCCTGATCTCGTCATGGATACGATCAACCGCCGTCTCAGACATTATCTGCTGTTTCACTTGTTCCTGATATCCTCATCCCTTCGGCAGGAACCTTAATGATATATTTTTTTAACGGACGCGGGGTAAAGGAAGGTTTCCGAAGCCAGGGATTGAGGTACTTAAGCATTTTGTAATTGGTCCCGAAACTCCTGGCAAATACCTGCAGGTCGGTAATGGCAGTATCGACCGCCACTTCACGGAAACTAAGCGGGGGATAAAGATCGTCATTTGATATATCAAATCCGTACCTCCGTGGATCGCTGATAATAAGCTTGTAAGCAACTGCCCTGAAGACATATCTTGCTGTTTCCTCATTAAGCAGAAGGTCATAATAACTATGCTCTTTCTGGATTGCTATCTGCCTGTCTATAGATGTCCTTCCTCCGTTATATGATGCTGCTGCCAGAGTCCAGTTATTATATTTCTCGTATGACTTCCGCAGATAATCACAGGCAAACTGAGTCGATTTCTCCAGGTCATATCTTTCATCAACAATATCGTTAATCTCCATCCCTGCCTCTCTCCCGGTGGCCTGCATGATCTGCCAGAAACCTGTTGCCCCTGCGGGGCTGACGACGTTCGCGAATTCACTTTCAGCGGCTGCTAGGTACTTATAATCATCAGGAAGACCGTTTTCTTTGATGATCTTTTCAATTACAGGGAGAAACCGGTTGGCGCGCTTAATGATCAGTATGGTTGATGAGTGCCGGTATGCACTGGTAAGTATTTCACGATCAAGGCTTTCCCTGATGTCGAAATTCTCCAGGGGCATCCTTTCTCCTGCAAAAATCACGCTGTCGGGAAGCTGATAATTTGTGTTAGGTGCTGTGGTAACGACCGGCAACGGAGCATTTTCTGAACTGTCGATTCCCCTGAAGCTCTGGGTCATCAGCAGAATAATGCCCGCAATGGTTGTCAGAACGACAGCCACTGCAGCCGTTTTTCTTCGCGTGATCGTCATCTTTCCCTTTTTTTAACAAAATGCAAAGGTAACATTTTTGACCCTAATTGGGAACAATGAGTTATCTTAAATAAGTTTGAACAGGATTCCCGGTTAGCCCCCCGGATATCTGTCAGAATTTGTAGGAAAGTCCTGAAAAGATACCAACCGAATAAGGATGGCTTTTAAGTTCCGGAAGCGTGCTGAAAGGATTAAGATAGTACCTGAATGTGGGTTCAAGGTTGAGTGAAAGTTTTTCAGTTACAGAATATTCAAGTCCCATACCCAGTGAACTGCTAAGCATGAAGTTACTGACTCCTTCTGTCTTACCCACCCTGTATTTACTACCCTCATAAACAGCATATACTGAATTATTTACAAGCATATTGTATGAAAATCCACCGATTAAATTAAACCCGACAGTACCGTCGACAACCTTGTATCTCAGGAAAACTGGCATCTCCAGATAGCTGAAGTTCTGGTGCAGTGAGCTGTTAATGTACTTCAGGCTGGCTTTTTCGGGATCGAAGGTATCATCATCAAATCTTGAATGAACCCGGCCTCCGACACCGTCGAACAGGAATACATCCGAATTGTTTGTATAGACAAGCCCGCTTGAGGTCAGAACTTCAAAGTTACGGTCACCCTTTGAATAGGTATAATCGCTGAAGCCGCCGAAAGCGCTTATTCCTCCTACTTCCTGGCCGAGGGAAGAATAATAAAGACCCGACTGGATACTTAACTTATCGTTTATCTTGTATGAGAATGAGAGCCCGCCGGTATATGAGAAATTGGCCTGTTCAGTTGACAGGATTTCCCTGGCCATCTCGCCCGAACCTTTTGAAAGAGCTGACTGGTATGTGGGAGAAGCCATGGCTGTAACTGACCATCTGTTTATCTTTTCGGTTTCAGGTGCGGGAGCAGGTATCTGGTCAGTGCCAGAGGTGAAGAAATTATCGGGTTCAACCTGATTATTTATTATGGAAGCCAGTGTACCGGTAAACTCATCCGTATCATCATTGCTAAGGCTGGAGATGGATGTCGTCCGGACCTCAGCCGAAGGGATCGGCGATACCACTTCCTGATGCACGGGAGACGGATTGACCGGTTCGTCAGGGAAAGAGGTCACGGGCCTTGCATCAGGCACCCTGACGGAAGGGGATACACTGCTTAAGTCTGTCTCCGGTCGTGACGATTCCTGGTCGAAAGCAAGGAAACCGGAATCAAAGGTAACTGTTGTCTGTCGGGTCAACTGATAAACAAGCACGGAAACAGAAACAAGAAGTAAAGCCATAGCAGCTGCTCTCAGAAGGATATAGGGAGTCTGCCTCTTCCTGAGAGAGGGGCGGATGCTGTTCCATACCTCCGGAGGTGGCAATACTTCGTATTCTCTGAGCCCGTTCCTGAAAACAAGGTCAATATTTGCCTGTTTATCAACCATAGTTGGGTTTCTTTTTAATTCCGGTGAATAAACTAACCCTTCTCTGTAAAATAATTCTTGCCCTTGAGAGGTTGGATTTCGATGTTCCTTCCGAGATATTCATCATGGTACTTATCTCTTTGTGTGAATAACCCTCGAGAGCGAACAGGTTGAACACCATGCGGTATTTTGTGGGGAGTTCCCGGATAATACCGAGAAGATCGACCGCTTCAAGCCCTGAATAATCATCATTATCAGGTTCCGCATCAGGTTCCGCTATCTGATCGATATCGTCTACCCTGTACAGATTATGCTTATTCCTGTATTTCTCGAGAGCGGTATTAACCACAATCCTGCGCATCCATCCTTCAAAAGAACCTTCAAACTTATAGTTGGCAAGATTCTCAAAGATCTTAATAAAACCTTCCTGGAGAATATCCCTTGCCTCTTCATCGTTTCCGGAATACTGAAGACAGACCGCATATAATTTTGGTGCATGTCTCCGGTACAGAAGTTCCTGATCCCTTCTGTTGCCGGCAAGACAACCATTGATTATATTTTTTATCTCGGTCAAGGCAAAAGGCCTTTAAGAGATATAAAAATATAAAATTATTGGTTGAAATACCAGCAATTTCCTAAATATTGATGGTTTTTTGCCTCTAAAGGTTGCGTTTGAAGAAAACTAAATATGGATTACTTCATCATAGGCAGCGGCTGCGGCCTCCATTATTGCCTCTGACATGGTTGGATGAGGGTGTACAGCCTTTATTATCTCATGAGCGGTAGTCTCGAGTTTCCGGGCCAGAACTATCTCACCGATCATCTCGGTCACATTGGCACCGATCATATGTGCCCCAAGAAGTTCTCCGTAGGCCGCATCGAATATCAGTTTTACAAAACCGTCCCTGGTTCCTGCAGCATTTGCCTTGCCTGATGCTGTAAAAGGGAATTTCCCAACCTTAAGAGTATATCCCGCTTCCCTCGCTGCAGCTTCAGTCAGGCCGCATGAGGCAATCTCAGGATTTGTATAAGTACAGGCAGGAATATTTTTATAGTCGAGTGGCAGAGTGTTCAGACCGGCAATTTTCTCAACGCATATTATACCTTCAGCCGAGGCAACATGTGCCAGGGCTGGTCCGTGTACAATATCTCCGATTGCAAAGATTCCTTCAACACTGGTCCTGTAGTAGTCGTCAACCGCCACCTTTCCCTTTTCAACCTTAACCCCTGTTGTTTCGAGTCCCAGGTTTTCGATATTTGGAGTAACCCCTGCTGCCGACAGCACCAGATCTGTCTCAACCGTTTCTTCTCCTTTGGATGTTTTTATCTTTACAATTGACCGTCCCGATGCCTCTTCAACAGATTCAACAGATGACCCTGTCATGATTTTCATCTTCATCTTCCTGAAGTTACGCTCGAGTTGTTTCGAGATCTCCTCATCTTCATTCGGGACCAGTCTTGGAAGATACTCGACAAGGGTGACCTCGGTACCCAGAGAACGGTAGAGCGAAGCAAACTCACTTCCAATGGCACCCGAGCCGACCACAACCATCGATCCGGGCAGGGACTCCAGGGTCATTGCCTCCCTGTAGCTTATTACATTCCTGTGATTAATTGGCAGACCCGGTAAATCGCGGGGTCTGGCACCGGTTGCCAGTATGATGTTCGAGGCTGACAAAACCCTTGTCTGTCCTCCCGGTTCCACAACCTCAACATTGTTTCCTCCGGCCAGTTTTGCTGTACCTTTTATCAGTTCAACATTGTTCTTTTTAAAGAGGAACATTACTCCTTTGCTCATTCCCTCAGCCACACCCCTGCTTCTGGCCACCATTGCAGCCAGATCAGGCTTCGCTTCTCCACCGAGGTTTATGCCATACTCAGCTGCATGGGTCACATATTCATATACCTGGGCACTTTTCAGCAGCGCTTTGGTTGGAATACAACCCCAGTTAAGGCAGATCCCTCCGATCTCAGCCCTTTCAATAACAGCTACCTTCATCTTAAGCTGGGCTGCCCTGATTGCTGCCACGTAGCCCCCGGGGCCACTTCCTATAACTATAATATCATAATCCATATCATTAGTTTTTGGTTATTTTTCCGGTGTCAGCTCCTGCTCTGACTCTTTCGGCTTTCGCGGTGAACAGAGTCACCAGTCTGACTATCAGCCACAGTATGGCCAGGGTAAAGATTATAGTTGCTCCCACTGGAATGCCGGCATACCAAGATATGGCATACCCTGCTGCTGTTCCGGCAAATCCTGCAATTATCGAAATGATTATTATCTTCAGATATACCCTTGTCAGCAGCATTGCAATGTTTGGCGGAATGGTCAGCAAAGAAATAACGAGGATGATCCCGGCCATCCTTATGTTAAGAACAATGGTCAAAGCAATCAGCGAAGTGGTAATGTATTTGAATGCATTTACATTTGTTGAATATGTCCTGGCAAATGTCTCATCGAACGAGATATACAGTATTGTCCTGTAAAAAAATCCGAAGTAGAATATCAGGATCACCGACATGATGGCCAGAGCCACAATATCGGCCCTTGTCACAGTCAGAATGCTGCCAAAGAGGTAACTCATCAGGTTAGGTGAATAACCCGGAGTCAGGAACATAAAGATAATTCCTGTTGCCATCCCGAATGCCCACAGGATTCCAATGGCAGAATCTTCCCTGATTTTTTGCCGTACCGAAAGGTATTCCACGCCCAGAGCTGAAAGAATGGCAAAGACTGCAGCTCCAACCACGGGGTTGATGCCTGCATAGTATCCTATACCAATTCCTCCGAACGAGGCATGGGTGATGCCTCCGCCGAGAAACACCATTCTTTTTGAGACTATATAAGTACCTGCTATTCCGGCGGTAATGCTTGCAAAAAGAGCACCCAGCAATCCTCTTATAAAAAAATCATATTGAAAAATGCTTCCTTCCATTACTCGTGGTATTTAAGGACGGTATGAGGGACGTCGCCGTGTGTAATGAGCTGGATGGGGCATCCATAAGCCAGAAGTTCTTCATTGGTAATCTCTGATGAAGGATGATAATGAAGCCTCCTGTTTACACAGGCAAAAGACTTTACATATGATGAAATTGTACCGATATCGTGCGACACCATAAGAATCGCCATTCGTTTGTTAAGCAGTTGCAGCTTGTCGTAGAAATCGCTTTCAAAATTAGTGTCGACAAAATTGCCTGGTTCATCAAGAAGCAGAAGGCCAGGATCTCCGATGACGGCTCTTCCCAGCAGTACACGCTGCAGCTGTCCACCCGAAAGCTCATTCAGCGAGGCTGATGCAAAAGCAGCCAGGCCGAGTTCCTCAATTATCATAGCAGCTTTTTTCCTGTCGTCGCGGTTCATCCTCGATACCAGACTCTTGCCCATCATTAGTCCCGACAATACAACATCACTGACTGAAACCGGGTAGCTGACATCTCCGGTCGATATCTGAGGAAGATAACCGATCCTGCTTCGGGCAAGAAGCCCGGGATTGAATTCAATGCTACCCTTGGCCGGCCGGAGCAGACCAAGAATCACCTTCAGTAGAGTGGTTTTGCCGCCGCCATTGGGACCGATGACTCCTATAAAGTCATTCTCATTGACCCTGAAATCCACTTCCTCGAGTATAAGCGAAGAACCATAGCCTGCCGACAAAGTGCGCATTTCAAGCAAATATGACATCCTCTTAGTTATTAACGGATTTTACAAAACCCTCATTAAGGGCTTCAATTATATCATTTACAGCCTTATACCAATCCTCTGCCAGTGGATCTATTATCACTATCCCCGCCCCTGTCTCACCGGCAATGGCTTTGGAATTTTTTGTATCGAACTCCTTCTGGACAAGAATAATCTTCAGGTTTTCCATCCTTATGCGGTCGATGAGATTCTTCATCTGAGCCGGGTTGGGTTCCTTGCCTTCATTTTCGACTGCTACCTCCTCAAGACCGTAATCCCTTGCAAGATATGCCAGGTTGGGATGATAGATCACAAAAGCTTTCCCCCGCGAAGACGAAAACAGATCCCGGGCTTTCTGGTCGAGTTCTCCTATTCTCACGACCAGTTCCTCACAGTTTTTCTCATATTTCTGACGGTTGTCAGGGGCCAGGTTGATCAGAAGATCCCTGACGGTGGCAGCCATAATAAGGGCATTCGCAGGTGAAACCCAATAATGCGGATCGGCACCTTCAACATGGCCACCATCATGATGATGCTCAGGTTCAATAAGTTCAATACCATGACTCAGGTCAACCCTTTTCATCTCAGGGTTTATACCGTAGAACTTCTCAAGCCATGTGGTCTCAAAACCAAGATAACCGTTGCTTATATAGGCCGCCGACTTTCTCAGCCTGTCAATCTGTCCGGGAGCCGGTTCATAAATATGAGGATTGGCCCCGGGAGGTACCATAATATTCACATCAAAATCGTCACCGGCTATACTGTTCACAAAATAACTGAAAGGCGCTATACTTACAGTTATTATCTGTTTCCCGTCGCTGACGGTTTTATTACGACCGCACGACATTAGTACAGTCAATAGCAGTAAAGATATAGTCAGTCTCAATCTTGTTTTCTTTATTTCCGGTACAAATTTAACATATAAGAATTCAAAAGGTTTAGGAGCAGATAATAAAAAGTCGGTTGCAGTGGCAGATAAAAAAAAAGGCCGGAATCATCATCCGGCCATTAAATATGTAAAACCCTGCCTAAAACGTCTGAAATGAAAGTTTGAAATTTCCGGTTGCTTTTGCAGCCTCGATCCGGAACTTCCACTCTCCGACCTTATCCTTGTTTTCCTCATCGGAGATGTTAAATGATTTGCGCCAGTTCATGTTTCCGAACTCATCTATCACGATATCGGCGTAGACCTTTCCGTCGGGGGAGAGAATCTTTATTTTTATGCTGCCGGTCTTGCTGTCGCCGTTCACTGACATAACAACGGTTCTGGCAGATTTTCCCACATCCATGATATAATCTCTGGCAAACGAGTCATCCTTTACCGATCTTTCAAAATTCCATGATGTTCTTTCGCTATCCGACCCAAATCCGTGTCCGTAGTAAGATCCCATCCCGGGATTGAAAATCCATGTATCACCCGGGTTGAAGGATTTATCACCATAATTTCTGAAAATCCTGAAGTATTCGTTCATATCCATGCCGGCATCTTTTCCGTTCTGCAGGTTTTCAAGCGCCTGGTCAACCGTTTTCTGCTGTTCCTCCAACTGTTTCCTCGACTCTTCAAGAACCCGTTTCTGAGCTTCGGACATTTCTTTTTTCTTCCTGTCAATCTCCTGCTGAATCATGTATTCCCTGTCCTTATCCTCTTTGGTCTTTTCCTGGCCCATTGAGGGCTGAAGACTAATTCCGGATACTAAAAGGAGACTGGCGATGACTATTGATATTCTGCTTTTCATGGCTGTCTTTTTAATACTGTACAAAGATAAAGCACAGCTGACTTTTGCACTGTTAATGCAAGGTTAATACCCGGTTAATGTTACAGGCTGTCAGATAAGGTATTATTAAATTCAATATTTTTGAAAGGAAATAATCCTGCGGATCTGCCAGATCTGAAAGGTTTGATCCTGATCAATAACCTCAGTCAACAGTACAGTTGTATGAAAAAAAGAAATACCATCCTGATCTCCGGAGTGATTTCAATAGTGATCCTTATTACGGTTCAGATAATAATTATACGAGGCGTCTGGAAACAAAAGGATGAGATGTTCAACCTGCGGTACAGGCTGTATTCGCAGGACGCCATGGAAAGTATGCAGAGACGTTGGGGTACTGATGGGTTTGACACGGTCCGTTACCTTTTAAACGATTACTCTGAAGCATTCATTAAAGAGTTGCCAGCTTTAACTGATGACTCTGCAATAGCCGAGAGGAAAAAATACATTTATGACCTGGTATTAAAAGTACTTGAACAGGAACAGGATCTGTCAGGTTATCTTTCATTTCATTTTGCCCGGCAGGGAGTTGAAAAGGATTTTAACCATAAAATAGTTATCAATTATCTTGAACTCCTTGGACCTGATGGAGAAATACCCATTTATACAAGTGAGGATTTCCTGAGACGGAGGCCTCCCATACCGGGCCAGCAACCTGAACATCAGATGACAAGGCCCCATCCTTCATCAGAAATCCTGATAAAGGGCTACAGATCTGAAGACAACCTGTACCGCCTCGACTTTGACTACTATATTGATTTCTCAGACAAGCAGAGGGTTATACTCCGTGAGACATCCGCTTCACTGATAATGAGCATTCTGAGTATACTTGTTGTTGTCGCCCTTTTTATGACCACCTACCGCAACCTGATGGAAGAGAAAAGGCTGTCGGATCTGAAAACCGACTTTATAAACAACATGACTCATGAGCTTAAGACACCTCTCTCGACTATTACCGTAGCCGGGAAGACCCTCGAGATACCCCAGATAAGGGCCGACGACCTGAAAATTCTTGAAACCGCCAGACTTATAGGGAAACAGAGCGTCCACCTGAACCAGCTAATCAATATGATACTTGAAATAAGTATGTGGGAAAGGACACAGTTCCAGATCGACAGGAAGGAAGTCAATATAGGTGAATTGCTTACCGACATCATAGATAGTTTCAGAACAGGTTGTAAAGGTTGCGCTGAAGTCAATGCGAAAATAGAGCTTAAGGACATATTTGCAGAGGTGGATGGGGTTTACTTCACAACCCTTATGAATAATCTGCTGTCGAATGCGGTTAAGTATTCCAACGGGGACCCGGTCATCCGTGTCGATGGATTTATTGAAAACGACTTCATCATGATTAAGGTGGCCGACAATGGTATCGGCATCAACAGGGAAGACCAGAAACACATATTTGACAAATTCTACCGCGCCTCAACCGGGAACATACACAAATACAAAGGTCTTGGACTTGGATTGTACTATGTGAAAAAAATCGCGAATGCTCACGGAGGAGATGTTACAGTTAGCAGTAAACCGGGAAAAGGTAGTATATTTACAA
>CAZBQM010000049.1:0-18939 GCA_964494045.1 uncultured Rikenellaceae bacterium
TCGGTATGATGTACCTGATCCTGACGGCTATGCTTGCACTTAACGTATCCAAAGAAGCCGTGGAAGCATTTAAAAAAGTCGACAAGAGTCTTACACAGACGATTGCCAACTATGTCCAGAAAAATAACCTTATCTACAGCGAGTTTGACAGGGCCGCTGCCGAAAACCCCACTAAAGCCGGAAAATTCAAGTCGGCTGCCTATGAGGTGAAAAACCGTGCCGATGAACTTTTTAATTTCATTCAGGATCTTAAACTTGAGATTGTTACAAAGGCTGAAGGCGCTGATTCCCCGGCAATTCAGGGCAATGAGATAATTATTGATGAGGTAAAAAAGATTGATGAGAACAACATACCATCAGAAGTTCTGATCGGAGCAAATGAAAACGGGAAGGCTTTTGCCCTTAAGACACTCATCACCGATTACCGCGAATTTCTTATTACTACTCTCGACGGTAATAACCCTACCGCTGAGGGTGCCCTCAGAACCAGTCTTAATACCGACGACGGCAAGGACCCCGACGGTCAACCATCGCGCTGGGAAAACCTTACCTTCCAGACCATGCCACTTGTTGCCGTAATCACAATACTGTCAAAGATGCAGGTCGACGTAAGGAACGCCGAGACTGAAGTGCTTAACTACCTCTACACACAAATAGATGCTTCATCCTTTAAATTCAATAGAATCGCTCCCATTGTTATCCCAAATTCAAACTATGTGACATCGGGCAGCGATTATGAAGCCATGGTATTCATCTCGGCCACTGATACAACCCAGGCCCCTTCCATAACAGTGGGTGATGCTGTTCTTCCCCTTGACGAATCGGGAAGAGGTGTCTACAGGGTTAGAGCTTCAGGTACCGGTAAGAGGACCTGGGGAGGTATCATCTCTCTTAAAGCTCCCGACGGATCAATGAGGACTTATCCTTTCGAATCGTCATATACGGTCGGAGAACCAAATGTAGTTGTCTCCCCGACTGCAATGAACGTGATGTATCTGGGTATCCCCAACCCTATCGACGTATCGGTACCCGGAGTAAGCCCTGATAATCTTGACATAAGAGTCGTCAACGGATCCCTTACCACTGAAAGAGTCAAAAACCCGAAAGGTGAGAACTTCAGGGGCAACTGGGCCGTTAAACCCAATGCTATCGGTCAGAGCGTTCAGGTTATTGTAAGTACTAAAGTAGGAGGTAAATCAGTTCCCTACCCACCCATCGAGTTCAGGGTAAAACGTCTGCCCACTCCCGTTGCAGTCTTCGGAGGTAAAAGCACAGGTGGTATTGCTAAAAATACTGCCGCCGCCCAGACAGGCGTTTATGCGACCTTGCCCGACTTTGACTTCAACCTTGTGTACAGGGTAACCGGATTCACCATCCTTTATTCCGATAAAGGTAATGACTACGAGGAACCAAGCTCAAGCAGCAACCTTACTGCCCGTCAGAAAGACCTTATAAACAGGCTTACCCGAAACAAATATCTGACCATTAAGGATATCAAAGCTGTCGGGCCTGATGAAAGAACAGTTGAGCTAAGTCCTATCCTTCTTAAGATTGAGTAGAAGTATTAAAAGATAGATATAATGAAACCCTCATTTATTGCAGACATAAACACAGGGAATGAAGTCTTCAGATCTGTGGGTTCAATCAGACCATAAAAATTAAAAATATAAACTGATGAATAAGAGAGTGCTTTTGGGATTTATTGCTTTTGCACTGGCGGGTCTGATAAACGCCCAGTCGTTTGGTGATATTTACCAGAAATCAATATCGGAAAACCGGAAGATTAACTATCCATATCTCAGAGAGGCAGACGTTGTATATTCTCATAAGATCTGGCGTCTTATCGATCTAAGGGAAAAAATTAACCAGCCATTATATTTTCCCATCCAGCCAACCCAGGATGGCAGAAAAAATTTTATAGGTATTCTCCTTGAAGAGATCCAGGCCGGACGCCTCGAAGCTTTCTCCCCGCTCGATTCAAACGTACCCACTACCTATACCGATATTGAAACCAATATGGGTGCCACTTCAAGGGTACAGTCACTTCAGATAAACGCTGAAGGCGACAGCAAGGATACAACCATCGTTGAAGCTGCAAAACGTGAAGAGGTAAAACAGCTCCTTGTATACGAGGAATGGTATTTCGACAAGAAACATTCAAAACTCGACGTAAGGATCATAGGCATCATGCCTTACTGGCTTGGTTATGACTCAGATCTTGGAAGGACCCTGCGTAAACCCCTCTTCTGGGTAAGATATGACGACATAAGGGATGTCCTGGCAAAAAATGAAGTCTACCTGGCAAAAAATGATGCCCAGAGACTTTCATTCGACGATCTTTTCATGCAGAGAAGATTCGGTAGTGTCATCTATGGGGAGTCAAACGTATATAACGACAGACAGATCAATGAATATACTGTCGGAAAATATACCCTCTTCGAAGCTGAAAGGATCAAGAACGAACTTTTCAACCTTGAACACGACCTCTGGGAATTTTGATTATAAGGTATAAACTATATAAAGAGAGGATGCCATTAAGGTATCCTCTCTTTTTTTTATTAAGTACCCCGCAGATGACAACTGAGCCGCGGGCACTTTTTTTGACTATTCAGAATATTTACATTCAGCCAAAGCGGATATTAAAGAAATTTATCCTGTGTTTCCTTCTTTACATCTTCAAGATAATTCTTGATATTCTGCTCCTCCTCTTTCTTAACTACAAGGATAATATTATCCGACTCAACAACAATATAATCTTTAAGTCCCTGGACTACTGCTACCTTACCTTTACTTATATTGAATATATTACCTTTGCAATCATATGTAAATACGTCACCTCCGACAAAGGCATTACCCTCATTATCTGCAGGACTGTGATCATAAAGTGAACTCCATGTTCCCAGATCGGACCAGCCAATATCAGTACATAAAACATACACATTATCGGCCTTTTCCATGATGGCATAATCAATGGAGATGCTTTTGCATTCAGAATATATCTTACCGACAGATGAACCTTCATCAGCAGTACCAAACCTATCCTTCAGCTCTTCAAAGGCAAGGTACATATCGGCCAGGTGTTTCTCAAATGAAGCAACCACCGTGCTGGCCTTCCATATGAAGATACCTGAGTTCCAGTAGAAATCACCGCTTTCGATGAAAACCTTTGCAAGATCCTGATCAGGCTTCTCAGTAAAGGTTTTTACCTTCATAAGGTCGTCAAAACCGGCAACAGGCTTTTTTCTGTCGGCCTGGATATAACCATATCCTGTCTCCGGCCTGTCGGGTTTTATCCCGAGAGTCAAAAGGGCATTATTCTTCTCTGCAAAATCAAAACTTTTCGAGATGACTTCTCTGAACCTGTCCTCTTTTACTATCAGATGATCGGCAGGAGTAACAGCTATCACAGCTTCCGGATTTTCCTTCATGATCCTGTATGTTCCATAGGCAATGCAGGGTGCTGTGTTCCGTCTGAATGGCTCAGCAAGAACGTTTGAAGGATTTATATTAAGTTGTTCGACAACAAGATCCTTGTGCTCTGCGCTCGTAACCACGTAAATGTTGTTTTCGCTGCAGGTCGATTTGAATCTTCTGTATGTCTGCTGTATAAGAGTCTCTCCTGTACCAAGGATATCGAGAAACTGTTTGGGTCTTTCGCGCCTGCTTAATGGCCAAAACCTTGTTCCGGCACCACCGGCCATTATGATAACATATCTGTTGTTCATAAGAGAAACAAATAAGTAAGAGTATATTGCAAATATAGTCAATTCGAACATCCACGTTAAACAACACTTTGGTGAAATAGCAGAATTATTCGTATTTTTAGCACTTGCTTACAATGCATTTATGTTTAAATTTCTTGCAAATCTCGGACGTTACTACCTCCTCATGAAAAAGGTCTTCACAAGACCTGAGAAGGTTGCCGTTTACTATAAACAAACCATCCATGAGCTTGTATACCTCGGACTCAACTCCGTAGGTATCATCGCAATAATCTCTTTCTTTATGGGAGCCGTAATAACCCTTCAGACGGCGTACAATACAGAGAATCCCATATATCCGACCTATCTTATAGGCCTTGGCTGCCGCGATTCAATCATTCTCGAGTTCTCCTCGACCATAACTGCTTTGATACTTGCAGGCAAGGTAGGTTCGAACATAGCTTCAGAGCTTGGTACCATGAGGGTAACTGAACAGATTGACGCACTCGAGATTATGGGCGTAAACTCAGCTTCATATCTTATTCTTCCAAAAATCATAGCAACCCTTCTTTTCAATCCTTTCCTTACTCTTTTAAGCATAAGCATAGGGATCATTGGAGGATGGGTTGCCGGGACTTCTGCGGGAGTGATCACCTCCGGGGATTTCATTTACGGTATTCAGTATGCCTTTATCCCTTATTACATAACCTACTCGATCATAAAGACTCTTTTCTTTGCGTTTATTATAACAAGTGTATCAGCCTACGAAGGATACTATGTTGAAGGCGGCTCGCTCGAGGTTGGACGGGCAAGTACCAAGGCCGTGGTTTACAGCAGCGTTATCGTACTTCTTTTCAATGTCATTCTTACCCAACTACTGCTGTCATGATAAGCATCAGGAACCTTTATAAGTCTTTTAGCGGAGTCAACGTTCTTGAGGACATCTCTGTAACTTTCGAGGCAGGCAGAACCAACCTGATAATCGGACGGAGCGGATCGGGGAAAACGGTTCTTCTTAAGTCGCTTGTGGGTCTGCATCCAATTGACAGCGGAGAAATTCTTTACGATGATTTAAGGTTTGATAAACTCGACTTCGTCCACATGAAAGAGATCCGTAAAGAGATAGGAATGCTCTTTCAGGGAAGTGCACTTTTCGATTCTCTTACCGTTGAACAGAATGTCAGATTTCCTCTCGACATGTTCACCAACCAGAGTATTGAAGAGAAGATAGACAGGGTTAACTTTTGCCTCAACAGAGTAAATATTGTCAATTCAAATAACCTCTATCCGGCTGAATTGTCGGGGGGAATGAAGAAGAGGGTTGCCATTGCAAGAGCCATCTCGCTTAATCCCAGGTATCTCTTTTGCGACGAGCCGAACTCGGGACTTGATCCTGTTACCTCGATCGTCATCGATGAGCTCATAAGCGAACTGACAAAAGAGTACAATATGACCACCATTGTCAACACCCACGACATGAATTCGGTCATGAAGATCGGTGAGAAAATAGTGTTCATAAGCGATGGCAGAAAGTGCTGGGAAGGCAGCAACAAGGAAATCCTCAACTCTGATAACCCGACTCTTAATGATTTTGTCTTTGCAAATGCCCTGGCCCGCCAGCTCAGGAAATCAGTTTAGTAACCCGGTTTTTAGTCTACCTCTTCATAATCAACATACTCACCCAATTCCTTTGGCACCCCTTTCTTTTCCGGCTTCTTCTCAGGTTGCGGAGGTCTCCTGTCACGATACTCCTCTTCTCCCTCGAGAAATTTCACGATGGGTTTTAAAATAAGGTAGAAAATAAGGCCGATAAGTATTACACGTATCAAAAGAATCATCACTTGTGTTTTTTAGTTTTCCCCCTCCGGAAGGAGGTTCTCTTCATCCCCTCCTTTTTTTATCCTGTTCCCGAAAGTAAGGTTAAATCCGAACCTGGCATTGAAGGTATTCCAGTTATCGGGTAAACACATACTTCCGCTTGTCTTCTCAACTTCACTCCATTTAAGCGGAATCCTGTCGGCTATAACGTAAAACTGAAAAAATCCTAGCCTTAGGGCTATCCCGGCTCCGATATTGTTATAACTGTAATTGCATGCAGTATAGCTCAGACTTGTTGAAAACATATTTCCCAGGTTAAGATTGCCCGACAGGGTAAGAGCTTCCTTCAGTTGTTTTCCCCTTATACGGCTGTACGAAACAAGTCCGACTGAGAATTTATCCGAAATATCATATTCTCCGGCAAAGCTAACCCCAACTGGAAGAGTTGTTTTGAACGGCTTGCAGTTGTTGTTCACTATAAATGCATTTCTAAGGGTATCCCCCAAAGCTTCGGCAAACTCATCAAAAGTAATATCTCCGTCATAAACGTCCTGGATATTATTGTTGTTGAATTCTATAGTACCTTTTGAATATAATCCTGTCAGATCTGACTTCCAGTTTATATAACCCAGGTCGGTAACAGATGCCGAAACTGAAATCCTGTCATTGACCTGGTATTCTGCTCCGAAGTTTATTCCCAGGCCCATGTTTTTCGTCCCCGAAAGGGTCTTCATTGCTTCCCTGGCATCATCAAAGCGGCCATCAATAGATTCAAGATCATCGACATGATTCTCCTCGTCTCCTATGAACCTGACCGGTCCGCTGACATTAAGAGCCACATCAGTCTCGACATTGTGAACGTCTTCGCTGCTTGCCATGACCTTCAGTGTTTTTGTATCCATACTGAGGGAAGCGAGGCCGAACAGTAACTTTCCCTGGACTCCTATCCTGAGCTTTGGAGTAATGTTCTTCGAAAATCCCAGCGATACATCCCTGTAGTATTTCATCTCCATATCAAAGGCTGAAAGATCCACTTCTGATCCTATAAAAGCATCATTCCCCCTGAAAGCAAGTTCAAAAAGCTCTTTTGGGAACACAAGAGAACCGTCGACCTTTTCAGTGATATCTATATAACCATAAAAATCCTTACCGGCTGAAAAACCCACACCAAGAATCTGGACAGCGGTACGAGGTTCGATTGAATTGTATTTGCCAAGTTTATTAATAAAGCCATCGACATCAAAATCAGAATAAAGGAACGATATCACAGAGTCGTTTGGCTGAATTCCCTCAAGAAAAACATCTGAGAAATTCAAAAAGTTATTGGTGACATTAATATTAACATCAGTCATCCCGGGGAAGCCTATGTAGAATTTCCCATCGGGTTTGTAGGCAGGATTAAGCAAATGAGCCTGAGGCAGATTCATGTGATAAAGAGTCTGGCTGTTCTGACTCGTCCCAGTCAGGGAGAGAGCCATGAATAATGTTACGGTGAAAAAAAGGGATTTTGTTTTCATATAGTACCTGATAAGTTTCTATTCGATTCTATAATTATATAAGAATCTGTCGGTTCCACCTACAATCAAGTGCCAGTCACTTCTCTCCGAAAACTTGCCTATCGAGAACATTGATGCTCCCCTCAGGGGAAATCCCTCCATCACTCTTCCCATCCTGTCAATAAGATAGATCAGTTTCTTGTCAATATCATATACTCCAATCCGTCTGTCAGAAGAAGAGAAGATAAAATTGATCGGTCCTCCAAGCTCTTCTGACCCCAGCTCAAGAGTGAAAAGTCCCTCAAGATTACTCTTGTAAAGATACAATATGCCCTTATCGATAAAAATATATTCACCAAAGTTATCCCCATCGACGTCAAAAAAATCGAACTGGTGGTCAACGGAAAAGCTTCCGGGACTGCGTTTTTCCACTTTCCCGCTGAAATAAATGTGATTAACAGAACCATCGGGGGAAGTACAGACAACGGAAGGTTTTGAACTGTTGTCGAGCCTGATTCTTGAGCCCCTGGCTTTGGTAACGGTTTCGTCGGGATTAAGCCTTATATTTCCGGTACGATCGAGGAAATATATTGCTGTCTCGTCAGAAACCACGAGGTAGTCATTACCTGATACCCTGAAAAATGAAATCTCATCAGTCACTGTTCCTGCTGTATGGAAAGGATTCCAACCCTTTACCACACTTCCTGTCATATCGTATGCATATATCTGCTGGTCTTCCCCGGCAATCAGAAGCCTGTAGTCATGGTTATTATCATAGTCAAAGACGGCAAGTGAATTTGTGGCGGGAGACCTTAGTTTTACAGGATATCTCCCGACATAATTACCATTCCTGTCAATAAGGTGAAGGCTGTTTTTTCCTGAAAAAAGCATCTGATACTTCCCGTTCCTGAAATAGTCAATCATAAACACTGAACTGATTATCCTTTCGCTGAGGGGAACCTTCCACAACACCCTTCCTGCAGGATTAATGAGATAGACATTGTTATTCAGGTCCTGGATGAATATTTCCCTTGCTCCTGTATTATGATTTGTAAAGAAAAAAGGTTTTATTGCGGCAACCGTGTCAAGAAGTGTCTCCCATTCTGTCGTGGATTCCCTTATGGCTTCCTCCCTGTAGTAAATTGACAGACTGTTGTATATCATATCATTGCTTGGGGCTACCTGGTAACCTGCAGCCTGGATCCTGGCAAGAGAAACCCTGTTTTCATTGACTGCATTCATAATCCTGTCGTTGAAAAACTGTGACAGGTATTCTGTCAGCCGTGAAGGGACGCAGTAGAAATAATAGCTTGCCTTGCTCGGGAGTGTGGTCTCAAACTCCCTGTAGAAAATATCGTTTGCCAGCGTTTTGTTAAGCAGGTTTTCATACAGGAAGCGGGATACAGCAGCGAACGATTCCCCTGTAACCATGTAATTGTCATGAAAAGCAAAATACAAATCATCAAAATCCGGGGCAAGGCCTGGACTAATTGCTGAAGAAAATCCTTTCAGGTCAGTATTATATACCGGAATCTTTGTCTGGTCATCGGGTTCGAACCATTTAACCTGCCGTTCATTACCATAATCTTCGAGAAACAGTTGCTCAGCCTGAACCCGGTTTTTCAGTTCATAGATCAGAAGGAAACTCTCCTCCGGAGTTACGTTCCTGATATCGAGGTATGCCCTGGTTACCTCATCTCCAATAAATGGTCTGAGTTTTCTGTACAGTTCGGTGGTTGCGGATGGGATTTCGTCACTATCTGCAGTGCTGTCTTCCTTGCCCAGCACCATTGTTTCAAACATCACTGTCGATGCCGGAAGCACCTCCGTTGTATTAAGGGTTACCGGATCGATATCCCTGAACCTGTTGAGGATCTCATCAGAACCGGCACCTTCGGAATATCCGCTGAAGGCAAAGCCATTCTCATCAAGAATAAATTCACCCCCGGCGCTGCCTGCAATATTCGTAACATCCTCAGCCAGCTTAAGTTTCTCACTCCTGAACATTCTCTCTGACACACCTTTAAGGTTGTCAAATATGAAGAATATCTTGTTCTCATTTTTGCCTGAAGCGTGTTGAACCCTCTGAAATCCCTGTGCGCTCCTGATATCGGCCGGGTTTGAAAGCCTGGCCCTTGATGTCACAACCATCTCCGATGAGAAGCCTGCTAAAAGCAACCCAGAGCTTACTGAGATGAAAAGAGTGTCGGTGCCGTCAGCATCCCTGTACGGGATACCCAGCATTTTGGTCTTCCCCTGCTTAAGTGGCACTACGCCATTGATGCCTGCATTGCCCAGTCCATCTCTTATCTGACCTAGGCGCAGATCGGAAGGCAATACCATGGAAAGAAAGGGGGTCAGCTTCGCCTGATCTTCAAAATAGAATGCTATAACGGACCTGTTACCTGAAAACAATCTTACGAGGCTCTCCTTCTCAGAAAGTTCGTGCAGATACTTCAGGGTATTGAACAGTGAACTGAATTCCTTTATTCCGGCCAGCTCGCCCGTTATCCCGCCGGTAACTGTAAGTGAACCAAGTAAAGATCCCGGATCGGAGGTCTCAATAACTATTGCTGCTGATGGAGATACAGCCTGGTAGGGATCGGCAACCATTTTTTTTCTGTTTTGCTGCAGAAAAAATCCCAGGGCCCCAAGACCTGCAAGAAGCAAAATCAAAATACCGGCAGCTATCCGTCTCCCCACTTTATTAATTGGTTTTATGACGTTCCCAAAAATAAGAATAAAATGCAAAAGGAGAAAACCCTTTAGGGTAAAGGATTTCTGGCACGCAATTTGAATAAACTATAATACCAAGGCAATCTCAATCATATACTTGATTCTCTCAAGGTCAGCCAGGTCAAAAGCCTGGCTTTCTTTTTCAGAACGGCCTGTAACCAATGATTTCCCTCACATCCCGGACAGTTTTTGAAGCGCTTTCCCTGGCTTTGCAGGCTCCGTCCGAAACCACCTTTGCAAGATATTTATTGTCGGCAGTGATCTCAATTATTCTTTCCCTGATAGGTGATGTGAGTTTTATTATATCCTCTGCAAGCTGTTTCTTGAGATCTCCGTAACGTATCTCACAGCTTGCATGTTTCTCTTTGAAATAATCGAGAGTTGATTTGTCAGAAACGGCTTTCATAATTGTGAAAAGGTTATTGACTGCCTCCGATGGTTTCTGGTTGGGAACAGTCGGTCCCGTGTCAGTTACGGCCCTCATTACTTTTTTTCTTATCTCCTGGGGACTGTCGGAAAGAAAAATTCCGTTCCCCTCGCTTTTTCCCATCTTACCTGTTCCATCAAGTCCGGGTATCTTTACAAGTTTTTTCCCGAAGTTGTAGGCATCGGGTTCAGGGAAATACTCAACACCGTACATGGTGTTAAACCGCCTTGCAAACCTCCTTGTCATCTCAAGGTGCTGTTCCTGATCCTTTCCCACCGGAACCTTATGCGCCTTGTGAATGATTATGTCGGCAGCCATCAGTACAGGATAGGTTAGCAGTCCTGCATTTATATTGTCGGGGTGTTTCCTGATCTTTTCCTTGAACGAAGCAGTCCTCTGGAGTTCGCCGACATAGGCATTCATATTAAGCAGAAGATATAGTTCAGATACTTCAGGGACATCGCTCTGGATAAACACCGTGGCTATTTCAGGATCAATACCGCATGCCAGGTATTCAGCAAGAACCTGTTTGATGTTTCCATGCAGGTCGAGCGGCTTTGGATGAGTTGTAAGAGCATGATAATCTGCAATAAAGAAAAAACAATTGTTCTCTTTCTGCATTACAAGAAAATTCTTTAATGCTCCGAAATAATTGCCAAGGTGAAGATTCCCTGTTGAACGTATGCCACTTACTACTGTATCCATCACATAAAAAATAAATCTCCCGCAAAACTACTCCTTTTTTTATTATGATGAATCCGGAAAGAACCGATAATGACCTTTTATGAACATGTGGCATTCCCCCGTTTCCGTAGTCCTGAGTTCCCCTTAGCAAGGGGATTACAACAAATTGCAGTGAAAATTGTACCTTTGTACGATTAAAATATCAGCAGCAATGGAATCAACCAGACAGAAAAAAGTATCGCGTCTGATCCTAAAGGAGATGGCAGAGATATTTCTAAGAAAAGGGAATGAGATGGCACCGGGGAAAATGGTCTCCATAACCAGGGTAAGGGTAAGTCCCGACCTGTCGTATGCGAAGATATACATAAGCATCTTCCCTTCTGCGAATCAGGAAGAGACTCTCAACGCGATAAAGGATCACTCCACCAGGCTGAGATTCGAACTCGGACACAAAGTAAGAACCCAGCTGAGGATTGTCCCGGAGATCTCATTTTTCATCGACGACAGTCTCGACTACATAGACAATATTGACAAGCTACTGAAACCCTGAAGTATATGCAATATGAACCTATCAAGGGGAAGCTGGGTGTTTTTATTAAAGGGAATGTCTTCCTGAGGAAGATCCTGTATTTCATGCTTGACCTGCTTCTGCTCAGGACATGGCATGTTAAAAAGGCTCTCCGGACAATCAGCAGGAAGCTCCCCGACAATGCCCAGATGCTTGATGCGGGTTCCGGATTCGGCCAGTACTCGTGGTGGGTGAGCCGGAAGAACAAGGGATGGTCAATCAGGGCTATTGATATAAATAGTGAACATATACGCGACTGCGAGGAATTCTTCAGTAAAACCAGCCGGGGAAAAAGAATCACATGCGAAACCGCTGATCTGACCGGGCTTAAGGAGGAAAACAGATACAATCTCATCCTGTCGGTTGATGTGATGGAACATATTGCTGACGATGAGGCAGTGTTTGGAAATTTTTATTCGGCCCTCAGGGAAGGAGGATTTCTTGTAATCTCCACCCCGTCCGACCAGGGAGGTTCCGACGTTCATTCAGGCGATGATAGCTCTTTTATTGACGAACATGTCCGTGACGGTTACGGCTCGGAAGAAATAAGGGAAAAGCTGGCCCGGGCAGGGTTTTCTGAAATAGTAACCCTTTATACCTATGGCTGGCCCGGAAAAATTTCGTGGATCCTTTCAATGAAATATCCCGTTATTCTTCTGAATATCTCTTACCTGTTTTTTATAATTCTCCCCTTATACTACCTTATTATTTTCCCCCTTTCATTTATTCTTAACTTTTTTGATCTTTACCTTAAGCATAAAACAGGCACCGGACTACTTGTTACAACAAGAAAAATGACACATTGAAACTTTCGTTGTACATATCGCGCAGATATCTTTTCGCGAAGAAATCAAGAAATGCAATCAACGTGATCTCAGCCGTTTCGGTTGCAGGTGTTGCCGTCGGAACTATGGCCCTCATAATAGTCCTTTCAGTTTTTAACGGCCTCGAAAAAATGGTCCATTCCATTTTTAACACTTTTGACCCCGATCTCAGGATCACTGCCGTTGAAGGCAAGACATTCATACCCGACTCAGCATCCCTGACCCTTATTTCTGATATCGGAGGTGTTTCATGTTACACCCTCACCCTTGAGGAAAATGCCCTGCTCGAATATGACGGTCGTCAGTTCATTGCTACAGTAAAGGGAGTAGATGGCAGATATCATGATGTCTCCGGAATAGACAGTGCCATGTGGGATGGTGAATTTCTGCTTGAAGCGGCAAATGGCAGGCCATATGCAATACCAGGAGTGGGTATTGCCAGTTATCTTGGATTGAATATCAATTTTCTGACACCACTTTTCATATATGTCCCGCGACGCACTGCTTCCGCAAGTATTGATCCGGAGAATGCCTTTAAAAAACTGTTCATCTTCCCTTCAGGCATCTTTCAGGTTGAACAGGAACTGGATTCAAAATACATCTTTGTTCCCCTTGATTTTGCCAGGGAGCTCCTCGAATACAAAAGCGAAGTGAGTTCAGTGGAAATCAAGTTCTCGGACGAGGCCGATCCGCGACAGGTACAGAAAGAGGTAAAAAAAGTTTTTGGCGATGGTTTCTCCGTTCAGAACAGGTACGAACAACAGGAGATCTTTTATAAGGTGATGCGTTCGGAAAGGCTGGCTATCTTTCTTATTCTGACCCTTATACTTGTAATAGCTTCATTTAATATTATCGGATCCCTTACCATGCTGATCATTGAAAAGGAAAGGGATATCGGAATCCTTAAAAGTCTTGGTGCAGATAATAACCTGATAAGAAAGATATTTATTTTTGAAGGCTGGTTCATTTCGATCCTTGGAGCTGTTGCAGGTATCATCATGGGATTTGTAATATGCTGGATACAACAGAAATATGGTGTGGTAAAGCTGCAGAGCGAATCGCTGATAATGGATGCCTATCCTGTGGTTATGAAACTCAGGGATTTCCTGATAGTTCCGGCCACCGTTCTGATGATCGGATTCTGGGCTGCCTGGTATCCTGTAAGATACCTTACGAGAAAATACCTCAGAGATGAAAAAAAGTAGAATTTCACCGGTTATCCGGGCCTTACTTGCCGGTCTGGTGACCTTGCTGGTATTGTCAGGGTCGTGCACCAGCCGAAAAGGTAAGACTGAACGTAAAGGTCTTATCCCTGAGGATGATCTTGTTCCCATCCTTACCGATCTGTATCTTACCGATGGGATCCTGTCTATTCCTAAGATCAGGTTTAACTATGAGAATGCCGATTCTCTGTCACCCTATAAGGATGTCATCGCCAGGCATGGTTACGATAAGGAAATCATGGACCGGACGATGCGATTCTATTTTGTAAGAAAGCCTAAGAAACTGATCCGGATTTACGACAAAGTACTCAGCCATCTGAGTGAGATGGAGTCGAAGTACCAGAATGAGATGCCTCTTGTCGAATCATCAAAAGGAGATCTGTGGGATGGCAGTCTCTTCTACCACATCTCAGACCAGGCCGGACCCGGGACAGGAAGCCGGACTGTGATTATCAGACGCCAGGGAAAGTATACCATCGAATTCACTCTTACCCTTTTCGCAGATGACCATATACCTGCTCCGGCTATGGGCCTGTATTTCTGCAATCCCGACAGCCTGAACTCGGGGAAACGGCATTATTATGAATGTTTCCCGTATTTAAGGGATGGAAAACCTCACAGATACAGTGTGACCGTTCCGCTGGAGACTGACGATCATATGGTTCTGAGAGGCTGGTTTGTGGATATGGAGGGCCTTTCACCGGATATTCCCGTACATCAGATAGTCGAAGACATCTCATTTACATATTCCATTCTTCGCCAATGAGAAGATTTTCTGCTCAGTATATCTTCACAAATACCGGGAGCCCTCTTAAGCGAGGCATCGTAAACCTCGATGCCGAAGGTCTGGTAACCTCTGTCGAAGATACCCACGGTGACCTCACTGAGTCAGCTTCTGTCGGATTCTACAACGGGATTATAATACCAGGTTTTGTCAATTGTCATTGTCATCTCGAACTGTCACACCTCAGAATCCCGGCAGAGAATGCCCGGGGCCTGGCCTCGTTCATCAAAGGCATTAACACACTGAGAGGATCAAAGGAGTCAGAAAGGATTGACTCCATAATGTGGGCCGACAAAATTATGACTGATGAAGGAATAGTGCTTTGTGCAGATATATGTAATACAACAGATACCTTCAGGTTAAAAAAACACAGTACAATAAAATATATAAGTCTTCTTGAAGTGTTTGGTGTAAATCCTGATAACGCCACCAGAAGAATGAATGAGATCCTTCAGGTGGCAGACAGGGCAAGGGAGGAAGGTATTTCCTGGTGGATTGTTCCGCATTCTGCCTATTCGGTATCAAAAACCCTCTTCAGCCTTATAAGGGAGCATACCCACGACAACAGGATTACTTCTATCCATTTCATGGAGTCAGAATCGGAGGTGAATTTCCTTGAGGATCACTCGGGACCACTAATGGATTCATATCGTACATCGGGATTTCTGGGAGAAGCTCCCGAAAGCGCCGATTCACATATCTCAGTTGTTATGGATGAGATCAATCCTTCAGGGAACCTCATCCTGGTCCATAACACCTTTATCCGGAAGGAGATGATACCTGTAATCAACAACAGGAAGGGAGTTTTCTGGTGCCTTTGTCCCGCATCAAACCTTATTATAGAGGGAAAGCTCCCTCCACTTGATATACTGGCCGGATCTGATTGCACCATTGTTATTGGCACCGACAGCCTTGCTTCAAATTCAGGCCTCAGCATCCTCAATGAATTGAAAATTCTGCAGTCTGGCTTCCCTTCTGCTTCGCTCGAAGATCTTGTTAAATATGCCACACTGAACGGGGCAAAGGCCCTGGATGAGACGGCCACATTCGGGAGTATTGAACCAGGGAAAAAGCCCGGGTTGCTCCTTCTTGAGAATTGCGACCTTTCTGAACTGAAACTGACTCCCGGGACTACAATAAGAAGGCTGGCATAAAGGGAAATCAACCTGTGAGGCCCTGAAAATCACCTTTTCTTTTCTTCGCGATTAAGTATTACTTTTACCGCTTCATACCTGCATCCAACTATGGCAACATTTCTTTTTAATGAAATAATCTTCGGACCGGTCAAAAGCAGAAGACTGGGCGTTTCTCTGGGAATAAACCTTCTTCCTGTAACCCGGAAAGTATGCAATTTCAACTGCATCTACTGTGAGTGCGGCCTGACACAGGAGAATAAGGGAGAAAAAGCGCTCTTCCCTACCCGCATGGAAGTCAGAAGCGCCCTCGCCAGGAAATTGTCTGAAATGAAGGAAAAAGGAATGAAGCCGGATGTTATCACTTTTGCCGGTAACGGCGAACCCACTTTGCATCCCGATTTCCCCGGTATAATTGATGATACAATTGAGATAAGGGACAGTTTTTTCCCGGGTACTGAAATTGCTGTTCTCTCAAATTCATCAACAATAACCATACCTGGGATAAGGGAAGCCCTCCTGAAGGTCGACAAGAACATTCTGAAGATGGATTCAGGATTTGATCTTACTGTAAGGCTAAATAATCAGCCAAGGGTAAATATCAAGGTGGCTGAACTGGTTGAAGGCCTGAAGAGCTTCAACGGACAGCTCATCATTCAGACCCTTTTCCTCAGGGGGACATTTAATGGAAGAACCATCGACAATACAACCCCCGAAGAGCTTGATGCCTGGCTTAAGGCCATTGACATGATCAGGCCCTCGGAAGTAATGATCTATACCATCTCAAGGGATACTCCCGACGGCGGTTCCCTTAAAAAAGTACCTCTCTCCGAACTGAAGGAGATAGCTGCTCGTGTGCGAAAACTCGGCATTAAAACCCAGGTCTCAGGCTGACCTTGAAAGAAAGAAAAAAAATACTCATCTGCCCCCTCGACTGGGGACTCGGGCATGCGGGCCGGATGACAGCTCTCGCGAAAAGCCTCGAAAGATCAGGCAATACCGTCATCATCGCTGCTTCAGAATCCCTGAAGGATTTCTTCTCAGCCGAACTTCCGGGGACCGGGTTCATAAGTTTCCCGGGGTTCAGACCGAATTATTCACGCCTCCTGCCACAATATCTCATCCTCTTCATCCAGATCCCCCTGCTTCTATACCATATAGTAAAGGAACATTTTTTACTCAGAAGCCTTATCAGGAAGCATTCTGTCGACATTGTGATCAGTGACAACAGGTTCGGACTCTGGAACAAAAAAACAAAGACTGTCTATGTCACCCATCAGGTCCGCATACCTTTTCCGTTGATCTTCAGACCATTCGAGTTTATTGGAGTCCTCTTTCACCGCTTCATTATAAGCAGATACTCCTGTTGCTTCATTCCCGATCTCCCAGGGGAAGTGAACCTGACGGGCAGACTCTCGCACGGGGTAAGACTCCCTGCAAACGTCATATTTACAGGCTTGTTATCGAGATTCACAAATTATGAAAAACCGGTTCATGGTGACCTCGCTAAAGGTGATTATTACCTGGCAATACTTTCAGGGCCAGAGCCACAGAAAAGCATTTTTGAAGAATCGGTAATCAGGCTGTTCACAGGAAGGGATGAGAACCTTGTCATCCTTGAAGGAAGACCCGGTACAGACAGGAGAACCCAGGCAAAGGGGCGGATTTCATGGTCGGCCCACCTTCCCGCTTCCCAAATGGCTGAACTTATCACCTGTGCAAAAGGCGTCATCACACGCGGTGGCTATTCGACAATTATGGAACTTGCTTCACTGGGCTCCGGCGCACTGCTTGTGCCTACTCCCGGGCAGACAGAACAGGAGTATCTGGCGAAATACCTTTCCGGAACCGGATGGTTCCGTAGCATCACTCAGAAAGATCTTCAAAAGAGTAAAAACTTACCCGGTGTTTGTTCCGGAGCACCATTCGAACTGGTAAGTGAATCTGAACTACTTCTTGAGAGGGCGCTTGATGTACTTCTACAGGATTAACAGGACGAAGATCATTCCGGCTATACCGGTGAAAAATCCTGTCCACACTTCAGCAGGACTGTGTCTGCGCAGCTGAAGACCCGCTGAGAGTATCAATCCCGAGAAAATTATTGTCATGATAATATATTCAGTAAGAGGTACATGCATCCTAAGCGAAAGGATGAAAACAAGGGAAGTAAGCCCGCCGGCTGCTATGGCATGAATGGATATCTTATACCAGAAGTTGATGATGGTTGCTGCGATCACCAGAAAGAATACAGAGAGAGTATAGGATTTTATGAAGAAAGGGATCTGGAATCTTATGAAAATAAAAGCAGTCACTGAATAAAGCAAGGCGCAGAGAAGAAGAGGTATTGTTCTCTCCTGTCTTTCCTCCATCCTGAATGAACTGATATAGCCCCTGAAGCGTAGAAAGGGCATAAAGGCAAGAGGGACAAAAAGGTTATTTGTAATAAGGATTATCAGTACAATCTTTTTTATAGATGCAGGCAGATAACCAAGCAGTGTGGGAGCTGAGAAAAGTATCAGCATACCGTAGACCGGTATCAGCATGGGATAAAAGACAATATATACGACTTTTGCCAGCCTGAAAGCTAATCCCTTGTTTTCTTCATCCTGCATCAGATCTCCTTTCTCAACCTGGCAACCTGTATATTAAGCTGCTCCCTGTATTTGGCAACTGTACGGCGGGCTATCTGGTAACCCTTTTCCTGAAGTATCTCGGTCAGGCGTTCGTCAGTCAGTGGCCTTCTTTTCTCTTCATTCTCAATAAAATCCTGGAGTATCCTTTTTATCTCACGTGTCGATACTTCCTCTCCGCTATCGGTCTGGAGACCTTCGGAAAAGAAGAATTTCAGAGGGAAAATACCAAAATGAGTCTGGATATACTTACTGTTGGCAACCCTAGATACTGTTGAGATATCGAGACCAGTCATTTCGGCCACATCCTTGAGGATCATTGGCTTCAGCTTTGTTTCATCACCATCGATGAAGTATTCGCGCTGATATTCGAGGATGGCATTCATCGTCAGGAGCAGAGTATTCTGCCGCTGTTTTATTGCATCGATGAACCAC
This sequence comes from uncultured Rikenellaceae bacterium, assembly GCA_964494045.1. GTDB lineage: Bacteria > Bacteroidota > Bacteroidia > Bacteroidales > VadinHA17 > LD21. The sequence continues at coordinate 18,460 of CAZBQM010000049.1, forward strand.
CTGGCCGACTCTATCTTCTGTCTCACAAAGGTGACGGCCTCCTTCATATCTTTCTTCTGGTTCCTGTTCCGGCTGTAATCGCTCAGCATATCCCTGTACGACGGGCTGAGCCTCAGTTCGGGCAGGTTTCTTGAGTTAAGATGGAGGTCAAAGCCATCTTCGGTAAGCTCGAGGATGAAGTCGGGGACTATTGACTGGACGGTCTTGCTGAAGGAATCGCTGTATAGGTTACCTGGTTTGGGATTAAGCTTAAGTATCTCATCTATTGATGCTTTCAACTGATCCTCTGTAAGTCCCGCCTTTGCAATTATCTTGTCATAATGTCTTTTGGAGAACTCCTCAAAGTACTGGTCGATTATTGTATAGGCCAGTCTGACGGGAGGGAATGATCTGTCTTTCCTGGCCAGCTGAATAAGAAGGGATTCCCGCAGGTTTCTGGCACCAACACCTGAAGGATCAAGATCCTGGATTACTTCAAGA